>PKXB01000014.1 GCA_003133345.1 Hyphomicrobiales bacterium | reverse complement strand
ACCGCGTTGTGGCCGTACCACCACTGCACCATGGCGTCCTGCACGCCCGACCAGGCGATGTAGGACTTCGACGAGAACATCGATATCGGCACCGCCGGATTATTGCCGAGATGCAGCACCGCGATGGTCAGAATGAAGGCGAGATAAAACCAGTTGGCGACGTAGATATGCGGCTCGGTGCGGCGAATGATGGTGCCGAGGAAGACCAGGAAATAAGTCACCCACACGATGGTCAGCCAGAGATCGGCGTACCATTCCGGCTCGGCATATTCTTTCGACTGGGTGATGCCGAGCAGATAGCCGGTGCCGGCAATGAGAATGAAGAAATTGTAGCCGAGCACGACGAACCAGGGCGCCAGGTCGCCGGCGAGCCGCGCGCGGCAGGTGCGCTGCACGACATAGAACGACGTGCCGATCAGCACGTTGCCGCCGAAGGCGAAGATCACCGCCGAGGTGTGCAGCGGACGCAAGCGCCCGAAGGTAGTCCACGGCAGATCGAGATTGAGAATTGGAAATGCCAGCTCGCTGGCGATGTAGAGGCCGACGGTGAACCCGGCGATGCCCCAGAACATGGCGGCGACAGTCGCGAACTTGACCGGGCTCATGTTGTAATTCGGCTTGCCGTCGATGGTCAGCGGCGGCGGCTCGGCCGGCCGGTCGTAGTAGCGATTGACGATAGCGAACACCGCGGCGACGCTGGCGGCCGTAAACAGATAAGCGTGGAACGCGAATTCCGGTGTGTAGGCCTTGGCCGCCACCACGATCGACAGAAGTGCCAATGCCGCCATGGCCAGTGCCAGTCCTCCTTCGCCGAGAGTCATGGTTTTCTGAGGAGCGAGCGCGTTCGCCATGCTGCTATCCCGTTGTCTGGCTAGCCTTGAAAATGAAGGGTCCGCAGCGAAAACTATCCGCCAAGGCCCCGGTATCCTCTTTGACGCAGGTCAAATGGGCGTGTTTTGCGCGCTCAGCCGCCGCACCAACCCCAACGGCGCGGGCGCCTGAGGCCAGCGGATTCCTGGGGGCCCGGGCCGGCTGGACACCGACCGGGGCTGCTCGGATCGATAATGCGGCTCAGGCGCCGAGGGCTAATTGCCGCGCGATCTCCGCGACCGAGGTGCTGGCACCGTCCTGCTCCGGTCAGGCGTAGCCGAGCCAATGCCAATAGGTGGCGCCAAGCACCATCACCAACACGAGCGCAATCACCGTCAGCACGAAGCCGGTACGCACGAAGTCGCGGGCGTTGAACGTCTCCGTGCCATAGGCGACCATGTTCTGCGGCGCATTCACCACCAGGATGAAGCCGAAGCTGACCACGAATTGCAGCAACATCGTCATGCCGATGATGTTGATGCCGGGGGTCGCCACGCCTTTGAGCACCGCGATCACGATTGGAATCATGGCCGAGGCAAGCGCGGTGGCGCTGGCGAAGCCGAGATGGATGACGACCAGGAACAGGCTCATCACCCCGAGGATGAACAGCACGGTGGCGTTCTTCAGGCCGAACTCCGCCACCACGATGTCGGCGAGCCAAGTTGCCGCGTTGGTCTGCAACAAGGCGGTGCCGAGGCTGATGCCGACGCCGAACAGGACGATGGTGCCCCACGGGATCTTCGGTTGCGCTTCCTTCCAGGTCATGATGCCGAAGCCGGGCATAAACATCAACGCCACCGCCGTGATCGTGGTGGTGCTGGTATCGAATTTATGCAGCACGCCTTCTGTCGCCCAGAAAGCGATCAAGATCAGCGATAGTGTGAGCAGCTTTATTTCGGACGCTTTCATCCGCCCAAGTTCCGCAAGCGATTTGCGGATGCCTTCACGGCCTCCGGGTACTTCCGCCACTTCCGGCGGCATCATACGCGTCATGACGAAATAGAGCGCGATACACATCAGGATGGCGAACGGCCCGGCGGCGATCAGCCATTCGAGCCAGGTGATGGTCTTGCCGAATGTCTTCTCGATGAAACCGACGGCGACCATGTTTTGCGCCGCCGCGGTCTTGATGCCGACGTTCCAGATGCTGGCGGTCTGCACCGTCGTGATCATCAACATGCTGGCGAAGGCGCCGCGTTTGTTGACGCCGTAGGCCGCGATGATGCCAAGCGTGATCGGAACCAGGCAGGCCACCCGCGCGGTGGTTGACGGCACCATGAGCGCGATCACGAATCCAACCAGGATGGTGCCGACCACCACGTGCCGCGTCTCGGTGCCAACGCGCGAGAGAATGCTGAGCGCGATGCGCTTGTCGAGACCGGTCGCGGTCATGGCGGCGGCCAGGAACAGCGCCGCTGCGACCAGCACGAGCGCGGTATTGGCGAATCCGCTGAAGGCCAAGCCCAGCGCGCCGCTCGTGCCGAGAAGGATTTTCGGGTTTGCGACGTTCGGCGCCAAGCCGAGTAGAAATGCCATCAATGCCGCGATCACGATCGCCGAGACGGCATAATCGATGGCCTCCGTCATCCAGATGATGACGGCGAAGGCGAGAATCGCGAGCATGCGATGCCCGGCGACCGGCAACTCGGCTGGCGTCGGCAAAAGCAGAATGACAACGAGCGCCGCGACCGCGGCCAACAGGCCCCAGTTCGAGGCAAACCAGTTCGATTCCTTTACGCTCGGCGGCGTGGCCGTGCGAACCGTGGATTGAGCGAGGGTGGACATGGATTCCTCCCCGAGAAAAAAATGCCTTCAACGCAGCATCCGCAAAACGCGAAAGACCACATTGCGACAAATCAAAAGGCCTTGAAATGGCTCGCCGGCTGACCGCTGTGCGGACGGCTGCGGTAGCGGGCTATGGCGGAAAGCTAAAAAAGAAAAAGACGCGCCCCGCGCTACTTTAACCGCGAGGCGCGCCTTGTCGCGCCCCATGATCAGGCGGCTGCTTTGACGTCGATCTTCTTGACTTGCGCGGGCGTCGGCTTCGGCACGGTCACCTTGAGCACGCCCTTCTCGATACTGGCCTTGATGGCGTCGGCATTGACTCCCTCCGGCAATTCAAGCGAGCGCACGAAGGAACCATAGCTGCGCTCGACCAGCCGGTAGGTCTTATCCTTCTCTTCCTTTTCCGCCTTTTTCTCGCCGCGGATCGTGAGGATGTTATCGGCGAGATTCACCTGCACGTCCTTTTCCTCGAGGCCGGGCAGTTCGGCGGTTATCTCGATTTGCTTGTCGGTTTCCGTCACGTCCAGGTTCGGCAGCAGCTCGGCGGCGCCGCCGGTGGAAAACGCGGGGAACCCGCGGGTAAAGTCGTCGAACAGCCGGTCTATTTCGTGTTGCAGGGACATGAACGCATTATCGCTTCGCGCGACATTGCGGTCGCGGCCGATCGGCATGAGTGATCTGAGATTCATGGAACACCTCCGCATTTTGCGGCGCCATCTTATCGTGGCGTCAAAATACCCAATGCACAAACACCCCGACCGTACCTTGCGCCAGGTCAAAAGAATCAAAATAAAGCCACGTCCGCGCTGGCGGACCCGCCCACAGATATGCGTGAGCTGTTAATGCGTTAGCGCGGCATCCGACGGCTCGATGGTCAGGCCGGTGGTCGGCTCGATCCAAACCAGGTGATCTATTACCACCTTGACGCCGGGAATGTTTTCGGCGGCGACTTTAAGCGCCTCGCGTTGGCGTTCGTCGACGATCACGCCCCACAGCTCGACCACGCCGTCATGCACCACGACGTTGGCGGTCGCCGCCGGCGCCCATTGCTCTTTTTGTATCTCCGCCAGCAGACGCTCCCGAATGGCGGCATCGTCCTTGGCGGCGGGCTGCGCCACGCGCGCCAGACTGACCATGGCGTGCATGAGATTGGAGCGCGTTACGATTCCGACCACCTGGCCGCCGCAGACGACCGGCACGCGTTTGATGCGGCGGCGCTCCATCAGGTCGACAATGTCTTCGATCGGCGTGACTTCATCGACGGTCTGCACTTCGGGGGTCATCACTTCGGAGACCTTGCTACCGTGCGAATGGCTGTATTCGGCGGCGATACGGCCGGGACCCATCAGGAATTCGAGCCAGCGCGAGCGCCGCCGCTCGGTCTTGGTCTCGCGGCGGCGCAGGAAGTCGCCTTCCGACAGCACGCCGACCAAGTTGCCGTCTTTGTCGATCACCGGCAGGCCGCTGATGTGATGCTGCAGCATCAGCCGCGCCGCCTGCAACACCGTCGCATCCGGATCGATCGAAATGACATCTCTGGTCATCACGTGTTCGGCGTTCATGGCAGCCTCCATTACTTATTTAGAGTTCATCCTGCCACGAAAGCCGGGCGGCGCCGTTGATTCAGGTCAATCGGAGGATGAAATCGCTTGCGAGATCGCGCCACGATACGCGGATGAACCGGCTATGCCGACGGTAATGCGACAATGGACCTATAACAACGCGTGCGTGGCTGCGCGCACAAAAAAATGCCCCGGCGAGGGGTGCCGGGGCAGTAAAGCCGAACATTAGTCAGGGAGAACGACGTTCGGCAGTCAGAACTTTACGCGCGCTAGGCATTCAATCGGTTGAGCGCCGCACGGTTACGCAACACGATACGGCGGGAACTCGGCACCGCGATCGCCGCGGTATTTTCAAGCTGGGTCAGCGTGCGCGACACGGTTTCGATAGTGAGGCCGAGATAGTCGGCGATATCCTGGCGCGACATCGGCAGATCAATCTCGTTGCCCATGGGTACGCGCGCCGACATTTCCAGCAGGAACCCGGCCACGCGCTCCTGCGCGGTCTTGATCAGCAGCAGGATATGGGCCTGCACGCGCTGCAATTCGCCGGCCGTCATGGTCCAGAGCTTGCGGGCGGTCTCGTTGTCGCGCGCCGCCAGGTTGACCAGGGCGCTGCGCTTGATGACCAACACCTTTGAGTTGACGATCGCTTCGGCGGAAAACGTATGCTCGTCGCCAACTTCGAGGCCGAACACATCGCCGGGCAGATAGAAGGCGCCGATCTGACGACGGCCATCGTTGAGCACCTTATACGTGCGTATGCTGCCGCTCACCACTTTGTAGAGATATTCCGCCGGCTCGTTTTCGCCGTAGATTTCGGCATTGCGGGCGAACGGCATCGGCGCGCCCATCAGTTCGATTGAGGTGCCGAACGAGTGTGAATTCACCGCCGGAACCGGGTGTGCATGATGGCCTGCCGGATGACGCGAAGAACTGCGGTGGATCATCGTCTGGGTGAGCATGGCGCTGGGTCCTCGATGAATTCGATGGTCATCGATATCCTTGGAGCCGGGCGCCCGAAATTCAGATAATCTCCATAGGGGTTTTACCGGAGGCGATCGGAGCCACCGCCGCGGCCGGGCCGTTATCGGATTAGCCAGGTTAAATGTCTGAAATTGTTACAAAATCTGGAACTTCGTCGGCGCCCGAGCGTGGCAAGATTTTACGCTATGGCATCGCCCCGACCGCCGTCGCGCTGGCGCTCGCGGCGCGGGCGTTGCTGGCGCCGATTCTGCACGATGACTCGATATTTCTTTATTTCGTACCGACGGTGTTGATTTCGGCCGGCATCGGCGGTCTTGGACCTGGCTTGCTGGCGACCGCGTTAAGCCTACTGGCCGCGTTTTTCGTGCTCTCAAGCGCATCGTCTATTTCAAATACTGGCTTGGTCAATGCTGCCGCATTCGCCGTCATCGGCATCGGCGTGTCCTGGGGCGGCGGGCTGCTGCATCGCGGCCGCCGGCGCGCGAACCTCATGACGCGCGACGCGCTGGCGCGCGAGGCGCATCTGCAATCGATTCTCGATACCGTGCCGGAGGCGATGATCGTCATCGACGAGCACGGCAATATGCAGTCGTTCAGCAGCGCCGCCGAACGGCTGTTCGGCTGCCGAGCGGCCGAGGCGATCGGACAGAACATCAAGACCCTGATGCCCTCGCCCTATCGCGAAAACCATGACGGTTACCTGCAGCGGTATATGAACACGGGCGAGCGCCGCATTATCGGCATCGGCCGCGTGGTGGTCGGCCAGCGCAAGGACGGCTCGACCTTTCCGATGGAGCTTGCGGTCGGCGAAATGAAATCGGGTGACCAGCGATTTTTCACCGGCTTCATCCGCGACCTGACCGAGCGGCAGCAAACCGAAGCGCGCTTGCAGGAATTGCAGTCCGAGCTCGTCCACATTTCCAGGCTGACGGCGATGGGCGAAATGGCATCGACGCTGGCGCACGAACTCAATCAGCCGCTGTCGGCGATCGCCAATTACCTGAAAGGCTCGCGGCGGCTGCTGGAGGGTGCCAGTGACGAAAAGTCCGCGGCCATGCGCGACGCTTTGGACAAGGCGGCCGACCAGGCCATGCGCGCCGGGCATATTATCCGACGGCTGCGGGATTTCGTCGCGCGCGGCGAAAGCGAGCGGCGCGTGGAAAGCATCACCAAGCTGGTCGAGGAAGCCAGCGCTTTGGCGTTGGTGGGCGTGAAGGATCTCGGCATACGCGTGCAATTCCAATTCAACCCGGAAATCGATCTGGTGATCGCCGACCGCGTGCAGGTCCAGCAGGTCGTGCTCAATCTGATCCGCAATGCGATGGATGCGATGGAAACGTCGCAGACGCGCGACCTCATCGTCGCCATCGCGCCGGCGGACGGCGGCCAAGTCAGGATCAGCGTGACTGACAGCGGTTCGGGAATCTCACCCGAGATCGCCGAGCAATTGTTTCAGCCTTTCATCACGACCAAGCGTCACGGCATGGGCGTCGGCTTGTCGATTTCGCGCGCCATCGTCGAGGCGCATAATGGACGAATCTGGGTGGAACCCAATCCTACCGGCGGAACAATATTCCATTTCACTCTTGCGGTCGTAAACCAAGGAGACGTCGACGATGCAGCCTGAGCCGATCATTTACGTGATCGATGATGATGATGCCGTCCGGCAATCGCTTGAATTCCTGCTGCGAACCGCCGGGCACACGGTGCGCGGATTCGAGTCGGCCAAGGCCTTTCTCGAAATCCTGCCGCAGTTGCGCTCCGGCTGCATCATCACCGACGTACGCATGCCGGACATTACCGGCATCGATCTGCTACGCCGCGTCAAGGAACTCGGCANNTTTCTGGAAAAGCCCTTCGATGACGACCAATTGCTCGCGGCGCTCAGGTCCACGCTCAGCCGGGATGCCGACCTGGCCGAACGCAAGGCCAAGGTTACGGAAATCCACGACAAGCTGGCGGGGTTGTCGAACCGCGAACGGCAGGTGCTCGAAGGCTTGGTGGCTGGCAACGCCAACAAGACCATCGCGTTCGATCTCGGCATCAGCCCGCGCACGGTCGAGATCTATCGCGCCAATCTGATGACCAAAATGGCGGCCAACAGCCTGTCCGATCTGGTGCGCATGGCGATGGTGACGGGCATCCTGGAAAATCCCGGCAAGCGCGGGCGCTGAACCGCAGTCTCGACTCATGCCCCGACTATTGGTGGCGCTTCACGCCAAGGCCGAGCATGAAGCGTGTGCGAATCTGCACCGGATCGCGGTCGGTGGTGCCGACACCTGGCTTGTTGTCGGTACGCACGGCGATCAAGCTCGGTCCGCCATTATGAAGCGCGGCCGCGACCAGGCGGTCGAAGTCGTCTTCATCGGCGGCCCAGGCGCTGTTGGCTATCCCTGAGCCGCGCGCGATGGCGACCAGGTCGGCGGCCGAGGCGCTCGCCGTCGGCTGCCCGCCGGTGATCTGGTAGATGCCGTTGTCCCACACCACCATCGTGAGATTCTTCGGCGCCCGCATGGCGACGGTGGCGAGGCAGCCGAGCTGCATCAGCAGTGAGCCGTCGCCCTCGAGCGCGATCACGTGCCGCTGCGGCTGCGCGATCGCGACGCCGAACGCAATCGGAATAGCGAGGCCCATGCTACCGAGCATGTAGAAATTCTGCGGCCGCTGCCCGCTCGCCCACAAATCGAAATTGGCATTGCCGATGCCGCCGACCACCGCTTCATCGCACTTGAGCTGGCCAACCAGCCGCTTGGTCAGGTCGGCGCGGTTCATCACCTTGGCGTTATGAGCGCTGACGGCTCCGGTTTGCTTGGCGGTCATGGGCGGCTCAAGCCTCAAACACTTTGCCACCGGTCAGCAGCGGCGAGAGGATGAAGACGACCGGCGCCTGCGTTGCCACTGCCTGCTTGATCGAGCGGTCGATGATGAAGGCAAGTTCGTCCTGGCGCGTGATCGTATGATTTTCGACGCCGAGCGAATCGATCACCGGCCGCATGGTCTTGCACACCATGGCCTGGCCGAGATTGAACTCGCCAAGCGTGCCGCGCTCGGAGACGAAGATCAGCGCCGGAATCTGGCTCGGCACCACCAGCGAGGCGAGCGCATTCGGAATGGTGCCGAAGCCGCTGGTCTGCATCAGCACGGCGCCGCGCAACCCGCCCATCCAGGCGCCGGTCACGATGCCGATGGCTTCTTCCTCGCGCGTCGTGGCGAAAGTGGTGAAAAACGGATCGCCGTGCAGCGCCTTGATCAGCGGCGTGAACACCCGGTCGGGGACATAAGTTATGAGTTTGACATTGTTGCTCTTGAGGGTCGCAAGCACGATCTCGTGCCAGGCCGCCGCTCGCGTTTGCATGTCGTTCATGGATTAAGCGGACCGCGTCAGGCGACGTGTGAATATCATGGAAATTGTGTGCTTTGGCCGAAGGCGCCGCCGGCCGCGGCACCCCCGCATCCGACGCCATTGCTCCAATGTTCGCAAAAGCTTACCCTAATATGGGCATGGGCGCTAACGAGAAAATATTGCTCAGCAATAAGGGGGGACCATGAAGAAAGCACAAGGAAATTCGACGCTATCGCGGCGCCGTATCATCAAGGGCGCCGGCGTGCTGGCGGCGGGCATCGCCGCACCGGCGTTTCTGCGCATCCGCTCGGCCTATGCCGCCTACCCGGAGCGCCCGGTCAAGATCGTGGTGGCCAATACGCCGGGCGGGCCGTCCGACATCGTTGGACGCATCACCGCCGCCGCGCTCGAGCAAGCGACCGGCAAGACCTTCATCATCGAGAACCGCGGCGGCGCCGGCAGCAATATCGGCATGGGCTACGTCGCGCGCTCCGACCCGGATGGCTACACGATCTTGCTCGCGACCAACGCCTATTCGGTCAACGCTACGCTTTACAACTCTATCCCGTATGACCCCCTCAAGGACTTCGTGGGGGTCAGCGAACTGGCAACCTCGCCCAATACTATTGTGGTCAAGTCCGATTTGTCAGCGAAGACGGTGAAGGAATTCGTCGCGCTCGCCAGGGCCAATCCGGAGAAGTTTAATTGTGCGACACCGCCAATCGGCACGACACCGCAGATCCAGCTCGAGGTTTTGAAACTCCGCGAAAATCTGCCCAAGCTGGAAGACGTCGTGTTCAAGGGCGGCGGCGACGCCATTCAAGCTTTGCTCAGCGGCACCACACAGTTGAGCTCCGGCTCGCTGCCGCCGGCTGCACAGCACATCAAGGCTGGCACGCTGCGATGCCTCGCGTTCACCGGCGAAACGCGCTGGCCCGACATGCCGGACGTTCCGACCATGGCGGAAGCCGGCTACCCGGACTTCGTGTTCGCCACCGACACCGTGCTGATGGCGCCCGCCAAGACGCCGCCTGAGAACGTCAAGTGGCTGGAGCAGGAAACGCTCAAGGTTCTCTCAACGCCGGAGATGAAAGAGAAACTGTACAAAGCCGGTTTCCAGGTACGGCCGAAGGGCGCCGATGCCGCCTGGGCGCGCGTCAGCAAGGAAATCGCGATGTTCAAGGACATTATCGATAAGTCCGGCATGAAGAAGCTGTAGAGGCTGAGCGCCCGTGCGCATCCGGACCATCGAGCCGATTGCGGTCAGCCTGCCCATGCTCAAGCCCGTCATCATGGCGGGCGAGGTAGTACGCCGCGCCGACAACGTGCTGGTGCGAGTCGAAGCCGATAACGACTTCGTCGGTTGGGGCGAGGCCGCCTCGGCGCCGATCATGACCGGCGACACGCTCGAGAGCATCGTGTCTGCCGTGCATTATCTCGATCCCGTGTTGCGCGGACGCGATGGCGCCGATATCGCCGGCGCGCTCGCCGCCATGGACGGGCGCATGTACGGCAACCACGGCGCCAAGGCGGCAATCGAGATCGCATTGCACGATCTCGCCGGTCGCGCCGCCGGCAAACCGGTGCACGCGCTGCTCGGCGAGAAGAAACGCAACCGCATGGCGCTGCTCGGCGTGATCGGCGGCGGCGACTTAGAGGGCGACCTGCGCGACGCCAAAAAAAAGAAAGCGGTCGGCATCACCGCCTACAAGATCAAGGTCGGCATCGACACCGCCGCCAACGACGCCGCCCGCACACGCGCGATCTGCAAGCTGCTCGGCCCGGGCCTGCTGATTTCCGCCGACGCCAACCAGGGCTACACGACCGAGCAGGCCATCGACTATGTGCGCGCGGTGAAAGGCTGCGGCCTCGATTTCTTCGAGCAGCCGGTTGTGGCCGATGATCTCGCCGGCATGGCGGCGGTCGCCGCGGCCGCGCCCGAGATCGCAATCGGCGCCGACGAAGGTATCCATTCGCTCGCCGACATCTCCCGCCATCACGAGTGCAAGGCCGCGCGCGGCGTCAGCCTGAAGGCAATCAAGCTCGGCGGCATCCGGGCGGTGGTCGAGGCCGGCAAGCTGTGCGACAGCCTCGGCATGAGCGTCAATATTTCCTGCAAGACTGGCGAATCCAGCATCGCCTGCGCGGCGGCGCTACACGTCGCCTCCGTCATCCCCAACATCGCCTGGGGGCTGACGCTGACGCATAGCGGGCTCGCTGAGGACGTGACCGCGCAGCCGATCCGCACCGATAAAGGTCACGCCGACAGCATCGAGCGCCCGGGACTCGGCATCGACGTCGACGAGGATCGCGTACGCCGGCACCGCGTGCATATCGCCACGCGGAACGTGGCCTGATGCCATCGCTTTTTCGGTTTTGATCATCGCCGGCAGGCGGATTTGGCTTGCGGGCCATTACTGGAGTGATCTTGCATACTCACGGGCAGCCGAAGACTGGCTGCGAAAACTTTCACCGAGAATTGATTCAAAATCAGTATTTCGCGGCTTTTTCTTCTATTATGGAGCAGTTCCAGGTGCCCAGTTGGCTTAAAGCTCGCGATCTCGGAGACGAGCATGTTCGCGTGCGCCTCCGGAAATGTGACTGGACACACCCTTCTTAAACGCGCAGCCTCATGCCGATCGAGACGCCAACGCAAAGCGTTCGGGCTTTCAATTCAACTTTTCAACTGGGACCCTTTTGAGTGTTCCATTCCCTCGTTCCGAAGCATGTCGGACGAAAGGAAATCCCATGCGGACCCTTGTCGAGCCGCCGCCCTCGTCGCGCTGTGACCTCTGCGGTGGCGAGTTGCGACTCAAGCAGATTGAGTCAGCCAACCGTACCCTTGATTTGGACAACGAGATATTCATCTGCATAAAGTGCGGCCGTGAGCAGGCGTGTACCGTGAGCCACGATCACAGTTTGCCGAGCCCCAAGGCGGCCTAGCCGAGCGATCGCAGGTAGGTCATCCGAGGATCAAACGGACATGATGGGTGGCGCCGTCGTCAACTAGCGTGATGCCGGTCGAACCATGAGCGAGCGCTTGGCCATCCAGTTCCAAGCTGGCAATGCCACGGCAAACTCCGCTATGATTTTCAACGAACACTTCGTAGCGCGTCGTGTGGTGGCGAAATGAAATTTCGAAATCTCGCCACGCGCGGGGCACGCAAGGGTCCAGCCTCAATGTGGTGCCCTCCACGGTGAATCCCAAAACCGACTCTAAACCTGCCCGATACATCCAACCGGCCGAGCCGGTGTACCATGTCCAGCCGCCCCGCCCCACGTGTGGCGGAACGGAGTAGACATCCGCACACACCACATATGGTTCCACCTTGTAGCGTTGCGCGTCAGCCCAAGTGCGAGCGTTGTTGATTGGATTGAGGAACGAAAGCAAATTAGCTGCCTTGTCCCCATCGCCAAGCTTGGCAAATGCTTGAACTGACCAGAGTGCAGCGTGAGTATATTGCCCGCCATTCTCGCGGATTCCCGGCGGATAGCCCTTGATGTAACCGGGATCCGGCGTGGATTGATCGAAGGGCGGCGTGAACAGCAGAGCAAGTCGGTCATCATGCAAGATGAGATTTTCGTCGACCGCCGCCATGGCACGCGCGGCGCGTGCTGGGTCTGCCGCGCCGGAGATCACTCCCCAGGATTGAGCGATGGAGTCTATGCGGCACTCGCTGCTAGATGCTGACCCGAGCGGCGTTCCATCGTCAAAATAGCCGCGGCGATACCAGTCGCCATCCCAACCGTCTCGCTCAAGGGCATCGCGCAGCGACGTCGCGTGCTGCCGCCATGATGCTGCGCGATCATGCTGACCCCGTTGCTCCGCGAACGCGACGAAATTCCCGATGGTGGCGTGAAGAAACCAACCCAGCCAAATGCTTTCGCCCTGTCCGCCCGCGCCCACCCGGTTTAATCCATCGTTCCAGTCTCCCCCGCCGATCAGCGGGAGACCATGGCGTCCGAGCGTAAGGCTGCGATCGAGACCGCGAGCGCAATGTTCGAACAGCGTCGCCCGCTCATCCGAGGGCATAGGCTGAAAAAACGCATCCTGCTCGTCAGGCGCGAGGGTCATTCCATCGAGAAACGCAATTTCCTCGTCGAGGACAGCGAGATCGCCAGTCGCCATCACATATTGTGCCGTGGCGTAGGGCAACCAGAGAAGATCATCGGAAACGCGCGTGCGAATGCCCTTACCTGAGGACGGCAACCACCAGTGCTGAACGTCACCCTCGGTAAACTGTCGTGCCGCTGCGCGCAGCAGATGCTCCCGCGTCAGCTTTGGCTGCGACAAGCAAAGCGCCATCCCGTCTTGCAGCTGATCGCGGAAGCCATAAGCACCGCTTGCCTGGTAGAATCCCGATCGAGCCCATAATCGGCAAACGATCGTTTGATATAGAAGCCAGCGGTTCATCAGGATATCTATCGCACGATCGGGCGTGCGCACCTGGACCGCGCCCAGCGTATCGTCCCAGTACCTTGTTACTTCGCGGAAGACCTCATCGAGGTCGGCCGCTCGAAACCGTTCGACCAGCGACAGGGCTTCCACTCGCGTCGCCGCATCGCCCAACAAAAAGGTGACTTCTACCTCACGGTTTGGCGGAATCTCCACGACGGTTTGCAGAACGCCGCAAGGATCGAGGCCGGCGCCGACCCGGTTGGACAACGGATCCCGGCTTGCGAGCGCGGCCGGCAATGCGAAGCTGCCATTGCGACCGATGAACTCAGTGCGATCGCCAGACCACGAACCTTGCCGGCCAGCCAAGTCGGCAAAGGCCACACGGGCGCCGAACTCCATGCGCCACGGATTGCGCGCCAGTAACACACCGGTTTCGGAATCGATTTCAGTGACGATATAGGGCGCACAAGCGGTGCGCGAAGGTCCCAGCACCCACTCCACATAGGCCGTTACCGATAGTCGCCGCCGGCGGCCCGAGACGTTCTTGATCTTCAGTCTGTAAATCTTGATGGAATCGTCGAGCGGAACGAACTGCAGAAGATCGAGCTCAATCCCGTGCGACACATGCTCGAATCGGCTGTACCCTTGGCCATGTCTGGCAATGTATCGGGCGGCGTCGTCGCGGATGGGAAGCGCGGTCGCCGTCCAGACCTCTCCACTGTCCTGGTCGCGCAGGTAAATGGCTTCACCGGGGCTGTCGCTGACCGGGTCGTTCGATCGAGGTGTGAGCTGGTTCTCGCGGCTATTGCCCGACCATGTATAACCGCTGCCCTCAGCGGAGACCTGGAAGCCGAACGAGGGATTGGCGATGACATTCACCCAAGGCGCGGGCGTCTCTTGATCCCCGTCGAGGACGGTGACGTACTCCCTTCCATCCTTATCGAATCCGCCAATTCCGTTGAAGAATTCGAGCGGCGGCGGCGCGACAAACTCAGGCGGGCTCACGCTCCGCGGCGCCAGACGCGGCGGTTCGGCGGCCGGTGCTATTTCTTGCAGACGTTTGACTTGCTCAGCGAGGCTTCCACGCCGGCTTACAATCACCACGCGCGCCACCGTCTGAAGCAGGTTTCGCACCTCGGCAGACAGCAGGTCGGCGCGCAGCAAGAACACCGCCCCATGGCGGCGCTCCGGCATTCGCGCCAGGTTTACGCGAACGACCGACTCCAGAGCGGTTTGCAGATCCTGGACATACGAGGTGCTTCTCTCGTTGACGATCACCAGGTCCACCGCGAGCTGCTTCATCCGCCAGTAGGAATGCGCGCGGATCAATTGGCGTACGGTCTCCAGGTGTTCGGCCTCATCAATCCGGCACAGCACAATCGGCAAGTCGCCAGAGATACCGTGCGCCCAAAGCGCCGATGGGCCGAGATCGTTCCGTTTCAAGATTTCAGGCGACGGTCTCAACGTCAGGTCAGAGTACATTATGCGATTGGCGAGACGCTGGAACAGGTGGGCTTCGTCCGGCGTTATGCCGAGATGATGAAGCTGAACCTGAGCCTGGGTCCAGGCCAAGGTGGCGGCACGCTCGAACGCCGCGACATCGTGGTGCTTATCGGCGAGGCTTATAACCTCGTCGCGCGAACGAGCCAGAAGCGTCCAAAAAGACAGACGAACGGTCGCGCCGGGTGGGACGCGAACGCGTCGGCGGATGCTGAAGATCGGATCGAGCACCGTCCCGACTGTGTTCGAGAGAGGCCGGCCGCTGCTCATGGACATCGGCGAGCGGACGCCGTTGCCACGGCCAAGAAAGCGCGCCCGGTCGGTCTCGTATTGCAGCTCGTCGGTGGCCTCGCCTTCCAATACGGCCAGATGAGCGGCCCATACCTCCGGTTCCTCCGGTGCCCGCCTTCGGCGGGTCGCCAGAAGTGCGCCCAGTTCGGGCACGAACTCGGTCTGTACAAATAGCTTTGAAAACGCCGGATGCGCCGCATCATCGCTCGATGGCGCCAAGACGACCTCGGAATAAGACGTTACCTCGATCTCGCGCGTGCGTGCCCCAAGATTCGAGACCGACACGCGTCTGACTTCCCCGTCATCCTCCGGCGATACGACGACATCGAGCGTTGTCGCAAGGGTTCCATCGCGTCTCGCAATTTCAACGCGATCCTCCGAAAACGCCACTTCGTAATTGTCCGGTCTGGCGCCGCTCGGCTGAAAGCCCGCGGACCAGACAGCGCCGTTTTCGACATCTCGCAGATAAACATACGACCCCCAAGGATCGCAGGTGACATCTTCGCGCCAACGCGATACGGCGAGATTGCGCCAGCGGCTGAACCCCGATCCGGCGGCGGTGATCATAACGGCGTAGCGGCCGTTCGACAGAAGATGACTACGCGGGACCCGATCGTGCGGCGAGCGGAACCGGCGCAACATGGGTGGCACGAGTTCGCGTACCTGCGCCGTCTGACTCACTTCTTCGGCGCGCACCCATTTTACCGCGACATCGCGCGGCGGCCTTTCCTGCAGCAAAAGCTCGGTCGCCTGGACGATTGGATTGGCATGAAAGCGCGTTCGCATCGCTCCGCCGTGAAGCGTGTTCGCGATAGCAATCAAACTCATCCCTTGATGGTGCGCCATATAGGCGCGCACGACGGCGACACTCTTACCCTCCTGAATACGCCCCGGCGTGTAGTCCAAGGCCTCATACCAGCCGTACCGGCCACACCCGCCTACGTCGGCCAGACGGGCGAAATTCCGCACCGCGGCGACTGGTTCGATCATGGATGCGAGCGCCGTCGCGTAGGGCGCGACGACGATGTTCTCACTGAGCCCGCGCTTCAGTCCGAGGCCGGGGACACCAAAATTGGAATATTGATAGGTGAGCTCGAGATCGCGGAAGTTGTACGCGGACTCGGAAATCCCCCACGGAACTCCGAGCTGAGCGCCGTATTCGATCTGGCGACTCACGATCAGCCGGGCCGTTTGATGCAACAGGCTCCCTTCGGGCTCGCGCATCACCAGTTCCGGCATCAGGTACTCGAACATCGATCCTGACCATGAGATCAGAGCCGAGCCGCGGTCGATCGGGGTCACCGCGCGCCCCAATTTGAACCAATGTTTCGGTGCGATGTCACCTTTGGCGATCGCGATGAAGCTCGCCAGCCGCGCTTCGGATGCCAGCAGATCGTAGCAGCTCGGGTCCAGCACGCCCTCGGCAGATTGATAGCCGATGGAGAGCATCTGTCTGGCGGGATCCAAAAGAAATCCGAATTGCATTTCGTCGAATATTTTTTCGGCAAGCTCGTCGAGGCTTTCAATTCGTCGTATGAGAGCTTGGGCCGTTACTGCCGCTTGCTCCAACGCCGCAATGTGGCGGTCAATTCGCGCGAGATCATCGTCAGCGCCGCTCGAGGTGTGATCGGCTTTTTGCTGGGTCAGATCTTCAATCAATGTCTGACAGTGATCGGGCAAATTGGCCAAAGTCAGCACGCCGGATGAAGCCTCGTCAGCAATTAAATGAATCCAAGACAGCAACCCGTCGACATCGCGCTGATGACCCTGGACAGAAGCAGCAATGGCCTCTGTCCAAATCACCACATCCGCTTTGCCGGCAACTTCATCATGCCCGTCCTCTAAAATCGCTCGCGCGAGCTCAAGAAGTGTTTCGGACTGTCGTCCCAGGTTCGACAATCGGAAGGCAAGATCCGCCGGTGATTTCGCAGGCGATTCCAACGATGCCGCTAGTGAATCGAGCGTGATTTGAAGCTGTTTGCGAGCGTTCTCCGATATTCGGCGATCGCCGCTCAGAGCATCCAGAGCGACTAGCGTAAGCTTCACTGAGTCCATGATCCCGGTAAGCGCTTCCGGACCGATAACAGGCGTTGCAATCATCTCCCGGCAAGCGCTCCGGAGTACAATCAGGTGCCCAGCGAGATTCCCGCTGTCGACCGATGATATGTATTTTGGCTCGAGCGGATTAAGATCATGCGTGTCATACCAATTGAAGAAGTGACCGCGGAATCGCTCCAGCCGGTTCATTGTCCGAA
Organism: Hyphomicrobiales bacterium; assembly: GCA_003133345.1. Taxonomy (GTDB): domain Bacteria; phylum Pseudomonadota; class Alphaproteobacteria; order Rhizobiales; family Xanthobacteraceae; genus Pseudolabrys. The sequence goes on along the minus strand of PKXB01000014.1, from coordinate 22,442 downwards.
GCGTTTCTTCTAATCGATCGACGGCCGAGGTGAGGTCGATCCAGCCAAAATCTCGCGCGGCCAGCACCGAGAGAAGATAGAGGCCCAGATTTGTCGGCGAGGTGCGGTGGGCAACGACCGGCCATGGGTCCTCCTGAAAATTGTCCGGAGGAAGCATATGATCTTCCGCCGTCACGAACGTTTCAAAGAAATGCCAGGTGCGCCGCGCCGTAAGGCGCAGACTTTCCGACTCCGCGTCCGACAGCGAACTCTGGTCGGGACGTGGCGACCCGCTCACCCACCATGCGATGGCTGGTGACAGCGTCCAGACAGCGATGAATGGAGCGGCGATCAACCAAGCGTCGTGATCGGCGTAAGCAACGGCCAATGCTCCGCACACGGCCAATGCGACCGCGCCGGCCATCCGCCGATAGAAGCCGACAAGCTTGAGTTCGCGATCGGCGCCCGCCGCTGCGGCGGTCAGCCATTCCAGCAATCCTCGGCGCCGATACAGTCTAGACAACGTCCGGGCGATTGCGTCGCCCATCAGCCAAGCCTGATGCGCGAGCAGCGCCACTTGCAGGCAGAACTGCAACACGGCGACTCTGAGATCGAGACGAAAAGCACGGAAGTGGCTGCCGGTCGTGATCCCGGAGCGGCGCGGAATCACGCGAGTAACAAGAGGCAGGAACGCAGTTAACAGGAAGGGAAGAAGAACGAAGCCGCACCAGAGCGAGGCGGCTGCTGGGGGCAGCAAGATCCATCCGGTCAAGAGGGCGAGGAAACTCGCCGGGGCCGACAAAGTGCGGCGAAGGTTGTCGACGAGCTTCCAGCGGCCCAGCGGCGGAATGTCCGTCCGTCCACGGCCGCCGGTCGCCGACCCGCTACCAATGGTCCAAGGCAGCAACTGCCAGTCACCGCGCGCCCATCGGTGCTGACGGGATGCGGCAACGTCGTAACGCGACGGAAAATCTTCAAAGACTTCGACATCGGAGACCAGCCCCGCGCGGGCAAAAATACCCTCCAGTAGGTCGTGGCTGAGAACCGAGCTTTCCGCGATACGGCCTACGAGCGCCGCCTCGAAGGCATCCACATCGTAAATGCCCTTGCCGCTGTAAGAGCCCTCCTCGAACAGGTCCTGATAAACGTCGGACACGGCCGCTGCGTATGGGTCGATGCCGGTCGGGCTCGAGAACACGCGCTGATACAGCGAGCCATCGCGCACGGTGGGAAGCGATGGCGTCACCCGCGGCTGCAGCACGCCATATCCCTCGACCACACGGCGAGACACGAGGTCAAGTTTTGGCCGATTGAGCGGGTGCGCCATTTTCCCGATCAGGCGCTTGGCAGCTCCAATGGGAAGCCGTGTGTCGGTGTCCAAGGTGATGACGTAACGAACGCCCGGCGGCACGAGCGGTGGCCGGCCGCCGACCGCCAAGAAGGTGGTGTCGGTGGCGCCGCGCAGGAGCCGGTTGAGCTCATGCAGTTTTCCGCGCTTGCGTTCCCATCCGATCCACTCGCCCTGACTCTCGTTCCAGACCCGCCGGCGATGGAGCAGAAGAAAACGAGGTCCGTCCGATGCCGGTCCGTACCGGCCATTGAGGCGGCCGATTCCCTCAATCGCTGCACCCAAAAGTTCCTCGTCACCTGCCGCGCTCTCGGTTAATGAGTCCGTCCAATCCGATAGGAGCGCAAACCGGATATCGCCATCCGGACTCGCGAGATAATGGATTTCCAACCGCTCGATGAGTTCGTCGATGGCTGCGCTGCTCGTGAGCAGCGTCGGCATGACAACGATGGTACGGAACTCGCTCGAAACACCATCGCGAAGCTCGAGCCCGGGGAGCACTGCGGGACCGAACCGATCCGTGACCACGCGGTTCACCAGCGTGATTGCGGCATCGACGGAAATAAAGAGGCCCAGGAACGCCAGCAACAGTAAACTCCACCCATCGGCGCCGGCCATACTGACCACGAGCAGTGCCAGCGCGACAAGCAGCCCGGCAGTTAACGTGACGGTCGCCAGATAGCCTGAAATCCCCACCTCGGTGTTCGCACGTACCAGCCAATTCTTCAGCGGCGCGCGAAAGCCGAGTTGCTTTTCGAACGCCCGACGTCCTTGCCCAATTAAGTAATAGCCGGGGTTGCGCCGGCGAGGATCCACCTCAGCCGTTCCGGTTTGACGACCGGCTTCAGCGCATTTTGCAATGAGGATGGCTTCGCGGCCGACATCGATTTCCGAGTGCGCCGACCCGCGCGCAAGTTCTTCGATAGCGCGGCGATACCGATCGCGCGTCGGAAAATCCATATCGGCGAAGTCACTGCCCGCCCGTAGCTCCTCGTCGACGAGACTGACCCGTTCGAAGAAATCCGCCCAATCAAGCTCGGATATTAGCCGCATGCTGGTGACGATATTGCGGACAGTGACGTTCGCCGCGCCCTGCCTGCGGTGCTCTTCGCGCACGATGTCATCGGCGTTTGTGCCCTGCGAACTCAGGCGCTTATCCAGCCACGAAAGCGCCGGCGTCGTGGCCGGATCTTCATCGCGCAATCGTTGGACGAGCTGAACCGCAAAAGATCTCGTGAGCGATGAATGTGTAAACTCTCGCAGGACCGCAGCGGCTACCTCGGGCGATCTGATTCCTGCACCAAGCAGCCGATCAGCCAATACGTCGGCAGCGTCGCGCGATGTCTGGCTGCCGACGATGAGATCGGCCAAACGCCGCAGATTCTCCACGAGCACGACTCGAATTGTAATTGCGAGAGCCCATAGCTCGCCGATCGTCAGCGGCTGAACTCGCTGATAGGCCAACACAAACCGTCGAAGCATCTCCGCTTCAAAACGACTGTCCGTGTGCGCAACGAAGGCCCAAGCTATTTCGAAAATCCGCGGATATCCCTTGAACGGGCCTTCCGCCAGTTTTGGAAGTTGACGGTAATAACTTGGCGGAAGATCGGTTCGGATCTCACGAATCTGATCTTCCGCGAGATGGAAATTATCGATCAGCCATTCGGCCGCAGGGGTAATGGGTCGCTTATCGGCAATTGCGGCTGCGATGACACGATAGGCGTCAAGAAGGGCCTCATCGTTGTCGCGAACTCGTGTTGCAAGCGGCCGCCCTCGCTCCGGCCGCGAGCTGACGGACTGCGCTGCGGCCAAGCTCTCCGCGTGCTGTTCAAGGCGCTCGACGCTGAAAAGCTCCTCGCGGATTGCTTCCTCGTCGGCCCAAGGCGGAGCCGACGATATCCTTGGTAGCAATCTTGAAAATCGCCTACGCACAAGTGATCCTCGTTCTCGGTGACGATCGGCGTTGCGCCGGAGATGTCCGTCTCTCGTAGACTTGCTATCTAACGGTTGCCGACCCGACCGGGGAACCGCACAATGTCCGCGGTGCCTCGGTTGGCTCGCGCCGCGGATCGGCTTCGGAATTCGGAGATGTCGCGAAGTTAACCGGGAAGCGGGACGATAATGCTAGCTTTGTCGCCTATATATTCCCATATAAACACGATCGACGCGAATACATCGTCGGAATCGGTAGTTAAGTGGCGGTAATTGCTCTCGCCTTTCAACACGCGGGTTCTTTAAATGCCTATTTCAGCCAATTCTCAGATTCTTCGTATTGAGGCGGTCGAGGCGCAATTACCGGTGCGGAGAACACTGCTGTGAAAGCTTTGACGGAAAGCAAGATTCGCGCCGACCGGCTGCGGGCTGAGATCGCGCAGCTTGAAGCACGCTATGACGGATTGTTTCCGCCTGGGGTCTATTCGGTCCTCGAAAGCCTCAGACTTGAACTCGTTGCCCTCAATAAGACCGTTTAGCCGAAACAATGTACCGACATTAATGCAAGCACTCTTCATCGGGCAGACTTATATCGACGTGACATTTTTGACCGATCGGATGCCGACCGGAGACGAGAAGCATGTCGCATCGGCCTATGCTATCTCGTTCGGTGGAAATGCGGTCACGGCTGCATTCTGCTGCGCAAAATTAGGACTTGTGCCCGAACTGCTCGCGACGGTCGCCGACGACTGGCTCGGTCGCATGTTCCTGGATATGGCCGCGAAGTATGCGATTGCGATCCATCCGCGGAAGGTTAGAACGTCGTCGCTGTCATTCGTTATGCCGAATGATGGCAAGCGGGCCATCGTCCGTTGTCGTGATGACGATTTTCTCGACCCGTTCCCCCTCCTGAACCTGTCAGGCTGCCGGGCGCTTCATTTGGATGGCCATCAGCCGGATGCGGCGATGTATCATGCCAAAGTTGCCCGGGAAGCAGGGATACTCACCTCGCTCGACGGCGGCGGACAGCGATCAAACACGCATGAGCTCCTTGCCTTCATCGACATCGCGATCGTAGCCGAGCGCCTTTGCGAGCAGATGCAGCTCGAGCCGGCAAGAATGCTCGACTATCTCAAGAGTCGGGGCTGCAAAATTGGCGGCGTGACGCTCGGCGAGCGTGGCCTGCTCTGGTACGATGAGGCAGGTACTGTTCGAACACTTCCAGCTCTTATTGTGCCGCCGGATCGTATTCTCGATACGAGTGGGGCTGGCGATGTTTTCCACGGCGCTTATGTCTACTCCTATCTCACCGATGCCGCGAAAAGTTGGGAGGAGCATTTCCGCTTCGCCCGCGCCGCTTCCACTTACAAAATCCAACACCTCGGTAACGAAGCAGGATTGCCAACTCTTGCCGACATCGCCACGGTTGAGTGTGAGTTCACCGGCAATACTGATTGCACCAAGTAGTACTAGCGATGTCCGAAATGGGTCGATAGTGTTGAAAAACGATTTTATGGGCTCGAACGCGCAACATTGATTCAAAATCGGAGCCGCGTACGCAATTTCGATTCAAACAGCTCGCTGTTCGGATTCGATTTTTGCGTTCTGGCGGCTCGCTGAGGACTTTATCAACACCATCTGCCAGAAGCAGAAGTCAGCTCAGGGTAAATCGAGTTTGCAAAATTTGGCAACGCTATCGCGCGCGGGATCTATTTTATTGGTATTTCATTCCTTTATTGCCCCTGTCATCGCCGACACATAGTGCTCGACGAAGAAGGCATACAGGATCACTAACGGCAGCGAGCCGACCAGCGCGCCGGCCATCAGCGAGCCCCAACGGTAAATATCGCCGTCGACGAATTCATTGACGATAGCGACCGGCACGGTCTTGTTCTGGGTCGAGGACAGGAATGTCAGCGCGTAGATGAATTCGTTCCAACATAGCGTGAAGCAGAAGATGAAGGATGAGATCAGCCCCGGTATCGCCAGCGGCAGTACAATCTTGGTCAGGATCTGCCAGCGGCTGGCGCCGTCGATCAGCGCGCATTCCTCGAGCTCGAATGGGATGGTCTTGAAATAGCCCATCAGCAGCCAGGTCGAGAAGGGAATAAGGATGGTCGGATAAGTGAGGATCAGCGCAAACGGCGTGTCGAACAAGCCATACTGGAACACGACCGACGCCAGCGGGATGAACAGGATCGAGGGCGGCACCAGGTAAGCGAGGAAAATCGCGCCGCCGACCCACTGCGCACCCTTGTAGCGCAGCCGCACGATGGCATAGGCGGCAAGCACGCTGGCGACGATCGAGAGCACGGTGGCGGAGATCGCGACCAGCATCGTATTCCAGAGCCAGAGCGGATAATACGTCTCGAACAGCAGCTTGTAGATGTGCTTGAAGGTCGGATTCCAGGTCCAGAATGGATTGAAGCGCTCCAAATCGAGCAGTTGCTCGTCCGGCTTGATGGCAGTCAGCGCCATCCAATAAAACGGAAACAACAACACCGCCAAAATAATAAACAGCGGCAGATAGAGCGTGATCAGCCGCCGCGGCAGCCGCTCAAGATAGCTCATGCCTTCGCTGTGGTCCGCCGCTGCCGATGACCCGGAGAGTACCTGCCTCGGTTCGGCCAGCTTGGAAGCGAGCATCTCAGTCATTGCTCTCTCCCTGCTGCCACTTGCGCCGCTGCAGGCCGAACCAGGAAATCAAAATAGCGCCCAGCAAAAATGGAATCATGGCGGTCGAGATCGCGGCCCCTTCGCCGAGTTGGCCGCCCAGAATCGCGCGCTGATAAGACAGCGTCGCCATCAGTTGCGTGGCATTGACTGGGCCGCCGCGGGTAAGCACCCAGATCAACTGAAAATCCGTGAAGGTGAACAGTACAGAAAACGTCATCACCACCGCGATGATCGGTGTCAGCAGCGGATAGGTGATGTAACGGAAAATCTGCCAGCTGCTGGCGCCGTCGATGGTCGCGGCTTCATAGAGCGACGGCGACACGGTCTGCAGCCCGGCCAACAGCGTGATGGCGACGAAGGGTACGCCGCGCCAGATATTCGCGAAGATCACCGCCCAACGCGCATTCCAAATATCGCCGAGAAAATCGATATTGCCCGATATGATTCCGAGGTGCCGCAGCGACCANNGACAGCACGGTCGGCACGATGAAGGGAATGAGTACGATCGCGCGCAGAATTGCCTTGAACGGTAGGTTTTCATTGAGCAGCAAAGCGAGATAAAGGCCGACGGCGAATTTCACCGCACTGGCGGCACCGGTGTAGAGCAGCGTGTTGAACACCGAGAGCCAGAATACGCTGTCGTCCCACAGCCACTCGTAGTTCTCGATCCCGATAAAGACGCCGCTGCGGCCGATCTTGGCGTCGGTGAACGACAGCCACACGCCGAGCCCGAGCGGATAGGCAAGAAACAGAATCAGAAATGCCGCCGCCGGCAGCATGAACCAGATGGCGAGCCAATTACGGTTGGTCTTGAGCCGGTCCCACGCGGTGGGGACGCGCGGTGCCTGCTTGACGATATTGACGGCAACGTCGGTCATTGACGAAGACCTCATACCCTGGATGCGGCGCAACGCGGTAAGCGCTGCGCCGCAGGTCCGGGACTCACGTCATCAGCGATAGATTCGCTGTAGTTGGCGCTCGGCGATCTTGATCGCGCCTTTGGCGTCTTCGCGGCCAGTGCAGAAGCTCGCAAACATGTCGAGCACCACGAAGTCGGCAATAGCCGCCGCCGCCTTCTCGCCGACCGAACCGAGACCGCCGGCGGTCAAGGTGCGCTTGCCCGCTTCGCCGAAGATCGTGTTCTTCGGGTCGGCGGTCCAGATCGGATTCTTGTCATAGGCGTTGAGGCAATGGGTCAAGTAGCCCTGCGATTCCTCTAGCCATTTGTTGAACTGGTCCGACTCCAGCATGAACGCAATCAGTGCTTTGCAAGCTTGCGGGTATTTCGTGTGCGTCATCGCCATGATTGGATACATCAGATGCAGTTCTGTCGGTTTACCGACCGGGCCGACCGGCCAGACCGCATGATCCATGTCTTTGGCGATGTTGGTCTTCGTGGGATCCTTTTTCGCGGCGACATAGATCGAGATACCGTTGTCGGTCCAGTTGATCTCGCCGGCGAGGAACGCCTTGTTGTTGGAGGCGTCGTTCCACGCCGCCGTTCCGGGTATCATGTTTTCGTAGATTTGCTTGGCGTAAACGAGCGCTTTCTCAGTTTCCGGAGAATTGATCGTCACCTTGTCGCTCTTGTCGACAACATTGCCGCCATGCGCCCATAGGCACCAGTAAACCCAGGCATTGCCATCGCCCGAAGCGTGCCCGAGCGCGAAGCCGCCCGGCGTGTTGTTCTTCTTCATCGCCTTGGCGTATTCGAGGAACTCGTCGGTTTTGGTCGGGAATTTGGAGAAGCCCGCCTTCTTCGACGCTTCAAGGCGATAGTTCAGCATATTGCCGCTGTAGCAGATCGGAATGGCGATCCATTTCTTACCGTTCATCGCGTATTTCTGCGCGGACTCGACCCAGCCGCCGTATTTCTTGCCGAGATAGTCGGCGACGTCGGTCATATCGACGCATTTCTGCGGGAACAGATGCGGCAGCGAATATAGGCCCCAGAACATATCCGGGCCGGCGCCGGTATTGGCGGCGACCGACGCCTTCGGCTGCACGTCTTCATAGGATTCGCGCGAGATCGCAACCTTCACACCGGTGGCCTTAGTGAACGCGTCGATGAGTTTTACGAACTGGTCGTCTTCCGACTGCACGAAGTACTTCCAGCGCAACAGCGACAGCGCTGCGCCCTTTTCCGGCTTCCAGGGCGCGGCCTGCGCCCAGGCCTTGGCCCAATCGAGCAATGCCGGCCCGGTGAGCGCGCCGGCGGCAGCCAGCGCCGTGCCAGTTCCAACCAGCGTACGGCGTGTAATCATCGTCATGGACGTTCCTCCGTTTGTGTTAGGCGGTGAGCCGTTGCCCCGAGGCGGCATCGAACAGATGCACGAGCCGGGGATCGGGTTTGAGCCGGATCTTGTCGCCCGGCTTGAAAGGATGACGTTCGCGGAAAGCTGCAATGATCTCGGCATCGCCGAGCTTGGCGACAATCTGGATTTCCGAACCGGTCGGCTCAACCACCTGGATCACCGCCTCCGCGCCATCGTCGGCAATGGTGAAGTGCTCAGGCCGTACGCCATAGACCGCTTCGCGGCCGTCGCTGCCGGGCGGCGCCGTGGCCAGCGGCAAGCGCGCGCCGCCGCGCCCCTCGAATTCGAGTTTGCCGTTGGCGCGGATCGTGCCGTGCAGGAAATTCATCGCCGGCGAGCCGATAAAGCCGGCAACGAAGAGATTTAGCGGCCGATCGTAGAGTTCCAGCGGCGCGCCGACCTGCTCGACGCGGCCATCGTGCATCACGACGATCTTGTCGGCCATGGTCATGGCCTCGATCTGATCGTGTGTGACGTAAACCGTCGTCGTCTTCAGCCGTTGGTGCAGTTCCTTGATCTCGGTGCGCATCTGCACGCGCAGCTTGGCGTCGAGGTTCGACAATGGCTCGTCGAACAGAAAAACCTGCGGATCGCGCACAATCGCGCGGCCCATGGCGACGCGCTGGCGCTGGCCGCCGGACAGCTGCCGCGGAAAGCGTTCCAGCAATTGCGTCAGGCCGAGGATTTCAGCGGCGCGCTTGACGCGCTTCGCGGTCTCGTCTTTCGGAGCGCCGCGCAGTTTCATCGAAAACGCCATATTGGCGACAACAGTCATATGCGGATACAGCGCATAGTTTTGGAAAACCATCGCCACATCGCGTTCTTTCGGCGGCAGGTTGTTGACGACGCGGTCGCCGATTCTGATTTCGCCGGCGGTGATATTTTCCAGGCCGGCGATCATGCGCAGCAATGTCGACTTGCCGCAGCCGGAGGGGCCAACCAAAACGACAAATTGGCCGTCATCAATTGTGATCGTGACGCCGTGAATGACGGGCGCCAGTCCGAACGCCTTGCGCACGTCGCGAATGACGACGGACGCCATTGTTCCTCCCAACTGCGGGTCTTGGCTTTTTTATTTGGCCCGCGACCAGGCCAGTATTCTATCGAGTAAATCTCAAAACCAAAGGCCTTTCACGCCCGCGTGGACTGCGCCCTTATGCTAAGTGGGCAGCGAAGCAACCGGTCAAAGGGCCATGCCGCCATCGATGAGATGCGGCTGTCCGGTGATATAGCTCGATTCGTCGGCGCTAGAAAAACCGCCAGCGCTGCCACTTCCTGCGTGGTTCCAAGGCGTCTGATCGGCTGCCGGGCGATAAACGCCTCGCGCACGACTTTGACGGGCTGTCCTGAGCTGTTGGCGATGGCGGTGATACGCCCATCGAGCGACGGTGACTGGATCGTCCCGGGAGATATCGCATTGCAGCGAATGCCTTGCGTGATGAAGTCGGCGGCGACCGCCTTGGTCAGCCCGATGACCGCGGCCTTGCTGGCCCCATAGGCGTAGCGACTGTGCACGCCGCGGATCGACGACACCGCGGATGAAATATTGATGATGGAGCCGCCGCCATTCTTCAGCATGGCCGGGAGAAAGGCGCGTAGCGTGCGATGCATGGACTTTACATTTAGATCGAATGAAAAATCCCAATCATCCTCCGAGCAATCGAGCACGCTGCCCTGATGCACGTAGCCGGCGCAATTAACGAGGATATTGGGTGGGCCAAATTTGTCGATTACCATTGCCGCTAGCGCGTCGACTTTCTCCGTAGAGCGTACGTCCAGCGCGAAAATCTTGTCGGTCTTGAGATTCTTCAGCTTGTCGGCAGAGAGATCGGTCGCAATCACGCTCGCTCCTTCCAACAGAAATGCCTCGGCAATCGCAAAGCCGATGCCCTGTCCCGCGGCAGTGACAAACGCCAACTTGCCTTTGAGCCGCTCACTCACGCAACCAGACCTTTCAGTGATTGTCCCGCGGAACGTGCTTCTGTGCAATGCGCTGATATTTAACGGCCGGCTTGAGCACCATTCCATCGGCCAGTTGGTCGACCATGGCGCGCTGAATTTCCTGCCACGGCGTCTGGCTCGCGGGATATGCAAAGCCGCCGCGCTTTTCGAGCGCCGCCCGCCGCCGCGCGAGCTCTACTTTTGATATCAAAATGTCGGCCCTGCCTTTGACAAGGTCGATGCGAATCCGATCGCCGGTTTGCAGCAGCGCCAGCCCGCCGCCGGCCGCCGCTTCCGGCGACGCGTTGAGTATCGACGGCGAGCCGGACGTGCCGGACTGCCGGCCGTCGCCGATGCACGCCAGCGCGGTGATGCCATTTTTTATCAAGGCCGCCGGCGGCTGCATGTTCACCACTTCGGCGGAGCCCGGATAGCCGATCGCACCGACGCCGCGAATGACCAGCAGCGTGTTCTCGTCGATCTTCAGCGACGGGTTTTCAATGCGGTGATGATAATCTTCCGGGCCCTCGAACACGACGGCGCGGCCTTCGAAAGCATTCGGTTTTTTCGGATTCGAAAGATAGCGTTTTCGGAACTCATCGGAGACCACGCTCGTCTTCATGATGGCGGAAGCGAACAGGTTGCCCTTGAGTACCTTGAAACCAGCCTGCTTTTTCATCGGCTTTGCGTAAGGCCGGATCACATCGGAATTCTGCACCTTCGCGCGCCGGACGTTCTCCGCCATCGTTTTGCCGTTGATAGTATTGGCGTCGCCATGAATGCGGCCGGCCTTGAACAACTCGTGCATCACGGCCGGCAGTCCACCGGCGCGGTAATAGTCTTCGCCGAGATATTTTCCGGCGGGCTGCATGTCGACGAGCAGCGGCACGTCGTAGCCGACCTTTTCCCAATCCTCGATCGACAGTTTCACCCCGACGTGACGTGCGATCGCATTGATGTGAATCGGCGCGTTGGTTGAGCCGCCAATGGCCGAACAGGCGACGATGGCGTTCTCGAATGCCGCGCGGGTCAAAATTTCCGTCGGCCTGAGGTCGTCATGCACGATTTCAACGGCGCGTACGCCGGTTTCATAGGCGATTTGCGCGCGCTCGCGATAGGGCGCGGGGATCGCCGCACAACCCGGCAGCGACATGCCCAGTGCTTCTGCCAGCGCATTCATCGTCGAGGCGGTACCCATGCTGTTGCAGTGGCCGACCGAGGGGGCCGACGAGGTAACGACGTCGATGAATTCCGTGTAACTGATCTTGCCGGCCGCGTGGTCGGCGCGCGCCTGCCAAACCACCGTGCCGGAGCCCGCGCGCTCCCCTTTCCACCAGCCGTTGAGCATCGGTCCGCCCGACAGCACGATGGCCGGAATGTTGACCGTTGCCGCCGCCATCAAGCAGGCCGGTGTGGTCTTGTCGCAGCCGGTCGTGAGAACGACGCCATCGAGCGGATAGCCGTAGAGAACTTCGACCAGGCCGAGATAAGCAAGATTGCGATCGAGCGCGGCGGTCGGCCGCTTGCCGGTTTCCTGCAGCGGATGCACCGGAAATTCGAAGGCGATGCCGCCGGCCGAGCGAATACCGGCGCGTACGCGCTCGGCGAGTTCGAGGTGATGGCGATTGCAGGGCGATAGATCCGACCCGGTCTGCGCAATACCGATGATCGGCTTGCCCGATGTGAGTTCTTGCTTGGTCAGCCCGTAGTTCAGATAGCGCTCAAGATAGAGCGCGGTCATCCCCGGATTGTCTGGATTGTCGAACCAGAGTTGCGAGCGCAGCCGGCGCCCGCGCGATTGAGATGGTTTCCGGCCCATGGCCTCTACGCTCCTTTATCAGGGGCGGCATCTGAGCACAAATTGGAAAAGAAGACAGGGAGGCCAGAAGTTTGCGCGCAAGTGGCGGAGGGAGAGGAACTGCAAACTAACCTTCTCCAGGAAAGGACAGGGAACTTTGCAAAATCGTGGCCCCCGGCACGCCAGAGACCCCAAATAACGGCGTCGGCGCAGACGGTTAGGCGCAAATTCCCTAATCAAAGGAACGGGGGGTATAGTGATAGCGGCCAAAGTAGGCCACTCTTGGTCCGTCGTCGGAATATTTTTTAACGGACCTTCAGACTTCGAATCTGGGGGTCAGGGGTTCGAATCCCTTCCGGCGCGCCAATGAGATGAATGGGTTATAGCGAACCCGCGTTCAGTAAGACCTTCGCCGTCCGCGCTGGGGTAAGCACTGGGGGTAGCAGCCGGGCCCTTGCGGCCATATCCCGCAATCCAGAGTGCTGGTTGCCGGGAGACCAGGATCTTCCACAAACCAATCCAGGAGCCACTTTTCATCTCTCCCTAGCACTTTTAGAGTAATGGCGTTCTTGATATCCATTGCGAGCTCAGCAGGCGAAGGCGGAGTTTGTGCGGTCCGAAAAATGGGGCAGGTCGAGGTTTCGTGCGTGCCGACTAACGGCGAAATCCACGGCAATCCATTCCTTGATTATCGATCAGAAATTGAACAGCGTGGCGGACTGCAATAAGATCAAAGCCTCGCACGCAACTCCTATCACGACACTGGAAGCTAGCCAGCAAAGGCATTTGACATCAAGATATGAACATCGTTGAGCCAATCTTCGCCCAGTGCAGGAATAAACCGGCGGACCTCGCGCTATGCGCGCCGGGCACGCAGTTTAATTTGATCAGCTACGGCCGCTTGGAGAGGTCGGCGAATAATGTTTGCGGGCGTCTCCTTTCCGCCGGCATAAAGCCGCGCCATCGGGTTGCTGTATTCATCGATGATCCGATCTTTCATTCCATTGTGCTCATCGCCTTGATGAAAGTCGGTGCAGTTACGATTTCTGGCTGCAAGCGAAACTTTTCGTGGCGCTTTGTGGTCGATGCGATCGTTACTGATCGCCAGCAGGATTTTCCCGCAGCTCGAGTAATCGTCGCTCAATTTGATTGGACGACGAGTAAAAGCACGTCAGAGCGAGTCCATTTTTATAATCCCGCGCTTGACGATATTAGCCGGATATTTCTTGCCCCCATGGACGCCGGCGAAGAAAAAGGAATCGCGGTTACCAACCGCATGGTGATTGCCGGCATCGAGCGACTGAAATTGTTTTTGGGACGGCGAGCCCCATTTTGCGCTCGAACATATCTTGATCAGCCACTGGCCACGCCGCTTGGATTTCAAGTCCTCCTGGCGACGCTCTGGCGCGGTGGCGCGCTGATCATGCGAGGTCAGCCGGAAAAGACGATCGAGGCTCTCCCCATTTATCAGGTTCAGAACATCGTTGCCTCGGCGCAGAGTTTGCTCGATTTCGTTACGGCAATCGAGCAGCGCCGCTGTTCTCAGAGTCAATTGGAAGCGGTCTTCTGCCTAAACGGGCTACCAGAGGATCTTTGGCAACGAACTCACAGCCGTATTTGCCCCAATTTAACGGTCGGTTACCTGGCAATGGACACAACGATGGTGGCCTCAATGCCGGCGCATTTGGCCATACGGAACCCCGGCGCCGTCGGATTTGTCTTGCCAGGCGTGAGCGTCGAAATTGTCGACAATGAAGGCCGTGCTTTGCCCGCGGGCATAGAGGGCAAGCTGCGCATCTCCACCGATTACGGGATTGCGCAAGTACTCGACGATCGCAGTGAAACGCAACGCGGCCGGGTTTGCTTGAGCGACCGCGGTTACCTCACCGGCGACAATATGCTGATCATTTCCAGTCAAGCGGAAAGCGCGAAGCCGTGAACATCGTCGATCCGATTTTGTTTCAATGCCGGATCAATGCTGACCAGCCGGCAATTTGCGCGCCCGGCGTTAACTTCGAACCCATCAGCTACGCGCAGATCGAGAGAATGATTCACAACGTGTCTCGTGTGGTCCTGGGGCTTGGCCTGGCAGCCGGGGAGACGGTCGGAGTTTTGTTAAACGATAAGATTTTTCACGTTGTTCTCACGCTGGCTTTGACGCGGATCGGGATCGTCACTGTGTCTTGCCGCGGTCGGTCGCTGCCCAAGGAACTTGCTGCTGCCGCGGTTGTCACCGACACGCTTGGACCTTTTGCCAATGCCGGTCGAATCATTTTGGCCGATCGGAAATGGTTAGACGGCGATGGCAAGCCGTTTCACGATCCACGCTTCGCCTGCGACGGCGATCAATTATGCCGGATCATTCTCACCTCCGGCTCGACCGGCATTCCCAAAGGGGTCGGTTTCAGCCACCACAAACTTCTCGAAAAGAACGCCCGGCTCGATTACACGCGGCTCGATCGCTGGTCTTCAAGTTCCCGAATGTTTTGCGACCTCGGCTTAAGCTCCTCGCTTGGTTTTTACTACGTGGTCTATATGCTGGCGCGCGGCGGCATGATCCTGCTCTACGGCGACGATGCCACGACTACGTTACAGTGCTTAAATCTATATTCGATGGAGAATATGGTTACCTCGCCATATGGTTTGGCCGAGTATCTGAAATTCTACGAAGCGCAGCCCACCTTTCACTGCAACTTCGATCACATCCTGGTCGCTGGCGGATCGCTGACGAAGCAGCTAGCCGTGCGCGCCTGGGCGAGGATGTGCCCCAATCTGATCACCACTTATGGCGCAGCAGAAACCGGCGCGGTTGCGTCGGGGGATGCACGTGTTGCGGTAGAAGTCCCAGGCGCCGTCGGCTTCATCTTGCCGGATGCGGAGGCGGCGATCGTCGATGCGGGCGATCGGCCTTTGCCGCGCGGCAAGGAGGGAATTGTCCGCGTTCGCACGGCGCAGGCCGCGGACTGCTACCTCGGCGATCCGGAAACGTCAGCGCGGCACTTTCGCGGGGGCTGGTTCTATCCGGGCGACGTCGGTTATCTGCGTGAGGACGATCTATTGGTCGTCACTGGGCGACAGGAAACGCTTTTGAATGTCGGCGGCGACAAAATAAATCCAGAAATCGTGGAGGAGGTGCTTGCCGCCTTTCCCGCTATTGCCGATGTCGCCGTGCTGAACATCCCCAACGAACTCGGCATCGAGGAAATCTATGCGTTGATTGTGACGAATAAGGCCTTCGACGAAGCAGAACTTCGGAAGCATTGCGCGCAGAGACTGCAAGCTATTTTTATTCCGGTCCGCTTCATCGCGGTCGAGAAAATTCCGCGCAACGATATGGCCAAGATCGAGCGGGGTCAGCTCGTGAAACTTTTCAGATCTGCGGATTGACCAACCCATCGGAAAACTAAATGGCGCTCTCGTTGGTGAGGATCATTCGTCGTCGCGGTGTAGATGAGTTAAACCCAACGCTAGTTTTTGCAGGCGCCCCAAAGCCGCCCAAGCACATTTTGTAATTAAGACATTGATTTTAAACATTACATCGCCAAGCAGTGGATGGTGGTCGATATGTATTGAGTGTTGCTAAAAAGTGACAGACTCTCACTTATGGGGCTGTTAAGTTTGATTGAGGCTGTTAAGTTTGATCGGTTTTCACGGCTGATTTCAGGGGGTATTAATGAAAAACGTACGGTCGCGTTTGCTGGCAACGGTAGCAATAGTCGGATTGGCGGCTCCCGCCTATGCCGCCGATATGGCGGTCAAGGCCCCGCGGCCGATGGCGCCTGTCCCGACTGTCACCAGCTGGACTGGTTTTTACGTGGGCGGGCAGATCGGCGTCGCTACCTTCGATCCTCAATGCAGCCAGTCGAACAACAACGGGGCCGGTCAGTTTGGCCAAATCGCATGCTCATCGGTGCCAGTGTCGGCTAGCACAATGGTCGGCATGCCGCGCAATAGTAACGTAGCCGGCGGCTTCAGAGCCGGCTACGACTGGCAATATAACGCCGTCGTTTTGGGGGTGGTCGGAGACTTGAACTGGACCAGTCTGAGTAGCAGTCTCAATCCCCCCCCGCTCGAGGGCCCACCCGGATCCATCGGCACGATAAAGCTTGATCGGCTCGCTTCAATTCGCGGCCGATTGGGATGGGCATTTAACGACTTGCTTGTCTACGGCACCGGCGGCGTGGCTTGGGCGCATGTAACGTATAGCAATGGCATTGCGGGCACTTGCTGCGGAAATTGGGCGGGCAGCGGTGACTCGACAGTGCCGGGGGTGGTCGCGGGCGGCGGCTTCGAGTATCGGGTGAGTCAGCATGTTTCGTTCACCGGAGAAGCCTTATGGTATGGCGATTTCGCCACCAAGACCCTTACATCTGCCGGAACCTTCGGCACCACCTACACAACCAACTTTCAGGTCAAGGATGCGTTGCTTGCCACTCTTGGCCTTAACTACCGCTTCTAGTGCAAGAGGGGCAGTGCACAAATCGCTTGCACCAGATCATGGGCCCGGACCTACAGTCCGGGCCCTGATGTTTTGAGCTTCTTTACCTCAATTGGGTTCTTCAATCGCGCATAGGGCTATTGCGATCCGGTCTAATCGACCGATATTCCCAACGCCTTGAGCGGCGCCCCGTTTTTCTCGATCTCGGGACCGATGATGCTCTCGAAATATTCCGTCGAGCGGTGTTCGGGCGGCACCACGTATGCCCCAATCGTAGCGAGTTGCTCCTGGACCCAGGGCGTTTCCATTGCGGCGACGGTGACGTCGTGAAGTTTTTTGATGATCGCGGCTGGAGTGCCCTTGGGCACGAAGAAGCCGAACCACGTCGAGGCGTTGAAATCCATGCCCTGCTCATAGGCAGTCGGCACATTGGGCAGCGATGGCAATCGTTCGTGCCTGAGCACTGCGATGCCCTTGATAAGATCGTTCTGAAGCGGCGCCGCCGCCGACCCGCTTATCGTGCACATATAGTCGAATTGGCGCGTGATCAGATCCTGCATTGCGGGACCGCTGCCTCGATACGGGATTGCCTGGATGTTGACCCCGATCATCCCGTTAAATATGGCGCAATCGACAAAGCCCGTAGCGCCGACGCCGGCGGAACCCATTCGAATGGTACTCGCGTTGCGCTTCACATAGGCGATGAAGTCCTGCAGCCTGTCGACCGGCAGATCCTTACGCGCGACCAAAATCGTCGGCTGGTCCGCAACCAAGACGACCGGGGCCAGGTCGTTCTGCAAACTGTAAGTCGGGTGTTTGTAGAGCGTCATATCTATGGCCGCCGACCTGCTGCCAAAGACGAATGTGTAGCCGTCCGGCCTAGCCCTGGCGACGTACGCTGAACCGACCATCCCGCCGGCGCCGGGCTTGTTTTGGACGCTCACCTCCTGGCCCAGGATCTCGGACATGCGGCGACCGACGATCCGGGCCATCACATCGGTGCCGCCGCCGGCGGCAAACGGCACCACCATCGTCAGCGAGCGCGTCGGCCAATCCTGCGCGGATGCCGGTTTGATGTCATGGGCCGCGATTGCCAGCACAGAAACAAGCGCCAGCGCCGAAAGTGGCCCCGCTGCGCGCCGGTGGCGCCATATGCTGTCCTTTGACTTCTCCCACATCACGCTACCCGCTCCATTAAGGACAAATCTGAACAAACAATGGTCCATCTCGCATTATGCGCCAGCGGAAGTATAGCTTAATTAGTGCGTGACGCCTTTCGTGACCGAATCGCCGCCATGACCGTAGCAACGATCCCCTTCCGCACGCTTTTGCCCTGCATAACGCGCGCTATTGTTCGCCGCGAAATTCCAGTTTCTCTCGCAATCTCGCGCTGACCAGCTTTATTGATTTCCCTTCTCAGCGTGTCACTCGTTTTCTTCGATTCCTCCGGCGTAACGCCATACTCAATCTGCTCCTCTTCATCAAAACCAAGATAGAACTGTTCTTCCCAACGGTTTGCTTCTTTTCCAATATGATGAACTGCAGTCACCTCAACATGCCTACGGATTGTTGGTCCACGATCGAGATAATCCCCATTCAAGAACTTTGACTCGGGGCTCAGGTGATATTGGGCAAGTGCCTCCCGATAGGTCTTGAGGCTTTTGCTGGATATTGGTTTGCCGGTTTCCCGGTCGAAGCAATTTTGTGCTGCCCGCTTGATGTCAGTGTTGTATGGGGCGATCGGCTTGGGCGTGGAAAGAATTTTAGGTCGCGGCCCTCTCTTTGGTTGGGCGTTAAATTCATAGCTCTCGTCGACAACTGACAATGCGGGCGAAGCTTGAAACGCTAGTAGAAAATTGAACGGCTTGACCTGGTCGCGATAGGACCGGGTTTGATTGTAGGTTTTGAACCAGCGCAGCAGCTTTGGCGTTGTAGCGCCATAGCGGCTGGCGGCGGGTTGACTGAGGAGAGGGTGATAGTCGAGTTCGACTTGATCCGGATAGCCATCGAGCGCGGCGACGATGATTTGATACCAAAGATCATACTGCCAGCGCTCGACGCCAATCTTGTCTAACGGCATACACGGTGCGGGAATTGACTTGGGTGCGTCGATGTCTGGATATGGGGCTCGTAAATGCCCTAACCCATGTGCGCTTGCTTTGCGGATTACAGGACGGCCATCGGCATCAATATTGAACAATACGTAGCGCTTCGCTGACACGGCAAAGCAGAACAATGGCGCTAGTTCGCTGGTCAGTTTGCCGCTCTCGATGCCATAGTTGATATTCTCGGTTTTGAATAGCGGCGCCTTTTGTTCATAAGGATTGAGTGGTGTGAACCAATCGCACACTGATTTGGCACGTCTGATAAATTCCTCATGTGGCATTGATGGCGGCTTTGCCAACGCCATGCTGTCGGTATCGCACAAAGCCCAATCGAGACTAGCTCGCATGGCAAGCGTTTCACTGATTGCAAGCATGAGGCGGGCTGCCCCGGTAATCAGCGTAGCTAGCAACGGATGGAAATAACGGCCAGGGTCCTCACTCTTTTTTGTGGTAATTGCAAACGGCTTGCCGCTGGGGCCATAGCACAAGCGCTTTTCACGTTCGTCCAGCTCCTCGATATTCAACTCGACAAAAATGCCGTAGCTGGTCGCATTGGCTAAAATCTTCAGGGCATTTTGTTCGCTATCGAGCCTGTCGGCAACTAGTCCCGCCGAAGTCTTCAGCTTGGCTTTGACCGTGCTTCGAAAATCGATGATGCGGCGGTAAAAATCGTCACAGCTTGGATCGACCGAATAGTCCGCATTGCCCATGATCGCGATCGATTTCAAATCGTCTTGCGGGCCTAGCGGTTCAAAAGTGATCGCCTGCCGCACCTCCGCGCATTTGCCGGTCAGAAGCTTGGCTGCAATGCAGTCAGCCAGCGTGAACCAAAGCGGCTTGCGACGGGTCAGATAATTCAGTCCAATCGTTGCTTGCCTTTCATCCGCGTACTTCGCCCGCACCGGGAAAATGTCGTCGTCGGGCATGACTTGAACGATGGTGGTGAGCTTGGTCCAAGTGGCGAGATTTTGCAGTTCGTCGAGGCTAACCCGCTGCAGAAATCGTGCGACTTCCTTTGTGCTGTCGTGCCATCTCACACCCTTGGCTGCGACAAATCGCCAGAGGTTCATAAGCGTGCAAACACTCGGATACATCGAGAGAAAATCGCAATAGAGCACTTGGCTTATGACACGGCGGAGATGCACTTCGGACCGGCCGCCGTAATAGGTACTCATGATCAAACCGGTCAACCAATCAGGGAAATCCGGCTGTAGCTCCCGCCAGGGCTTGATACCCATCTCTCTGAGACAGGCCTTCCCCAAGCTCGCCTCGCTCAAGATCTGACTTAAGCGACTTTGCGTGAGTTCGTAGTCTTCAAATTTGTCGAATAGCTTGCGGTAACATTCCCACGTTACCAGGACGTCTTCGACGGCATAATCAAGGTAAGCTTCGGTCAGTGGTCCGCCGTGTTCGTCCGTCGAATGCTTGCGATGCTCGGTTTCCAGAAAGTCAGCCAGTGCACCAAGCTTGAATGATCGGCTCGTCATTGCGGCAGCGATTGTCTTCACGTCGATAAAAGCACCGCGGCGAGGCGGTACGGCGAGCCCCTTCTTTCGCTGCCACGTGTATCAAACCGCCGATACGGCTTCGTGAATTGAATAAACGCTGCACGCGCTGACAAATGCTTGATTTGCACTCGCGGCTTCCATAAGTTCGATGAGAGCTGGAATGTAAAGCCGCCGCGCATGGTCTTGCCGCGAGCCGAACTATGCCGAACGGCAGGTCGCGCCAGGTCGTATGGCTCGTTGAAGCCGATAATGGTCGCCCGAAGTTCATATGCAACACCGTAGAAGACATCATCAATGAATTGAGCTTTGTTCATCAGCTTCAAGTCATGCGCAGCGGCATAAGCCGTGAGCAACGATGTCTCTTTGCCGCTTAGAATCTCGGGATCGATGAAGATCCCCGCTTCATCCAGTTGGTCGCCGTTATAGAGGTGATAGACACCGAAGCGCAGCGCCTGTGCGGCGTCGGTATTTGTCTCCGTGTCAAATACTAGGGTCCACTCAGACTGAATTTGCCTCAGCTTGCGAAGCTTCCGTGTGAATTTTTTGACATTCGGTGGCGGCACGAACGCTCGAATGGAAATCGCCAGCGCTCGGGCCGCAGGCGGCAGGGCTCGACAATATCGTGGGACTCAATACCGGTTTGATCTCGCAGAACGGCGACCCGCCCTATGCGGCGGACCACATCCAGGTCGTCGTGCATTGGCTGAAAGAGGCGCCGCTGCGTCCGGCGCCGCTGCGCTCGCCCGGCAAGCCGGCCAATTGTTTCGCGGTCGAGAGCTTCACTGACGAACTGGCGGCTGCGGCGGGCATCGACCCGATCGAGTTTCGCCTGCGCGGTCTTAAGAATCCGCGCGCCATCGAGGTCATTAAGCGCACGGCCGCGCTAATGAAGTGGCAAGCCCGGCCGTCGCCCGGAGCTGACACAAGTGCAGCCATCGCGCGCGGGCGTGGGATCTCCTTTGTTCACTACAAGCACAGCGAAACCTATGTGGCGATGGCAATGCCGGTCGCGGTCGATCGCGCGAGTGGCAAAATCACGGTCGAGCGCATCGCCTGCGCGCACGATTGCGGACAGATCATCAACCCCGACGGCGTGCGCGCCCAGGTCGAAGGTAGCATTTTGCAGACCTTAAGCCGGGTGCTGCTGGAAGAGGTGAAGTTCGACCGCTCGCGCGTATTGAGTCTCGATTGGTCTAGTTATCCGATTCTGAGATTTTCCGACGTGCCCAAGCTCGACATCGATCTGATCGATCGGCCGAATGAGCCGCCGCTCGGCGCCGGAGAGGCGGCATGCTCGGCGGTTGGCGCGGCGCTCGCCAACGCCGTGTACGACGCAACGGGCACGCGGCTGCGCACGGTTCCGTTCACGCCGGAGCGCGTGAAGGCAGAGTTGAACGGTAAGGCAAGCTGATCGTCCCAGCGGCTGAGAGCAATCCGCGCAGCGAGGGGGGCGGAGGGAGTGGAACTGCAAACTAACCTTCTCCAGGCAAGCCTGCGTAATCCAGCGAGTTCAGGTGTCTTGGATGAAGTTTTCGGCAGCCCCCGTGAGGATCATGCCTTATGCGACGTCTTTCACTTTGGTATGTAGTCGTCCGTTAACAAGCCAATTTGAGTGCGGGATGGGTTGCGAGGGCACGCCATAGCGCGGCCAGGATCAGGCACAAAAGAATCCTCAGCCAGGCGAGGATGCGTCGGAAGTTGTAGCCGACGGCGGTGAGGATGGCGTTGGCGGCGTCGCCGGCGGTCCCCTTGAGATAGCAACGGCCGAGATGGCCTTCGGCCTTCATGTGTCCGATCACGGGCTCGATGGCGGAACGGCGTCGCAGCTCGCGTTTGATGGCGCCGAACACGCCGCGCTTCTGGCCGGAGATGAAGACACGGTGTGGGTTCGAGGCGTCGTGGCCGCGGTATCCCTTGTCGACATAGGCGCGCTCGATCTCGCNNAACTGGCCTCCGGGAGCGCGGGCGTTGGTGGTGACGACGGAGACCTTGACGCCGAACTCATAGGGCGCGCTGGCCTTGCCCTTGCCGATGCACTCGACCTCGGGGGCGTGGAAGGAATACAGCTTCCAGCCGCGCTGGCGCTGCTGCTGCGAGCGGATCTGGCTGGCGCGCGCGAGCGGCCAGACGAATGCCTCTTCGAGTTCCACCCGATCGGCGATCTTGCGGCGGATGTCGCGGATGATGCGGCCGAGGCGCGTGCGCAGGAGGCGCAACTGCCGACGATGACGGTTGAATTGCTTGGCGTGGGCGTAGCGCCCCGCCATCATCGCCGCATGCTTGGCGATGCGCAGGTAGGACTGCCGCAGCCGCACCCCATGCGTCCTGGCCAGGCGGTTGAGCCCCTTGATCGCCGCGTGCAGCAGCTTGGCGTCGGTCGGGAAGGTGATGGCCTTGGGCTG
>PKXB01000089.1 GCA_003133345.1 Hyphomicrobiales bacterium | reverse complement strand
GTCGCCTTGGCGGTCTGCACCGCCAGCGATTTGACTTCCGAGGCGACCACCGCGAAGCCCTTGCCGGGGTCGCCGGCGCGCGCGGCTTCGATGGTCGCGTTGAGCGCGAGCAGGTTGGTCTGGCCGGCGATGTTGCGGATCAGCTTGATCACGTCACCGATCTTCTGGGCGCCGGAAGCCAAACCGGCGATCTCGCCGTCGGTTGAGCGCGCCTCGTTGGTCGCGAGCCCGACCACGTTGCTGGTATGGATGAGCTGACGGCTGATTTCGCCGATCGAGCGCGACAATTCGTCGGCCGCGACCGCCGCGGTCTCGACATTGACGGACGCCTCGTTGAACGCCCGCATGGCGCTTGTCGCGCGCTGCGAGGTCTGGTCGGAGGAGCCAAGCAGCGCGCTCGCGGTCGAGCGCATGGCGGTCGCGCTGCCGCTCACGCTGGATAGCAGCCTCTCCGCCTGCGGCCGAAACGAGGCGATCGCCTCGTCAATGGCCGCGCGCTGCTGCTGCACTTGGCTGGCGGCGCGTTCTTCCTCGGCTCGGCGCTGTTCGGTGACGTCCGCATGGGTGGACACCCAACCACCGCTCGGCAGTGGCTCGTTCTTGGCGAGCACGATGCGGCCGTAGCTGGATTGCACGTAAAATTGCGTGCGTTGCCCTTTGTCGATGTTTTTAAAAATCTGTCGGCAATACGCCTCGACGTCGCCGGAAAACAATCCCGTTTCCTTGCGGTGCTGCATCAGTTCCTGCAGCGAGCAGCCCGGCCGCACGATCTCGGGCGACAGATTGTACATGCCGATATAGCGGCGATTACAGAGAACAACGCGGCTTTGTGCGTCGAACATGCACAAGCCTTGCGTCATGTTGTCGAGTGCGTTCGACAGCCGGCGATTTTGCACGACCAGGCGGCGGTGCCAAACGCCTACCAATGCCAGCGCGGCGATGCCCAGTGCCGCGAGCAGCAGCGTTTGGCCGGCGATGGTCGATGGAACAATGGACGAAAGCATGCCGGCCCGGATGTGGCCTTGCGCGGCGATCTTGGTGGCGAGCGATTGCGATATGGTTAACGTTTTTTGCCGAACGGTTGCCCACTAATTCGCCGGCAACTTGCACGTTGCTGCAACTCACAGTGGCGGGATGGGGTAGCTGCGCCGCGCGCGGTTAACACGTTCGCAAGGTTAATCAGTCCATAAAAAAACCTGTCGCATTGCCGGTAATCCAGTGGCGTGAGTAGAGTGATGGCGGTTTCGCGTAGGCGTCGACGGCGGAGACAAGCGTCGATCGGCTTCGGCGCGCTGGTCTTCGCGCTGCTGCCCAACATGATCGGTTTCCAGGATCTCGGCGCGCTGCTGGTGCGCCAGCCGGGAGTTGCCGCGCGCGCGCAGAGGCATGTGATCGCCTCGCTGTTCGGCACCATCCACGCCGCCACCTTCAGCCTGCCGAGCCCGATCGGCACCGCCATCCCGCATCCGCCGCTCTATGCGCTGGCGAATTTCGACCCGACCGACATTACCGGTTCGATCGCCTCGCAGTTCCTCGGCGACCCCAACGCGCCGCTGCAATTCCCTGCCATCAATCGTAAGAGCAAGCGCGACTCGTTGTTGGCGCGGCCGCGCGAACCGCTGCCGCCATTGCCGCCGCTGCTTTCGATCGAGCCGGTTCCGCAGGCGCAAGCCGACGCGCCGCGAGCCGACGCGCCGCTCAAGAGCGAGGAGGCCAATAGCCGCTTTGATCCCTATTCGGAATACGAATTTGCCACGGCTCCGGACGAGCAACTGACGTCGCCCGATATGCACCCGTCCTCTGCGGATAATTCGCCCGGCCGAAGGGACGGTTCCCAAATCTATTTCGGCGCCAATCCGCTGGCCGCGGTGCGGGAGCCGATCATGCCGTGGGCGCCGGGCGAGGCGCCGGTGGTGATGGCGTCCGGCGATCCCGATATCAAGCAATCGGCGCTCGCTCCGACGCAGCCGCGTGGCGATGACAAGGCCGGAGAAATGATCGCCAGCAAGGGTGAAGTCACCGGCGTCGATCAACGGCCGAAATCGCCGGCCGAGCGGTTGGCGCTCACCGGGCCGGCGCTCGCCAAGGCGGAGAAATGTCTCGCCAACGCGGTCTATTTCGAAGCGCGCGGCGAATCGGTGCGCGGGCAGATCGCGGTCGCCCAGGTGGTGATGAACCGCGTGTTTTCGCCGTTCTATCCCAACGACGTCTGCGGCGTCGTCTATCAGAACGCCAACCGCCATCTCGCCTGCCAGTTCACCTTCGCCTGCGACGGCATTCCCGACGTGGTGACCGAGCCGGATGCCTGGGCGCGCGCCCAGCGCATCGCCCACGACATGCTCGGCGGCAAGCTGTGGATGCCGGAGGTGGCGAAGGCCACCCACTATCACGCCTATTGGGTCCATCCCGATTGGGTCAATGAAATGAAAAAGATCTACAAGCTCGGCGTGCATGCCTTCTATCGTCCGCGCAACTGGGGCGATGGCTCGGATGAGCCGACCTGGGGCGACGCCAAATTGACCGAACAAGAGGCCGCCAAGGAAGAACAAGCGGCTCCGGTAAGCCATAGCCTGGAATGGCTTCGGTCCGAGGATGGTAAGGCTTTTGCTCGCCAAAGCGCTCGTTAATAACGGTTCCGCTTAAGCCATGCGCGGCGCAAATGGCTAGGATCACGATAATTCGTTTTGGCAAGGCCCACGGGCTCTATAGGGTCCGGCCCGATCAATTCGGCCGGAGAAATTCCAACGATGACATTGCAGGGGGCGGTTGCGAAATCGGCGGCCGGCGTCGGCTGGCGCACGCCCATGGTGGTGATCATCTGCGGTTGCCTGATCTCCATGATCAGCTTCGGGCCGCGGTCGTCGCTCGGGTTCTTCCTCACGCCGTTGTCGCAGGCCAATCACTGGGAGCGCGAAGTGTTCGCGTTGGCTCTGGCAATCCAGAATTTGCTGTGGGGCATCGGCCAACCCTTCGCCGGCGCGATCGCCGACCGCTTCGGCGCTCCCAGGGTTTTGGCAACCGGCGCCGTTCTCTATGCGCTCGGCCTGGTGATCATGGCGCATGCGACGACGGCTGCGGCGTTGACGTTATCGGCCGGCGTGCTGATCGGGTTCGGCCTGTCCGGCTGCGCCTTCACCATCATCGTCGGCGCGCTCGGCAAGCTGGTGCCGCCGAATTGGCGATCCACAGCCTTCGGCTTCGGCACGGCTGCGGGCTCGTTCGGACAGTTTCTGTATTCTCCGCTCGCCGTCGCGCTGATGGATGCCTACAGCTGGCAGACGGCGCTGACCATCTTCGCCGGGCTGATGTTGTTGATCCTGCCGCTGTCGATCGCGTTATCCACGCCGCGTAGCGGCGCAGCGAATATATCCGTCGCGCCGGCAGCGCAGCAATCGCTTCGACACGCGCTTGCCGAGGCCTTCGGACATCGCAGCTACGTGTTACTGGTGCTCGGCTTCTTCACCTGCGGATTCCAGCTTGCCTTCGTTACCGTGCACCTGCCGTCCTATTTGCTGGATCGCGGACTTTCCGCCGAGGTCGGCGGCTGGACGCTGGCGACCATCGGCCTGTTCAATATCGTCGGGTCGCTGGTGTCGGGCTGGCTCGGCAACCGCATGCCGAAACGCTATATCCTGTCGACCATCTATTTCTCCCGCGCCATTGCGATCGCTGTGTTCATTTTGTTGCCGCCGAGCACGGTCGCCACGCTGATCTTCGGCGCCGTGACCGGACTGCTCTGGCTGTCCACCATACCGCCGACCTCGGGGCTGGTAGCGGTCATGTTCGGCACGCGCTGGCTCGCCATGCTGTTCGGGTTCACCTTCTTCAGCCACCAAGTGGGCGGCTTCCTCGGCGTCTGGCTCGGTGGCTTCGTGTTCGACCATTACGGCTCGTACAATCCGATATGGTGGCTGTCGGTGATGTTCGGCGTCCTGTCGGCCATCATCAACCTGCCCATCGTTGAGCAGCCGGTCGGGCGGCTCGTCCCTTCGGCGGTATGAGCCGCTTGCGCCGGGCCGCTGACGCTGCGAAAACCCGCTCGGGCTCGGGACAAGCAGCGAGGCGGGCGTGGCGACATTCAAGGCGATGGTGATCGAGAAGTCGGACGGGGCTACCCGGGCCGCGCTGACCGACTTCGACGAGGCCAATCTGATGGACGGCGACGTCACCGTCCGCGTCGAATACTCGACGCTCAATTACAAGGACGGTCTCGCCATCACCGGCAAGTCGCCGGTGGTGCGCCGCTTCCCGATGATCGCCGGCATCGATTTCGCCGGCACGGTGGAAACCTCCAGCCACGCGGCCTGGAAGCCGGGCGACCAGGTGATCCTCAACGGTTGGGGCTGCGGCGAGACCCATCTCGGCGGTTATGGCGAGAAGGCGCGGGTCAAAGGCGATTGGCTGGTGCCGCTGCCGGCGAGTATGAGCGCGCGCGAGGCAATGGCGATCGGCACCGCCGGCTACACGGCCATGCTGGCGGTGATGGCGCTGGAAGGCCACGGGCTCACGCCCGAACGCGGCCCGGTGGCGGTAACCGGGGCGGCCGGCGGCGTCGGCTCGGTGGCCGTCGCCATCCTGGCCAAGCGCGGCTTTAGCGTCAGCGCGATCACCGGCCGCCCCGGCGAGGCCGACTACCTCAAGGGCCTGGGCGCGGCCGAGATCGTCGAGCGCAAGGAGTTCGCCGGGCCGCCCAAGGTGCTGGCCAAGGAGCGCTGGGCGGGGGCGGTCGATTGCGTAGGCTCGACCACGCTCGCCAACCTGTTGTCGATGACCCGCTATGGCGGGGCGGTGGCCGCCTGCGGGCTGGCCGGCGGCATGGACCTGCCGACCTCGGTTGCCCCGTTCATTCTTCGCGGTGTGTGTCTTTACGGCATCGATTCCGTGATGTGCCCAATTGCGCGCCGGCGAGAGGCCTGGAAACGTCTGGAAAACGACCTGGATCACCAAAAACTGGCGTCAATGACCCATGAAATTGACCTTTCCGGGGTTCCGGCGGCGGCGGCGTCCATTCTGGACGGGAAGGTGCGCGGGCGAATCGTGGTCAAAATCGGGTAACCATGTTCAGGATTTAGCGACGAACGGCGGCTACACTTCGACAGGCTTGAAAAGCGGGCCGTGGATTCTGTAAACCGGTGGCGTCAGTCGGAGTGCGGTTATGGTGCGTGCAGTTGCGTTACTGGTTGGCCTGCTGGCCGCGGTCCCGGCCATTGCCGGCGAGATGAGCGCCGACGAGGCGCGCCGATTCGTCATCGGCAAAATGTTCTCCTACACCTGTTTCGAAGGCACGCGCGGGCAGGGCCGGATCCATCCCGACGGCTCGGTGGTCGGCTCCATCCAATTCCAGGGTCAGGGCCCGATGCGCTACGCCGCGCTGCCAGCCGGCACGCTGCAGGTGAAGGGCGAGTCGGTTTGCGCCTCGCTGCGCGGATTACCGATCGAGCCCTGCTTCAACCTGGTGCGCACCGATAGCAACAGCTTCCGCGGCTCGGTTTCGGGGCTGGGTTTCGCCTATTGCGAATTCACCCGCAATCAAGGCCGGGCGCACGTCGTGCGCAACGCACACAGCGAACACCCGCTTGGCCTGCGGCCGTCGCTCAGCGCCAATAACAACTAGCGTCAGTTTCAATTCGTTGTCNNGCGACGGTGCGGCCGCGATGCACGATGCGGCCTTCCGCGCGCACCGGCCCGGTGTCCTTGGTCAGCGGACGCACCAGATTGAATTTCAATTCCAGCGTGGTCCAGGCGTCGCCTTTGCTGAATGTCGAGAACACCGCGCAGCCGAGCGCGGAATCGAGCAGCGTCGCCACGAAGCCGCCATGCACGGTGCCGATCGGATTGTAGTGGCGGTATTCCGGCAGGCCCTCGAACACCGCGCGGCCGTTCTCGACCTCGATTAGGTGGAAGCCGAGCACTTCGCTCATCGGCGGATTAGGCAGCGTGCCGTCGACGATCGCCTTGAGGAAGCCGAGCCCGTCATAGGATTTCATGACCTCGGGCGAAACCNNGCCATTCCACCGACAAATCCCTCGTTCCTATCGTCATGGGTAAGCGAGATACGCACGCCGCCTCGGCAGAATCGGTCTGAGCAACACAGACTGTATTCGACCTCATCGAGATAGAGATTCCTGAACCTCGGCTCCGCAATGAGTTTTGCTTGCGTCTCATAGCGCGCAAGTCCGCATCGTTTGCACACGACCTCGATTGCCGTTGCGGCTTCTAAGTCGGCCAGTTTCAGGTCGGTTTTCCAATTCACCAGAAATCCTCCGCGCGCGGAATCCGGGTGTAACTAATCTTGCCGCCGGCATAGCCGCCGGGCGGCGGCGTCCACGGCCCGATGCTGACCAGCGTGCGGCCATGTTTCCGATTGAGGGTGTCGATGGCCGCCGTGGTGTCCTCCCATCGGCGACGTTGCTTGTCGTCATTAAGCAGAATGTCGAGCTGACGTTCGCTGGCGCGCGTTAGATCGAGCAGCGTCACGCCGATACGCATAATCTTAGGGCGGCGTGGCAGCGCCAACCGCACCCCGTCCCACATCCGCTCCAGCGCCGACAGCACGGCTTGATCGTCATGCACCGCCGGCAGCCAGGCGTCGCGATACACCGAGGCGTCGCCCATCAATTCAAGCCAGAGCCAGACGCGGCCCGCGTTCCAGCCGTCGCGTCGCATACGGCGCGCCGCCTTGACCAGCAATAACCGTGACGCGGCCTTGGCATGTTCGGGCGTGCGGTGATCCGGCGGCAGCACGCGGCCATGACCGTACATGCCGCGCCCCGATGGCGGCGCCTGCACGTCGTAGCCGTGCAGCGCGTACCAAAGCCGCTCGCCGGTGACGTTGCCCCAAAGCTTGCGCATGTGCTTGGGCTGAGTGGCGAGCAGGTCAGCCATCGTCGCGATGCCGAAGCGCAAGAGGCGCTGCTCCATCCGCTCGCCGATACCGGGAATATCCCGCAGAGTCAGATTGAGCAGCAGGCCGGGCATATCATTCGGGTGCCAGACCATGTTGCCGTTCGGCTTGCCTGCTTTGCAGGCCATCTTGGCAAGTTGTCGGTTGGCCGCGTATCCAATCGAGCAGAAGATGAACGGGCCGATATTGTCGGCAATCCGTTTTTTGAGGCGCAGGCCCAAGGCGCGAGGATCGCCGCGTTCGGCTGGCGAGACCCGGCAGGTCAGTTCATCGATGGACTTGACCGCATCAATCGGGATGACGGCCGAGATTTCCGACAGCAGCGTGTTGTGAGCGCGGCGGTAGAGATCGGGCGACTGCCGCACCAGGATGATATCGGGACAGCGCTCGCGCGCTTCCTCGATGTTCATCACGTTCTTGACGCCGTGCAGCTTGGCCTCGCGCGAGCAGGCAATCACGCAGGTATGGACGGCGTCCTTGAACGGCACCACGCCCACCGGCTTGCCGCGTAGGTGCGGATGCACCTGCTGCTCGACACTGGCGAAGAAGCCGTCGAAGTCGAGATACAGGCGTTCGATTTCAGTTGGGCGGCGCACAACTTCTCGGCCTTTTCTCAAGGGGGAAGTTAAAGGAACATAACAAGAACACTAGAGTCAACGGCCATCCGGCCGGGAGGCATAACCCTATGAAGAATCTTCAAATTAGTCGGTGAGCCGGGCGCGGCCCCGGCGGCCGGAAAAGAGCGGCCGAGCTGTCAATCAAAGCTCCAGGCCAAGTCCATGCACGCCCTGGCTCAGCCGCTCACGCGATATCGAGCCGGAACGGGTCGCCCTCCATGGCGGCGTGGCCGGGGCCGATGGTCTCGATCGCGCGCACCATGCGGCCGTCGCGCTTGAGCAAGCGATCCGCGATCGAGACGATCGCTACGTTCGGCTGCGCGGTGCGCGAGGCGCGCCTTATATCCCATGCAATCTGCTGCTCGTCGCGGGCCGGATTGAGCGCGCAAGCCGCCACATAGGCGCCAGCGGTCGAGCGACTGATGCCGGCATAGCAATGCACCACCATCGGCGCCGCGCGATCCCATTGGCCGACGAAGTCGATCAGCCGTTCGACGTGCTCCTGCGCGGGCACGGTGTAGCCTTCCATCGGCATGGCGATGTCGTCGACCGCCAGCACGAGATGGTTTTCCGGCGCGATGTGGCGCGGCCGCTCAACCCGGTCGGTCAGCCGCAACAAAGTGACGATATGGCGCGCCCCGGTCTCATCGACCGTGGCGTAAAGGCGCGCGAGGGAACAGACGTGGATCATGGCGGCAATGGCTAGGCGGTTCTTTTGTCTTATCTATGACGCCGGTCTATGAGGTTTGCCGATGCTTGGAAAGTTTTTCGACTCGCTCGCGCAAGCGCGCCTCGGCGGTGCCAGCCGGCCAGGGCGTCAGATAGTCGCGCTCCAGCTCACGTGAGAATTTCGGCGGCGGGCCAAAGAACCTGCGCGCCTCGGCGGTCTCGAAGCCGGCCAGCCGGGTGGCCTCCAGATAGGCGGCGGCGCGGTCGGCTGACTTGATTAAATTTTTCAGGGTTTCGGGCAGGGTAGGCGGCAGGCCGAAGCGCAGATGGATGGCGGCGAGCAGGCGATGCTCGACCGCCTTGTAGCTGTCGCCGATCACCGCCTTGAACGGCGAGATCATGTCGCCGATCACGTATTCCGGCGCATCGTGCAGCAGCACCGCCAGGCGGCCGGCGGCATCGAGCCGCGGCGCCTTGGCGCGCGCCAGCGCCTCCACCAGCAGGACGTGCTGGGCGACCGAGAAAATATGCGCGCCTTTGGTCTGCCCGTTCCAGCGCGCGACGCGGGCGAGCCCATGCGCGATGTCCTCGATCTCGACGTCGAGCGGCGAGGGGTCGAGCAGATCGAGCCGCCGCCCCGACAACATGCGCTGCCAGGCGCGCGCTTCTTTTCTCCCTCCCCCCTTGTGGGGGAGGGTTGGGGAGGGGGGTGTTCGAGACTTCGGCATCGAGATTGAGTTACCCCCCACCCGACCGCTTCGCGGTAGACTTCCCCCGCAAGGGGGGAGGTAAAGAAAGAGAAGCGCAGGCGGCGTGGCGATGGCACTTGACCAGATGATCGTTGACCATGCCGACCGCCTGCATGAAGGCATAGACGATGGTCGGCCCGACGAATTTGAAGCCGTGACTTAGAAGTTCCTTGGACATCGCCCGCGATTCATCGGATTCGGTCGGCGTGCGCGAACGGCTGCTGAGTTTATGGTCTATCGGTTTGCCGCCGACGTGCTGCCAAAGCATCTCGGAAAATCCCGGCCCGCTCTCCATGATCTTGATAAAGGCGCGCGCCGAGCCGACCGCGCCCTCGATCTTGGCGCGGTTGCGCACGATACCGGCGTTCTGCATCAGCCGCTCGATCTTGCGTTTCGGGTAGCGCGCGATTTTTTCCGGATCGAAATCGTCGAAGGCGCGGCGGAAGTTCTCGCGCTTGCGCAAAATTGTGATCCACGACAGCCCGGCCTGGAAGCCGTCAAGGATAAGCTTTTCGAACAGCGCGCGGTCGTCAAATTCCGGCAAGCCCCATTCCTCGTCGTGATAGGCGACGTAGAGCGCGTCCTGCTTCGGCCACGGGCAGCGCTGCAAGCCGTCGGCGTGAAGAACGGCCGCGCTCATGACACTGCTTTCGCCTCGCCTGGCCAGGCGAACTTCGCCCAATCCGGCTTCACCACGCGGATGGCTATGCCGCCGGCGGTGAGCGGTGTGCCGCTTGCCAGCGCGTCGGCGATCCGGTCGAGGCGCAGCAGCGCCAGGCCGCGGCCCTTGGCGGTCGAGCCCAGCCGGCCTACCTGCTTGTCGCCCGCCAACACCGCAATGCCCGGCATTGGCGAATGCTCGTCATAGGCGATCGGCAGCACGCGGCTCCGCGCATTCGAACGATGCTCGACGCGCGACACCACTTCCTGCCCGACATAGCAGCCCTTGTCGAAATCGACGCCGGCCAGTTGGTCCATGTCGGCTTCGTGCGGGAAAGTGTCGCCATAGGCGAAATCCATGCCGCCGCGCGGCACGCCGAGCACGATGCGGTGCGCGTCATAGGCCTCGGCGTCGGTCAGCATTGCGCCGAGATCGGCGGCGGCCTCAGTGGCGACATCCGGCGGCAGTATCGTGCGCGCCCCGAGCGCGGGGAGGCGCGGATCGGCATAGGAGAGGCCGAAGTCGCTCAAAGCCGCGCCATCCCAAACCGCCATTACGCCGAGCGCGGCCGACAAGTCCTCGACCGCGACCTTGGCGCGCAACTTGTAGAAGTTGAGCTTTTCCACCAGCGCGCCAGCCAGCGCGCGCGGGCAATCGAGGAAGAAGCCGCCGTCGTCGCCGGGCTCGGCCTCGGCGGCGATGAAATCCACGATGATCTTGCCCTGCGGCGTGAGCAGCGCGGCGAAACGCGCCTTGCCGGGGGCGACCTTGGCCATATCGTTGCTGGCAAGCCCGTTGAGGAAGCGCCGGGCGTCGTCGCCGGCGACCTTGACGACGCCGCGGTCGGGGAGGAGCGCTGCCTGCATGGGAATTAATAACCTCTCTGGACAAGTCTCTTGCCAGAACTCACGGCGAAACGTAAGCGCTGTCCAGCAAGCCTCAAGTCCCGCTTAGAGCCGGTCCACTATGGCTGAATCCTACGACCTGATCCTCAAGGGCGGCACCGTGGTCAACCACGACGGCGAGGGTGCGCGGGATCTTGGTATTCATGCCGGCAAGTTCGCGGCGATCGGGGACCTTGCGCGCGCCGCGGCCGGCGAGCTGATCGATTGCCGCGGCCTGCATCTGCTGCCGGGCGTGATCGACAGCCATGTGCATTTCCGTGAGCCCGGTCTCACCCACAAGGAGGATCTCGAATCCGGCTCGCGCGGCGCGGTGCTCGGCGGCGTCACCGCGGTATTCGAGATGCCGAATACCAATCCGCCCACCACCACGGCCGAGGCGATTGCCGACAAGGTCAAGCGCGCCCATCACCGCATGCATTGCGACTTCGCCTTTTATGTCGGCGCCACGCGCGAGAACACCAAAGACTTAGGCGAATTGGAAATGCTGCCGGGTGTCGCCGGCGTGAAAGTGTTCATGGGCTCGTCCACCGGCTCGCTGCTGATCGAGGATGACGGGGGCGTGCGCGCCGTGCTCAAGGCGATCCGCCGCCGCGCCGCCTTCCACTCCGAGGACGAATATCGCCTGCGCGAACGCATGAACCTGCGCGTCGAAGGCGATGCGCGCTCGCATCCGGTCTGGCGTGATGCGGCCGCCGCGCTCATGTGCACGCAGCGCCTGATCGCGCTTGCGCGCGAGACCGGCAAACGTGTGCACGTGCTGCACGTCACCACCAAGGACGAGGCCGTCTTCCTTGGCGGGCACAAGGACGTCGCCACGGCGGAGGCCACGCCCGCCCATCTCACGCTCGCCGCGCCCGAATGCTACGAGCGGCTCGGCACGCTCGCTCAGCTCAATCCGCCCATCCGCGACGCCGCCCATCGCGAAGGCCTCTGGCACGGGATCGCGCAAGGCGTCATCGACAGCATCGGCTCCGACCACTCCCCGCATACGCGGGAGGAAAAGGCGCATCCCTATCCGAAGACCCATTCCGGAATGACCGGCGTGCAGACGCTGGTTCCGATCATGCTCGACCACGTCAATGCCGGCCGGCTTTCGCTTCCAAGGCTGGTCGACCTCACCAGCGCAGGGCCGGCGCGGCTGTTCGGCATCGCGGCCAAGGGTCGCATCGCGGTGGGCTACGACGCCGACCTCACGGTGGTCGATCTCAAACGGCGGGAGACCATCACCGAGCGCTGGATCGCCTCGCGCGCCGGCTGGACGCCCTATGCCGGCGTCACCGTCACCGGCTGGCCGGTGGGCACCGTGATCCGTGGCCAAAAGGCGATGTGGGAGGGTAGTCTGACCGCGCCGGCGCAGGGCGAGCGTGTCCGCTTCCTGGAAACCTTGGCGAGCTAAGGCGTTATCGCAGCGTCTGCCACGGAGTCCTAGGATGTGGCGCTTTCATAAGGCGAAAGTTTTCCCCAGGCTTTTTACTCGGACTATTTCTGTGGAATTGCAAACCAGCCACGAGGGTTTATCAACGGTAACGTAGCACCCCTCGTCTGGGCATGACCCCCCGGCGCGGCGGGCAGGGATTCCATGAACGGCGACCTCGTTTCGCTCCGTCTGTTGTTGGTCGCGGCCGCACCGCCGCAGCAGGACCTATGGCGTGAGGGCGCGGCGCAGGCCTCGGTTCCGATCGATTTCGAGGCGCACGATACCGCTGCCGCCAAAGCCGCGCTGCGCAGCGGCGGAGTGGATATTTGCGTGTTGGATGCCGAATTGACCGATGCCGACAAGGCATCCGTTATCAAGGCCGCGCGTGCGAAGAAACCGGCGCCGCTGATCTTTGTGTCCGCTCCGCGTGGCAGCGCACGCCCCGACAACACCGACGGCGTGCTGCCGGTCCCCACCAACGCCGGCGATGCGCGCAAGGCGGTTGAGATCTGCATCCGCGCGAAATTGCCCACCCAGGTTCTGATCGTGGACGATTCCGACACCATGCGCGGTATCGTGCGCAAGATCCTGGCGGCCAGCCGCTTCGAGTTGGACATCCGCGAGGCCGCGGACAGCACGGCCGCGCTCGAGCAATTGCGTTACGGCAAATTCGGCATGGTGTTTCTCGACTACAACATGCCTCGCCTCAATGGCGCTGACATCTTGTTGGGGATCAAGCACGAGAGCCCGAACGTGGCCATCGTCATGATGAGCTCGGCGCTCAATAGAGGCGCCTCGGGCCGCCCCCATTTATCGGGCGCGCTCGGGGTTCTCAAAAAGCCGTTCTATCCGGCCGACGTCGACGTCGTGCTCGAGCGCTATTTCGGCCTGCACGGCTCGAACTGACGCGGCGCGATGATTCGAAAAGGAAGTTCGACGGCAACTGGCCGCTAGAGCTTGCGCTTGATCTATTCCGAAAACCGGTTCCCACTTTTCGGGATCAAGCGCTATTGCCGCTGCTGATCGAGCGAGAATTCGCCGTTGCGGATGCGCGTGCCGAGCCCTTCGGCGAAAGTGGCGGCAGCTTCCTCGCCGTAGGTGGTGACGAATTCGGCGAAGGCGGCGAACAGGCAGGCCTGCGCCAGGCAATCGCCATCGATGCCGTCGAGGCTGGCTTCGGCCCAGGCTTCCTGCAGGTAGCCCAAGGCCACGCGCTTCTGCTCGTGGTCAGGCACCGGCTCGCGCGCGTGAGTAGATCGCTCCGTTGTCGTCATTTTGACCTTCGTCCCCGGGCGCCCGAATCGGACGCCTCTCCCAAATCCCGGCCGGGACGCTAGCACGGGGTTAGAACCGTCAAAGGCCACACATCGGGGAAAGGTTAACAACGGCGGGGCTAATTTGCGTAGCGCGCGGTGATTTCGCGGGCGATCTTGGCGCCTTCATCGAGATAACGGCGAATTGCGAGGTCGGCGGCCGGTGTGCAGGTGCGATAAGTCTGTTGAAAACCCCGGTAACCACGGTTGAAACCGGCCACGATCTTGCGCCGCCGCTCGCCATTGGGCGCCTCGGCGTCAATCAGCGCCTGCAGCTCATTGCGCCATTTCTGCCCTTCATTGGGCCCGCAGACCGCGCGCAGGTAATGCAGCGCGCCCATGATTTCGGCGAGCCGTGCCAAATCGCCGTCGAACGGCGCCGGCGCCGTCTCCTGCGCGCGCGCCGGCAGCGCAAGGCAGAGCAGGATCGAAGCGATGGTGAGCAGCTTCTTCACGTGTTGAGGTGCGGCCATTGTGGGGGCTGATATGCCCTCGCTCTGAGGCAACCGCAAGGCACGAGGGTCAGGCCGGCCGGGCGAGCCGCTCGATCGCCGCGGCGACGATCTCGGCCAGGCCCTCGGTGGTGCGAAGGCCCGAGAGCGCGGCGGGGTCGAGCCAGCGCGCATCGTCGAGCTCTTCGTTGAGCACCGGTTCGCCGGAAAGCCAGCGCGCGGCAAAGCACAGGATGACGAAATGCCGCTCGACGCGGCCTTGGGCGTCGCGCACGATCGCTTCGCGATGGCCGGCGAGCGCGACCGGCTCTATGTCCATTGAAGTTTCCTCGCGCACTTCGCGGGTCGCCGCCTGCATGAGCGTCTCGCCGGTTTCGACGCCGCCGCCCGGCAGCGTGAAAATACCGAGCGCCGGTTGGCGCGCGCGCCGCACCACCAGCACCTTTCCGTCGCGGATAATGGCCGCGCTGACCGCGAGATAAGGGCGCTGCGGATAGGTTCGCTCGTCGGGCATTATTGCTCTCTGCGCATGGTCTTTTCCGAAAACCGGTTCCCACTTTTCGGGATCATGCGCTAACTTTTGAAATGCTTTGATAGCTTCAGGCTCTGCGCCTGGTAGTTCGAGCCGATGCCCTGGCCGTAGAGCTTGTCGGGGCGCGCGATCATCTTGTCATAGACCAGCCGCCCGACGATCTGCCCGTGCTCCAGGATGAATGGCACTTCGCGCGAGCGCACCTCGAGCACGGCGCGCGCGCCTTTGCCGCCGGCGCCGGCATAGCCGA
>PKXB01000064.1:577-7531 GCA_003133345.1 Hyphomicrobiales bacterium | reverse complement strand
TCTTTAAGGCCGTTGGTATTACTGAGCAGGAAAAGGTTTGAACCCTCGACTTCTTCAGTGCGCGTCGTGCCAAGCCATTCTTTCCAGTGCGAAGGGAATTCAAACTGGGCATCCGCGACAATCCAAAGCTTGGGCGCGATGATGCCGTGCGGAATGTTTCCTTCCGTTTTCACGCTCAAGCCTATGAGAGCGTATTTTTCGCCGTCGTCGATCCAGCTAACCGATTTGCTTGCGCTCATCTCCCTCAAACCCTTTAAATTTAGCGCGCTGCGCCTGCGGAGATCGGCTGGATCATTACACATATTTTGTCTTGACTTAATTCCTATAGGAATATATACAGCATCCATCCCATCCACTCGAGGGCGTTGTCNNGCGGGCGGGGCTCGTAACCCCGTCCCCGGGAGGCCTCGGGCCGCCGTCCGCCCCTACTACGAGGGGCCGCCTTCACTGGCTGGACGCGGCGCGGACGAAGGCGGGCGAAAGCCTGCCGGATCGGGGGCCCAGCAGGGCCCCGTCCGCGCCCGGAAGTTACGGCCCCGGGGACAGAAATCGCCGGCAAATAAGCCCGGACTGCGCAAGCTTGTCCGGGTGGAGCGCCGAGAGGCGCCCGCACCTTCCGAAAAGAGGGTGCGGCACGAAGGATACCGGCAGCGCCTAACGGCGCTCCACCCCCTCGATTTTTCGGGGGGACTAGGAAGGGCCCCGCGCAACGGGGCGGGAAGACGGCGTACCCGGCGCCGGTAAAGAATACGGGCGCTGGCGCTTGGCTGTTTGAAAATTTAATCCGGAATGAAGGCGCGCGAAACGCACGCGCTTCCCCTCTCCCATAGGGAGAGGGAAAGAAGATGCGCCCGGCAGTTGCCGGAACGCCCCGCAACAAGCATATATCCTTTCAGCCGCCCAAATTGCGATACGCTCTAGGGCGGCTGAACCTGCTTTGGAATTGGTGCCATGACGTCTCCGCAAGCCCGCGTTTCCCTCCGCCTCCTGCTTGTCGTGCTCGCCGCCGCCGGGCTGGCGGCGTGTGAAACCAGCGGCCTCGGCACCACGACGGAAGCCGCCAAGCCGTTGGAGCCGCCGATGACCCATCGGCGCGCCGCCGAGCTATGCTGGATGGCGGCCGAAAAGGGCTCTGCCGCCATGCCGCTCGATAAGCGCGCCGACATCGTCGACAAATGCATCGCGCAGAAGATGAAGGCGACCGCGGGCAACGCCGAGCCCGCGCCGGCGGGCCCGGCGCCCGACGTTAAAAAGAAGAAGCCGGCCGGCGCCGCGGCCGCAGCCGAGAAAAAGAAACCCGCGGCCCCGAGCGCCAGCGAACAAGACCAGAAGCCGGCGGACGCGGACGCGCCCGACCAGAAGCCCTGATCGCGGGACGGCGGGATAAGCCGGCCGCCTCCCCTTGCGGGCCGCCTGCGGCCGTATCACCATCCGAATCCCCAGCCGCTAAGGAGGTCGTCATGGCGAAGGGTCAGATGCGCGTGCCGAAGGAAAAGAAGAAGCCGAAGGCCGACAAGGACAAGCCCAAGCAGCTGTCCGCCTACAAGCTCTCGCAGCAGCAGGGCTCCGCCGGTAACCCCTTTGGCAACCCGCCCGGCAAGAAGGGCTGACGCCGGTCATTTTTCGTCACGGCGCATGAACCTTCCGCCCGCTCCAGCCGACCTATGCTGGACAGCGGAAGGGGGTTGCCATGGCCAAGCGCTTTATCGTCGCCTTTTTCATCTTCATCGGGCTGATCATTCCGGCCGCCTTCGCGCTCGCTC
Source organism: Hyphomicrobiales bacterium (assembly GCA_003133345.1). GTDB lineage: Bacteria > Pseudomonadota > Alphaproteobacteria > Rhizobiales > Xanthobacteraceae > Pseudolabrys. The sequence goes on along the minus strand of PKXB01000064.1, from coordinate 5,768 downwards.
TGCTGGTAGCGCCCTGAAGCCGCCCTCACCGCGCCCAACGGCCGCCCAAGTTCCATGCGGCAATCCGCTTGGACGGGGGAAGCGTCAGCGCAACGCATTGCGCCTGAGCAGGAGTGAAGCATGACGGCCATCAGACCTGAGCGGCTTGCTGCGGACCAGAGTGTTCCTGAGAAAACCGGTCCGGAGATATACGCTCCGAACCGCGGCGTCCCGGAAAAACTCGGCGAGGTCGACCAGGCGGCGGCGACCGCGTTCGAGGGTGAGATCCGTGAATTCGTCCGGCGCGACGTTGCAACTTTGCGCCGGCAGCGCAGCGAGGGAGACACGGCCGCCGACCCGGCCGCCGAGAACCTGAATGCGCTGATCCGGCGGGTCGCCGGCGCCTCGATGGAGGAGATCGACCGCGTCATTTTCGAGCTGCAAGGCATACGCGACATGCTGCGCAGCGAGGGCGAACGCGTCAGCCGGGAGCTCGCCGGCTACGCCAGCCTGAGCCACGCGTCGATGACCGCGATGAAGGTCATCGGCGACAGCCTCAAGCAATGGAAAGACGCACCGCTCAACCACAGCCGGCGCAACGCGAACTGACGCTCATCGCCATCGCCGGGTCAATATTGCGCATGATCTTATCCGAAAACCGGTTCCCACTTTTCGGGATCATGCGCGCCGGCGATGGCGGTCAAATACCTAGCCGGGTTGCACGAATTCGGTGGGTAGACCGGCTTTCGTGCTGCCCTGACCTGTGGATTGCCGGGACAGCGGAACCGGGCACCACGAACGGACGGCTTTAGCTCAGTTGGCGGGGACTTTGCGCGGCAGCGGATAGTCTTCGCTCTCGTACAGCCGGCGGATGCCGTTGCCGTCGAAACGCTTCTCCTCCACCTCGAGATAGGCGCCGAGCAGCAGTTCCGGCGGCAATTCCTCGATGGCGAAACGGATGGCCTCCGCCGCGGTCGGAAAACGCTTGTATCCGATCGGACGGCGCGACTTGCGGCTGCGGCTGGGAAATAGCTCGGACGGGGCCCGATAGTTGATCATCGACATCAGAAGTAGCTCCTCGCCGCATATTATGGGCCCGAAAGCGCTAAAAATCCAGCGGTTGCGGCCCCGCGCATGGCTGACCGGCCCCGCTAAGGTAAATTCGAGGCAAATGAAAAAGGACGGCCCGGCGCGGTCATTCACCATCAAATATTTGTACGTCCTGACCGCCGGCACTTCGGCGGCGACCTCCTGCGGCACCGCGTAAAGGCGCGCGCCCTGCAGCACCCGAGTACCGACACGGTATTCGACCGTCGGCTGCGCGCGTTTGCGCACGATCGCGAAAAACGCCCATGGTTTGAATCCGTTAGTGCGTCTTGGACTCATTTTGTTCCGGCCGCGCGCGACCGTGCTCAAGTGTGACTCGGACTCCACACCGGCGTCATTCCGGCGCGCGCGATTCAAGAATTGCGTGCAGCGCGACTCGGGCTGCGATACCAGCGTTGCAGACTCTGATTCGCGGGGCCCAAGAGATGATTCTCGAATCGCTGTTCGGGTTGTCGCTTGTGATGAATGTCTCGCTCGATATCGCCACCCCCTCCGCCAATCCAGCGGCCTGGATGCAGCTGTCGGTGCGCCAGAAGAACGCCGCGCTGCTGCCGCTGGTGCGCCGCGCCACCGATTGCATCGTGCGCCAGGTGTCCGCCGATCCGCGCTACGCCGCCGACATGCGGCCGGAGGAGTTCAACGACCTGATCGTCGACTCGATCGCGGCCTGCGCGCGCATAGTGCGCGCGATGATCGATGCCCATGACCGCATGTATGGCGATGGCTCAGGCGAGGCGTTTCTGCTCGGACCCTATCTCGACGTGTTGCCCGCCGCGGTCGTCAAGCAGGTCAGGGTGCCGGCGCGCTAGCTTGTCGGAGGTCGCGTGGCTAATGCCGGCCGCAACGCCAGCGTGATCGGCAGCGTCAGCAACACGATCGCGGCCACCACCACCAGCGCCGACGGCACGCCGACCGCGTCGCCGAGCAATCCATAGAGCGCCGGCGAGACCGCACCAGCGCCAATCGTCCCGGTATAAAAAATGCCGAAGGCGCGCTGACGCCGCGCCGGCTCGACCAGGTCCGGCACCGAGCCATAGAGCACCGACGAGGTGCCGTTGAGCGCGACGCCGACCAGCGGCAGCAGCAGCAGCGCCGCCTCGAGCGACAGCGGCAGCAGCGCGACGATGCCGAGCGCGGTCACCGCCTCGGTCAGCCACACCGTCGCCACCGCGCCGATGCGCGCGCCAATGAAGGCGCACACCAGCTTGCCGGCCGCCCCGCCGGCGAACACCAAAGTGAGCGCCAGGCCGACGGTCGGCAGGCTGGCCCCTTTTGCCGTGAGCACGAACGGCAGGAACGTCAGAAAGGCCATGCGGGTGGCGCTGTCGATGACGCCGACCGATAGCAGCAGCGGAAAACCGAACTGGCTCAGGCGCGAGCCGGCCCCGGCGCCGGCTTCGCTTTTGCGCGGCGTCGCCGCCTCGGCGGCAAAACGCGGGATCAGCACGTAAATGNNGGCAGCGTCATCTTGCCGATATCGCCGGCAAAATTGTAGGTGCCGAGCGCCTTCAGCGAGCGTGCGCCGGCGAAAGCATGCGCGATCAGCGATGACGCCAGCGGGTGCTGCGTGCTGGCGCCCAGCCCGGCCACGAACAGCGCGGCCACCAGCGCGGCGACGCCGCTGCTGAAGCCGGCGAGGCAATAGCCGAAGCCGGCGAGCGCGGTACCGAACGCGAGCACGACGGCTGAGCCGAACCGCTCGGCCAGCAAGCCCGAGGGAATCTGAAAGCCGGCGAGCGTGCCCGAGAATACCGTCTTCATCAGCCCGAGCGCGGCAAAGCCGAGGCCGAATTCGTGCTGCCAGATCGGCAGCAGGACGTAGATCAGGTCGGTATAGCCGTCGTGCAGCGCATGCGCGCCGCAGGCCACGCCAAGCGCGCGCCGCTCCTCGGCTTTGCTGTGCGCGCTGGCGGCCGCGGCAGTCATGGCGTCTCCCGGCGCCGCTCGACGAACGTGATGCTCACGAGCGAGATCACCGGCTCACCGTTCTGGTTGACGCCGGTCGAGCGAAACGTCATCAGCCCGGAGCCCGGCCGGCTGTCGGACAGGCGCGTCTCGATCACTTCGCTTTTATACGCGACGGTGTCGCCGACATAGACCGGCTTGAGCCATTTCAGCTCGCGAAAGCCGAGTGCCGGGCCGATGCCGGCGACCGGCTCGCCGCGCGCGCGCATCGCCTCGTCCATGCGGCGGCGGAAATCGATCATCAACCGCATCCAAGCCACCGCGGTATGCCAGCCGGAGGCGACCAGCCCGCCGAAATGCGAACGCGCCGCCGCCGCTTCATCGACATGGAACGATTGCGGATCGAAGCGGGTGGCGAATGCCTTGATGTTGTCGGCGGTGAAGGTGTAGCGGCCGACCTCGAACACGTCGCCGACGCGGATGTCCTCGAAATATTTCACGGCCGCGCCTCCGGCGCGCGGCGGCCCAACATCGCGGTCGTGACCATGGTGGTCAGGACGCTTCCGGCCTCGTCGAGCACCTCATAACGGAATTTCGTCAGGCCCATGTCCGGCCGGCTCTTGGAGGGACGGCTTTCCAGCACGGTCGCGCGCACGCGCATGTGCGTGTCCGGCCGCAGCGGCTTGAGCCAGCGCACCTCCTCGATGCCGGGCGAGCCCATGGAGCTGGAATCGAGCACGAATCCGTCGGCGATCATGCGCATCAGCAGGCAGCAGGTGTGCCAGCCCGAGGCGCCCAAGCCCCCGAGCATGGTGGCGCTGGCCGCCGCCTCGTCGAGATGCATCGGCTGCGGATCGAACTCCGCGGCGAAAGCGACGATCTCCTCGCGCGTGACCAGCCGCGGGCCGTAAACGGCGACCGCGCCGGGTTGGAAGTCTTCCCAATGCAGCTTCGGCATTTCCGCTTCCTACGTCATTCCGGGACGCGAGCGAAGCTCGCGGACCCGGAATCCATACTCCGCAGCGCTGGGGTTATGGATCCTGGCCTCGCGGCCTTTGGCCGCGCCCCGGAATGACAGACATAAATATCACGTCGCAAAGCGGAAATGCAGCACGTCGCCGTCGGCGACCACGTAGTCCTTGCCTTCCAGCCGCAGCTTGCCGGCATCGCGCGCGCCGGCTTCGCCGCCGCCGGCGATGTAGTCGTCATAGCCGATGGTCTCGGAACGGATGAAGCCGCGCTCGAAATCGGAATGGATCACGCCGGCGGCCTGCGGCGCCTTGGTGCCCTGGGTGATGGTCCAGGCCTTGCTCTCCTTCGGCCCGACGGTGAAATAGGTCACCAGATGCAGCAGCGCGTAGCCGGCGCGGATCAGGCGATCGAGCCCGGTTTCCTGCAAGCCGACAGCCGCAAGAAACTCCACGCGTTCCGCCGGCGGCAGCGTCGCGATTTCGGACTCGATCTTGGCCGAGATCACCACTGCGACCGCGCCCTCTTCCTTGGCCCGCTGCTCGACCTTGCGGGAGAAATCGTTGCCACTCGCGGCCGACGCTTCCTCAACGTTGCAGGCATAAAGCACCGGCGCCGAGGTGAGCAGCCCGAGCGAGTGGAATAGTTTTTCCTCCTCGGGCTTGCGCGCGACCAGGCGCGCCGGCTTGCCCTCGCGCAGCAGGACGAGCGAGCGTGTGACCAGATCGAGCATTTCCTTGGCCAGCTTGGCGTCTTCGCCGGTGCCTTTGGCTTTTTTCTCCAGCGCATCGACGCGCTTTTCCAGACTGTCGAGATCGGCCAGCATCAGCTCAGTCTCGACCGTGTCGATGTCGGCCACCGGATCGATCTTGTTCTCGACATGGGTGACGTCGTCGTCCTCGAAACAGCGCACTACATGCACGATGGCGTCGACCTCGCGGATGGTGGCGAGAAACTGGTTGCCGAGCCCCTCGCCCTTCGAGGCGCCGCGCACCAGGCCGGCGATGTCGACGAAGGTGATGCGGGTCGGAATGATCTCCGCCGACTTGCCCAGCACCGCCAGCTTGTCCAAACGCGGATCGGGAACCGCGATCTCGCCGACATTCGGCTCGATGGTGCAGAACGGATAATTGGCCGCCTGCGCCGCCGCGGTCTGCGTGAGCGCATTGAAGAGCGTCGACTTGCCGACATTCGGCAGGCCGACGATGCCGCATTTGAATCCCATGAAATT
>PKXB01000064.1:0-520 GCA_003133345.1 Hyphomicrobiales bacterium | reverse complement strand
AAATCCTGCAACACGTAGGATTCCATCATGTCCTTGTTGCCGGGATGGCCGACGCCCAAGCGCACGCGGCGATAGTCGTTGCCAATATGCTCGGAGATCGAACGCAAGCCATTGTGGCCGGCATTGCCGCCGCCGATTTTCAGCCGCACTTTGCCGGGCAGAAGTTCAGCCTCATCGTGGAACACCACGACCTGGCTGGGCTCCAGCTTGTAGAAATGCACGGCCTCCGCCACCGCGCGCCCCGACTCGTTCATGAACGTGCCGGGCAGCAGCAGCAGAACTTTTTCAGCCCCGATCGTGCCTTCCACCGCCACGCCCTGGAAACGCCGGCGCCAGGGCGCGATGTGGTGGCTCTTGGCGATCGCCTGCACCGCCATGAAACCGATATTGTGCCGGTTGCCGACGTAGCGTTCGCCCGGATTGCCGAGGCCGACGAAAAGCAGCATGGCATCACCGGCGTTGCCGTTTCAGAGCTGCGCGAAAAAAGCAGTGAGGAGGCGCTAGAGCATGATCCCGAAAA
>PKXB01000070.1:23575-33744 GCA_003133345.1 Hyphomicrobiales bacterium | reverse complement strand
ACGTCGATCCAGGCCTGCGGCACTGCCACCACCACATTCGCAAATCCAAAGCCGAGCCCTTCGATCAGCACCACTTTGCTGTCGGCGTCCGGGATCATCTCGCGCACCAGGTCCTCGCCGGTGACGCCGAGATGCACGGCACCGGCCGCGAGCTGCGACGTGATTTCGGAAGCCGAGAGGTAGGCGACCTCGACGCCGTCGAGCCCGGCGATGGCGCCGCGATAATCGCGCGCGCCGCGCGGCTTGATCAGCGTGAGACCGGAGCGAGCGAAGAAAGCTTCGGCGTTTTCCTGCAGCCGGCCTTTCGCCGGCACGGCCAGCACGAGGGCGCTCATGACGCGCCTCCATAAACGCTAAGCCGCTCGATCCACGCCGCGAAGCCGACCGCCGAAATCGGCGCGGCACTGCCGAGCCGGGTGAACAACCCGTCATAGCGTCCGCCGGCGACCAGCGGATCGCCGGTGCGCGCCGGGTCGGTCAGTTCGAACACGAAGCCGGTGTAATAATCGAAGCCGCGCCCGAACGCGGTGGAAAAGCGCACACGCTGCAAGTCGATGCCGCGCGCGGCCAGAAAGCCGGTGCGGCTTTCGAACAGGTCGATGGCCGGTGCGAGCGCCTGCGTCATGTTGCCTTCGCTGGCGAGCGCGCGCAGTTCGGCCGCCGCCTCGTCGGGCTCGCCGGCAATCGCGAGAAAACGTTCGATCAGCGCGCGCACGTCGCGCGGCAATTTCGCGCTGACGCCGAGCGCCGACTGTTCGAGGAATCGCTCCGCGATCTCGGCGACCGAGCGGCCGCCCACCGCATTGATGCCGGCTATCGACAGCAAATCGGTGACCAGCGCATGGGCGCCCTTCGGATCGGAGCCGGCGAGCGCTACCAGCACGCCCTGATATTCGGGGCGCGAATTATTGCCGCCCAGCACCAGGCGGTCGAGATCCTGCGCCAGATTGCTCTTGCGGTTGAAATCCTTGACCAGCCGCCGCTTCCAGGCCGGCGGCAGATCGAGCCCGGCGATCAGGCCGGCGAACAGCGCGACGTCGCCGATCCGGATGTCCGGCGTAGCGAGCCCGTAATGCGCGGTCGCCTCCAGCCCGAGCGAAAGCATCTCGGCGTCGGCCGCCGCCTGGTCGGGCCGCCCGAAGGATTCGATGCCGGCTTGCAGGAATTCGGCGGGTGCGTCGCTGCGGTGACGGAACACCGGGCCGAGATAGCAGTAGCCCGCCGGCTTGCCGGCGAGCGGCGAGGCGAGATAGTCGCGCGACACCGGAATCGTGAGGTCGGGACGCAGGCAGAATTCGCCGCCGCCGGGGGCGGTGGTCAGATACATGCGCTTGCGGATGTCCTCGCCCGAGAGGTCGAGGAACGGCTCGGCCGGCTGCAGGATGGCGGGCGCAATGCGGGCGTAGCCGGCGCGCTCATAGGAAGCGACCAGCGCCTCCGCCCGCGCGTCGGGCCCTTTCGCCTGCGTGTTCACGCTCGCGTTCATCGCTTCACTAAGCCTTCGATTGCGGCGGCCTTTAGCACGATAACTTTAAGGATTCGACGTTGTTTAATGATTGCGCTTAACGAAACCCGCGGCCAAATGCTTGGTGTCGTTAACGAATTTTACGCCCGGCCACGGGCGCCGCTTCAGGCCAGCTTGTGGCGGGCGAGCAGATTGCGGACAGCCTCGACCAATTCGTCTTCCTTGACCGCAAACTGCGCGTCGGCCTGCTTCTTGAGATAGTCCGCCCGATCCTCGGTGGTGGCAATCTCTGCGCCGGCGATCAGATCCTTGATCTGCACCAGCCCAAGCTTCTTTTCGTCGCCGCCCTGGATGACGGCGCAAGGGCTGCCGCGCTTGTCGGCATATTTGAGCTGGGTGCCGAGATTGTTCTTCGGATTGCCGAGATAAAGCTCGGCCCGGATGCCGGCATTGCGCAGCGCGGCGACCATCTTTTGGTAATCCGCGATGCGGTCGCGCTCGAACACGGTGACCACCACCGGGCCGGGCTCCGGCTTGTTGTTGAGCTTGCCGAGCGCGGTCAGCGCCGCCTGCAGGCGCGACACGCCGATCGAGAAGCCGGTCGCCGGCACCGGCTCGCCGCGGAAGCGCGACACCAGGCCGTCGTAACGCCCGCCGCCGCCGACCGAGCCGAAGCGCACCGGGCGGCCTTTCTCGTCTTTGGTTTCGAAGGTGAGTTCGACCTCATAGACCGGGCCGGTGTAGTACTCGAGGCCACGGACGACGGAAGGGTCGATACGGATGCGGTCGTAGTCGTAGCCCGATGATTTAGTAAAATGGGCGATCTCATTTAGCTCGTTAAGACCAGCAACATACATTTGCGAAGTCGCCAGGCCTTTCAAATTATGTAGTGCGCCGATTATCGTATGATTGAATTCAAGGCTTTCTTGTTCAGATTTAAATTCTGGGTGCACGAATGCCGTTTTCACGAAATTCAAAAGTTGCTCGATTTTCTCGGGTGGCAACTCAGCGCCTTTGGTGAAATCGCCGCTTTCGTCCTTGCGACCGGTGCCTAGCAATAAACGCACTCCGTCGGGGCCGAGCCGGTCCAGTTTGTCGAGTGCGCGCAAAACGGTGAGGCGTCTGCCTGCATTCTCAATGCCCGCAAGCCCGATCGATTCCATCACGCCATCGAGCACCTTCCGGTTATTCACCTTCACCACATAGTCGCCGCGCTTGATGCCCAATTCTTCCATCGTATCCGCCGCCAGCATGCACATCTCGGCATCGGCCGCCATGCTCGCCGCGCCCACCGTGTCGGCGTCGAATTGCATGAACTGGCGGAAGCGGCCGGGGCCCGGCTTTTCGTTGCGGAACACCCAGCCGTAACGGTAGCTGCGATAGGGCAGGACAAAATCTTCCTTGCCGATTTTGTCCGCCACATAGCGCGCCAGCGGCGCGGTNNCGGTCCTGGTCGGGCAGGAACTTGCCGAGCGCGTCGGTGTATTCGATCGCCGGCGTCTCCACCGGCTCGAAGCCGTAGCGCTCGAACACCGCGCGGATCGCCTCCACCATATGCCGCGTGGCGGCGATCTCGGCCGGCCCGCGGTCGGCGAGGCCGCGCGGCAGGCGGGCTTTGAGCTTGGTCGGTTTGGCCATTCGACTGAGTCGCTAAAATTGATATTCGCCGCGTGGTAGCAGCCGTTTCCGGCTTTGTCATTATCGCTGAAAGCGGCTACTCCAATATGCACTATCCAAGCGAATAACAGCGAGGCGGCCCCATGGCCATGAGTAAAGCGAGCGTCGCAACCGCCACGGTTCCCAACGATCTCGAGCCCTATTGGATGCCGTTCACGGCCAATCGGGCGTTCAAGGCGCGCCCGCGCCTGATCGCTCGCGCCAAGGACATGCACTATTTCACAGCCGAAGGCCGCAAGCTGGTCGACGGCGCCGCCGGGCTGTGGTGCACCAATGCCGGCCATAACCGCGAGCCGATCGTGGCGGCGATCCAGCGCCAGGCGGCCGAGCTCGACTACGCGCCGGCGTTCCAGTTTTCGCACCCCAAGGCGTTCGAGCTGGCGAGCCGCGTCGCCGCGCTCGCCCCCGGCGACCTCGATCATGTGTTCTTCTGCAATTCCGGCTCGGAGGCGGTCGACAGCGCGCTCAAGATCGCATTGGCGTTTCACAATGTGCGCGGCAACGCCTCGCGCGTGCGGCTGATTGGCCGCGAGCGCGGTTATCACGGCGTCGGCTTCGGCGGCATCGCGGTCGGCGGCATCGTCGGCAACCGCAAGCTGTTCGGCGCGCTGCTCGCCGGCGTCGATCATCTGCCGATGACCTATAACCGCGCCGAGCAGGCCTACACTGTGGGCGAGCCGGAATGGGGCGGCCATCTGGCCGACGCGCTCGAGGGGCTGGTGGCGCTGCACGACGCCTCCACCATTGCGGCCGTCATCGTCGAGCCGGTCGCCGCCTCGACCGGCGTGCTGCCGCCGCCGAAAGGCTATCTCGAACGCCTGCGCGCGATCTGCGACAAGCATGGAATTCTTTTAATTTTCGACGAAGTCATCACCGGCTTCGGCCGTCTGGGTTATGCGTTCGCCGCCGAGCGCTATGGCGTCATCCCCGACATGATCACCTTCGCCAAGGGCGTCACCTCGGGCAGCGTGCCGATGGGCGGCGTGCTGGTGCGAAAAGGAATCTACGACGCCTTCATGAAAGGCCCCGAGCATGTCATCGAATTGTTCCACGGCTACACTTACTCGGCGCATCCGCTCGCTTGCGCGGCCGGGCTCGCCACCCTCGATCTCTATCGCGATGAAAACCTGTTCGAGCGCGCGCGCAAGTTGGAAGCGCCCTGGGCGCAGGCGGCGATGAGCCTCAAGGGTCTGCCCAATGTGCTCGATATTCGTCCCGTGGGCCTGACCGTCGGCATCGATCTCGCCAGCAAGCCCGACGCCGTGGGAAAGCGCGGCTTCGAGGCGATGGAGCTGGCGTTCCACGAGCAGGACTTAATGATCCGCGGCGTCGGCGATACGCTCGCCTTGAGCCCGCCGCTGATCGTCAGCGAAAGCCAGATCGGCGAGATCTTCGACAAGGTCGGCAAGATCATCAAGGCGGTGGCGTGAAGCGAGCCGCTTCACCTCTCCCATGGGGAGAGGTCGACGCGCGAAGCGCGTCGGGTGAGGGGTTACAGCCTATCGAGAGTCACTTGCCCCCTCACCCCAGCCCTCTCCCCCATGGGGAGAGGGAGTTCGGCCGCATCCGGGGAACGTCCCCGCCCTACGGCCCTTTCGCATACGAAGGCTGCGGCAGCAAAATCGCCCAGCCGACATAGAGGCTCGCGTCGCCGCGCCGGTAGTGCAGCAGGAACGGCGGCTGTACCGCGGCATCGGCGGCGATCGTCCTGAGCTCCGGCGGCATGACGTGGAGATCGCCGGCGGTCCACACCACCACCGCGCCGCGCGCCTTGAGATCGGCGAGGTCGATCCACGGCGCGCGTGCCGGCTTGCCGTCGATCAGCACGCGCGGATGCTCCGGCGCATAATGGGCGACGTTGCCGCCGTCCCACATGCTGCCGATCACATAGGTGATCGGTTTCCCGGTGACGGCGCGATAGCGTTGCGAGATTTCGCGGCCGAGATCGCCGCCCGGGAAGAACACCGCGCGGTAGCGGTGATCGTAATGCGGCAGCACCGCGTAATTGGCGATGAAGGCGATAACGAGCCCCGCAAACACCACCGCCCAATTGAGCAGCACGCGGTTGAGCCGCATTTGGTCGAACACCCGGCGCGCGCTCAGCACCAGCCACAGGCCGAGGAACAGCCAGAGCGGATAGCCCCACATCGCCACCGTGCCGCGGCCGCTTAACCCCGACAGCGCCAGCACGGTCGCCATTGGCCCGAACGCGAGCCACGTCACGATGCGGCGGTCGAAGGCGTCCGCGCCGAGCGCAATCGGCTCGTCGTTGCCGTGCCGGCGCGGCCAGAACAACGGCAGCGCAATCAGCAGCGACGGCACCAGGAAAAACAACTGGCTCACTGCGAATTGCAGCGGGTGCCAGACATGATCGATCAGTCCGCGCGGCAGCACGGCCCGGTGCTCGGCATAGGCGAAGGGCAGGAAATCGTTCTGCACCAGCCAGACCAGATGCGGCGCCATGGTGATCAGTGCAGTAACAATCGCGATATAGGGTCCGGGCGTCGCCAAGGTCTTGCGCGCGTCGCGGTCGATGAGGACGAACAGCGCCAGGGGGATCGCCAGCACGGCGACGAAATATTTCGCCCACAGCGACAGGCCGACCGCCAATCCGAGCAGCAGCCAGTCCGTCGTCTGCCGGCCGCGCAGCGCGCGGTGGAAGGCGAAGCCCGCCAGCGCCCAGAACGGCAGCTGGATCACGTCGTGGTTGAACTTGGCGGAAGTGTAGTTGAGGTAGTGCAGGCCGTCGACAATGAGCACGGCCACCAACGCGCCGAGCGGGCCGGCAAGCGGTCGCGCGGCCAGCCACACGATCGCCAAAGCCGCCAGCACGGCCGCCTGCGCCAGCAGGTAATAGGCGAAATCGTGGCCGGCCAGCCGGTCGGCGATCTCGACCAGCCACCAGGGCAGCGGCGGCAGCTTGTCGTAGCCGAGCTGCCATTCGCGGCCGTAGATCAGCGCCTCGATCAGGTCGAGCGGCAAATTGGGGTAGAGCAGCGTCGGCAGCGCGGTCCAGACCGCGGCATGCAGGCCCAGGAAGGCGGCAAAGGCGCGCCCCGGACGGGCGGCGATCCAGGCCAGAATGGGCGTGCCGCGGGATGCCGGCGTCGTCTCAGGTTCCATTAGCGCGCAACTTCTTGCGAATAACGGGCGAATTGCCGCTACCATAGCAGGTGTTCGAGGTTGCGCGGACCCGTGGCGTCATGGACATTGGTGTCCGGGGCTGCGAATCGCGCACCGCCCCATTGACGGCCCAGGGTCTAGCCCGGGATTGGCTTCATGCGTCGTATCAGCGCCATCTTCATTGCAGTCTGCATGGTGCTTATCGCCGGCTCGATCGGCGCCGTGCTCTATCTGGCCGTGAAGCTCGATGCCGGCACCTCGGCGATCGTGGCGCTGGCCGCGCTCACCGCCATGGCGCTGGTCAATACCGTCCGCAACCGCCTGCGCGACCGCGGCGATGTCGACGACCAGATCGCTGATCTGTCGCGCGGCACCGCCGACCTCGCCCGTCAGGTGGCCGAGATGTCGCGCCGGCTCGCCGTCGTGGAAAGCCGGGTCGAGGGCGCCGTGAATAAGGCGCGCGGCGCGGTCGATCCGATCGCCGCCGAGATCGGCGAACTGGGCGGCCTGGTGCGGCAGATCGCCGACACGGTCGCCAGCCATGCCGCCGTGTTGCAACAACAGGGCACCTTGCCGGCCGCGCCCGGGCCGCCGCCGGCGGCCGCAACCGATGCCGATGGCGCGCTGACCTTGAGCGAAAGCGACGCGGTGGACGGCCGCCGCTTCCGCAGTCTGAGCCGCGAGGGCATCGTCGAATTGATCGGCAAGGCGGTCGACGCCCACCGCATTGATCTTTATCTGCAGCCGATCGTCACGCTGCCGCAGCGCAAGGTGCGCTACTACGAGGCATTGTCGCGCCTGCGCACGGACGAGGGCGACATCGTCACCGCCGCCGACTTCATCGACTACGCCGAAAGCGTCGGCCTGATGCCGAAAATCGATAACCTGCTGCTGTTCCGCTGCGTGCAGGTCACGCGCCGCCTGCAATTGAAGAACCGCGACGTCGGCCTGTTCTGCAATGTCAGCGCATCGACGCTGAGCGATCCGGTGTTCTTCCGGCAGTTCCTCGATTTCATGGACGCCAACCGCGCACTCAGCAACGCGCTGATGTTCGAGTTCACCCAAAGCGCCTATCGCGCGCTCGGGCCGCTCGAGCACGAAAGCCTGGCGGCGCTCTCCGAACTTGGCTTCCGCTTCTCCATGGATCATGTCACCGACCTGCGCATGGAGCCGAAGGAATTGGCCGACCGCTCGTTCCGCTTCCTGAAAGTGCCGGCCAAGCTNNCTCGACTACGACGTGCGCTTCGGTCAGGGTTTCCTGTTTTCGCCGCCGCGGCCGGTGCGGGCCGAGGCCTTGCAAGGTACGGGCAGCGCGGCCGGCGCGTCGACTACGGCGGGTGAGGCGCCGAGCGAATTGGCCGCGGCCGGCACCGGCTGAGGCGCCGCCGTGCCGCCCTTGATCCCGCATTTCTCGACGCTGGCCGCCGATTACGACGCGCTGCTGTGCGACGTCTGGGGCGTGGTGCATAACGGCATCGCCGCCTTCCCGTACGCCTGCGACGCGCTGATGCGCGCGCGCGCCCGCGGCGCGATTGTGATCCTGATCACCAATGCGCCGCGCCAAAGCATGGTGGTGGCCCGCCAGCTCGAAAAGCTGCATGTGCCGGTTGAGACCTATGACGCCATCGTCTCCTCCGGCGACGTCACCCGCGGCGTGATCGAGGCGCGACCGGGGCAAAGCGTGTGCCATATCGGGCCCGAACGCGACCGCTCGATCTTCACCGGGGTCGATGTGCGCTTGGCGCCGTTGGAAAGCGCCGACTACGTTGTCTGCTCCGGCCTCGACAATGACGACGTGGAGACGCCGGAGGACTATCGCGCCCGGCTCGAAACCATGCTGGCGCGCAAGCTGTTCATGGTCTGNNTACGCCACCATGGGCGGCGAGGTGCTCTATGCCGGCAAACCCTATCGGCCGATCTACGACTTGGCGCTGGCCAAGGCGCAAGCCGCGGCCGGGCGCAAGGTCGCGGTCAGCCGCGTGCTGGCGATCGGCGATTCGGTGCGCACCGACCTCAAAGGAGCCCGCACGATCGGCGTCGATTTCCTGTTCGTGACTTCAGGTATCCACGCCGAGGAACTGGGCGGCCGCGAGCGGCCCGACAGCAAGGCGCTCAACGCCACGTTCGCCGCCGCCGGCGATAGGCCGAAGGCGGTGATGCGTCAGTTGACGTGGTGAGAGGTTCAGCGGATTGAAAACGCGGACGACTATCGATTCAAGAACACCGCGTCGATCTTGCTCTTGAGCGTCTGTGCGTTGAACGGCTTGACGATATAGTTCGACACGCCCGCCCGCTTGGCCGCGATCACGTTGTCGGTCTTGGATTCCGCCGTCACCATGATGAACGGCGTCTCCGCCAGGTTGGGATCGCTGCGCACCACTTGCAACAGGTCGTAGCCGGTCATCGGCTCCATGTTCCAGTCGGAAATCACCAGGCCGTATTGGCGCGTGCGCATCTTGGCGAGCGCCATCGAGCCGTCGTTGGCTTCATCGATCTGCTCGAAGCCGAGCTGCCGCAAAAGATTGCGGATAATGCGGATCATCGTGTTGTAATCGTCGACGATCAGAATCGGTATCGAAGTGTTGACAGCCATGACGCTACACCCGCAATGGGCCCCCAGAAGGAGCGGAAGGTACCCGGAGGCATTGAATATCCGGTTAATTTGAAAGTTTGTTAACCGCGCGCTAACCGTAACCGGGTGCGAAAGGCGGCAAGCTACGAACATGACGCGAAAATGAGCAAATCCCCGGTCTTCCACATCGTCCGCGACGGCGCGCAAAATACTGATATTGCGCCCGATATCGGGCCGCTGCACGGCGCCGTGGTGGCGATCGGCAATTTCGACGGCGTGCACCGCGGCCACCGCGCGGTGATCGGCGCCGCGCTCAGCAGAGCCAAGACGCTTCAGCGCAAGGCCGCGGCCTTGACCTTCGCGCCGCACCCGCGGCTTTTCTTAAGGCCGCAGGACGCGCTATTCCAGCTCTCCAGCGAGCGCGACCGGCTGCGCCTGCTAGCGGCCAGCGGGCTCGACGGCGCCATCGTCATGACCTTCGACGCGCAACTCGCCGCTACCACAGCGGCCGATTTCATCGAGCGCATCCTGGTCGGGCGCTTCGGCATCGGCGGCGCGGCGATCGGCTTCGACTTCCATTTCGGCAATAAACGCGCCGGCTCGCCGGCCTATCTGGCCGAGCAGGGGGCCCGGCTCGGCTTTGCCGTCGACATCGTGCCGCCGCTGGAGGACGAGGGCCGGCCGGTGTCCTCGGGCGGGGTGCGCGCGGCGCTCAGCCAGGGCAAGGTGGTGGAGGCGACTGAGCTGCTGGGCACGCCCTGGTTCGTCTCCGGCGAAGTCATCCACGGCGCCAAGCGCGGGCGCGAACTCGGCTTTCCCACCGCCAATGTGCGGCTCGATCCGGCCTGCGGCCTCAAGCACGGCGTCTATGCGGTGCGCGTCGCGGTCGGGGCTAAGCGTCATGACGGGGTGGCGAATTTCGGGGTGCGCCCGATGTTCGACGGCGGCGCGCCGCTGCTGGAGGTGTTCCTGTTCGACTTCGACGGTGACCTCTACGGCCAGGTCATCGACGTCGCCTTCATCGGCTGGATCCGCCACGAGCAGAAATTCTCTACGATCGAGACGCTCCAGCGCCACATTCTGGCGGACAGCGTCCAGGCCCGCGACGCGCTCAAGCGCGCCGGCAAGGCGTTCCCGCTGCTGGGGGAGATTTGATCTCTTCCTTGTCATTGCCGGTNNCATCATGGATGCCCGGGTCAAGCCCGGGCATGACACTGAGTGTATGGCTGCTCTTTCCGCCACGGAATCCGCCTGCTAGTAAGCCCCCATGAACACGCCAAAGTCCGACAAGCGCGATTATTCCGAGACGCTGTTCCTGCCGCAGACGGATTT
>PKXB01000070.1:16512-23564 GCA_003133345.1 Hyphomicrobiales bacterium | reverse complement strand
GAGAAATTCATCCTGCATGACGGCCCGCCTTACGCCAACGGCAACATCCATATCGGCCACGCGCTCAATAAAATTCTCAAGGATGTCGTGACGCGCAGCCAGCAGATGCTCGGCTACGATTCGAACTACGTGCCGGGCTGGGACTGCCACGGNNGGAAGATCGAGGAAGACAATTACCGCTCCAAGAACAAGCCGAAGCCGGATTTTTCCGATGCCGCCGCGCTGGTGGAATTCCGCCAGGAGTGCCGCGCCTTCGCCGAAAAATGGATCGGCGTGCAGCGCGAGGAGTTCAAGCGGCTCGGCGTCGAGGGCGACTGGGCGCATCCTTATACGACGATGGATAACTTCGCCGAGGCGCAAATCGCGCGCGAACTGCTGAAGTTCGCCGCCAACGGCATGCTGTACCGCGGCTCGAAGCCGGTGATGTGGAGCGTGGTGGAGAAGACCGCGCTGGCGGAAGCCGAGGTCGAGTACGAGGACTACACCAGCGATACGGTGTGGGTGAAGTTTCCGATTCAAGAAGCAATTCTAAGAAAGACAGAAGGTGGTTTTGGACGTCTACCGGGCGAGCCGGGAAGTCGGTCGACTTCAACACTCAGTCAAGATCTTTACAGCGCGTCGATCGTTATCTGGACGACGACGCCATGGACTCTGCCGGGTAACCGCGCCATCAGCTTCTCGCCTAAAATCGAATACGGTCTCTACAAAGTAACCGATGCACCGGCTGATAATTGGACCAAGGCCGACGACCTGCTGGTACTCGCCGATAAGTTAGCATCGGACGTTTTCAAACAGGCGCGCGTGACTGCTTTCGAAAAAGTGAGGTCTCTTAGCGCGAACGAGCTCAATGGAGTGGTATGCTCGCATCCACTTAAGGGAATAGGTGGGTACGATTTTGGCGTGCCTCTATTAGCCGGTGACCACGTCACAGATACGGATGGCACCGGCTTCGTGCACACCGCGCCCGGCCATGGCCGCGAAGACTTCGACGTGTGGACCGCCAATCGCGCGGTGTTGGAAGCGCGCGGGATCAATCCCGCCATCCCCTACACCGTCGACGAGAACGGCGCGTTCACCGAGCAGGCGCCGGGCTTCACGGGCAAGCGCGTTATCAACGACAAGGGCGAGAAGGGCGACGCCAATAAGGCTGTCATCGAAGCGCTCAAACAAGCCGGGATGCTGATCGCGACCGGCCGCCTCAAGCATCAATACCCGCATTCCTGGCGCTCGAAGAAGCCGATCATCTTCCGCAACACGCCGCAGTGGTTCATCGCGATGGATAAAGACATCGCGAAGCGCGGCGACACTTTGCGCGCGCGCGCGCTGCACGCCATCAAAGTCACCCGCTGGGTTCCCGAGCAGGGCCAGAACCGCATCACCGGCATGATCGAGTCGCGGCCCGACTGGGTGATCTCGCGCCNNGAGGGCGCCGACGCCTGGTACAAGCCGGGTGCGGCAGAACGTTTCCTCGGCAAGCTCGCCAAGGAAGGCTGGAAAAAAGTCGACGACATTCTCGACGTCTGGTTCGATTCCGGCTCCACGCACGCCTTCGTGCTGGAGGACCCGGTGCATTTCCCGCAGCTCGCCGGTATCAAGCGCAAGGTCGACGGCGGCCAGGACACGGTGATGTATCTGGAAGGCAGCGACCAGCACCGCGGCTGGTTTCATTCCTCACTGCTGGAATCATGCGGCACGCGCGGACGCGCGCCGTTCGACGTGGTGCTCACGCACGGCTTCGTGCTCGACGAGCAGGGCCGCAAGATGTCGAAGTCGATGGGCAACGTCACCGCGCCGCAGGACGTGATCAAGCAATCCGGCGCCGACATCCTGCGCATGTGGGTGTGCGCGTCGGATTACGCCGACGACCTGCGCATCGGGCCGGAAATTCTCAAGACCACGATCGAGACCTATCGCAAGCTGCGCAACACCGTGCGCTGGATGCTGGGCAGCCTCGCGCATTTCCACGAAGACGAACGCGTCAAGTTCGAGCAGATGCCGGAGCTGGAGCGGCTGATGCTGCACCGGCTGGCCGAACTCGACGAGCTAGTGCGCAAGGCCTACGCCGATTTCGATTACAAGCGCATCTTCTCTGCGCTGAGCGCCTTCATGACCTCGGACTTGTCGGCGTTCTATTTCGACATCCGCAAGGACGCGCTCTATTGCGATCCTTACTCGTCCACGACGCGCAAGGCCTGTCTCACCGTGCTCGACCATCTGTTCCACTGCACGGTGGTGTGGCTGGCGCCCATGTTGTGCTTCACGGCGGAGGAAACCTGGGCCGCGCGTTATGGCGCCGACGCCAAGTCCGTGCATCTCGAATTGTTTCCCGAGGTGCCGGCCGCCTGGCGCGACGACAAGCTCGCCGACAAGTGGCGCAAAGTTAGGACCGTGCGTCGTGTCGTCACCGGCGCCTTGGAGATCGAGCGCGCGCAAAAACGCATCGGTTCTTCTCTCGAAGCGCATCCGATTGTTCTGGTTACCGACGAAGACTTGTTCGAGGCCATCGTCGGCGTTGATCTGGCCGAGGTCTGCATTACCTCGGCGTTGACCTTGCGTAACGTCGGCAGTTCTGACGGGGCTTTCAGCCTGCCAGATGTGCCCGGCGTCGCGGTGATTCCCAGTCTCGCCGAAGGCATTAAGTGCGCGCGCTCGTGGAAGATTCTCACCAGCATCGGCGCCGATCCCGAATACCCGGAGGTCTCGCCGCGCGACGCCAAGGCGCTGCGCGAATGGGAAACCATGCGCAAGGCGGCGGAGTAAATGCGCGCCAGCTATCTTTATGGTCCGCTTACATTTTTCGGCCTTGCCGTGGCGGCCATCGCATGCCTGATCGATCAGGCCAGCAAGCTTTATTTGCTGTTCGTGTTCGATCTCGCCGCCAATCCGGTGCACCTCGGCCCGTTTTTCGATTTTGTGCTCACCCGCAACACCGGCATCAGCTATGGCCTGTTCCAAACCCAAGGGCCGCTGGGCCACGGGGTCCTGCTCGGCTTCAAAGCGCTGGCGGTGCTGCTGCTCTGGCTGTGGCTGGCGCGCGCCAAAGACCGGCTGACCGCGCTGTCGCTGGGCCTGATTATTGGCGGGGCGGTGGGTAATGCCATCGACCGGCTGGCCTATGGCTGGGTCGCCGACTTCGTGCTTTTCCACGTTTCTACGGCAAATTGGCGGTTCAACTGGTATGTTTTTAACCTAGCCGATGTCACCATCGTTGCCGGGGTAATGGGCCTGCTGTATGAGTCCCTGGCCGGGGAGCGCGCCCAAAAAGCGCCCTGATCCCGGCCAATGGTCAGGGATCGAAACGCGAGTTCCCCTTGGATGTGCAAGGGGTGTAAGGGATCGGATGACCGATACATTGCGGATAGGCTTGGTGGCCACATTCAGCCTGCGGACGGTTTCTCGCGCGGCTTTCGGCTGCCTGCTCGGCGCTGCCCTGCTCGTGCCCGGCACCCCGGCCCGCGCCGGCGATAACGACGACGGCGTGCCGATCGATACCAAAATCATTCGCGGCATTCTCGAGGGCTTCGGCCTGCGACGCGACGGCAGCGAATCGATCAGCTACGGGGAGCGCGCGCCACTGGTGCTCCCGCCGACCCATACTCTCCCGCCGCCGGAAAATTCCGGCGCAGCGCTCGCAAACAATCCGGCTTGGCCCGTCGATCCCGACGTGAAACGCAGGAAGGAAGAAGCGGCGCAAGAGCGTAACGTCAGCATGAATGCCGATGAGACCCTGCGAAATGAGCAGCGCCCGCTGCGCCCGAATGAAATTGCGCCGGGACCCAAGCCGCGTACGACGCGCCGGACCGATGACGGTTATCGGGCCTCGCCGAACGGCTCGGGCGATCGGCTCTCGCCCTCGCAGCTCGGCACCAAGCCCGGTTTCTGGGGCAAGATGTTCGGGAAAGACCAACCGGATGCCGGCAGTTTTACCAGCGAGCCGCCGCGCACGGCTCTGACCGAGCCGCCGCAAGGCTACCAGACGCCGTCGCCGGAGCAGCCCTATGGCGTCAGTAAGTCTACCGCCGCTCCCAAGCCGACGAACTATCTAGAATCACACGGTACCGTGGACGGCAAGACCAACTAGCCGCGCAGCCACCAGCCGATCCGACCTGTAATATTCGTGCGTGCCGGCTGAGAAACCTCGCGTGGGGCGCATCAACGCAGGCTGCAAGGTTTTAAAATCGTGCCATTGAAAAGAATAAATTCCGCGGCCGCCATCGCGGTCTTGGCCGCCGCGCTCGCGACGCCATCGCTTGCCGCCGAGCCGGCGGGCGCTCCCGTCGCCGACTTCACACTGGCGAATGGACTGGAGCTGGTCGTCATTCCCGACCACCGCGCGCCGGTGGTCACGCACATGATCTGGTACAAGGTCGGTGCCGCCGACGAGACGGCGGGCAAGTCCGGGCTCGCGCACTTCCTCGAACACCTGATGTTCAAGGGCACCGCGAAGAATCCGACCGGCCATTTCTCGCAAGTGGTTGCCTCCGTCGGCGGCCAGGAAAACGCCTTCACCACGAACGACTACACCGCATTTTATCAGCGCGTGCCGAGCGAGAAGCTCAAGACCGCGATGGAATTCGAGGCCGATCGCATGACCGGCCTGCAGCTCACCGACCAGGTCGTGCTGCCCGAGCGCGATGTCATCCTGGAGGAGCAGAATCAGCGAGTCGCCAACAATCCGCGCGCGCGGCTGGGCGAGCAGATCGACGCCGCGCTTTTCCTCAACCATCCTTACGGCAAGCCGGTGATCGGCTGGCGGCACGAGATGGAGCAGCTTTCGCGCGACGACGCCATCGGCTTTTATCGGCGCTTCTACGCGCCCAACGATGCGGTGGTGGTGATCGCCGGAGACGTCGAGCCGGAAACTGCGCGCAAGCTTGCGGAAGAAACCTACGGCAAGGTTGCCCGCCACAACAATATCCTGCCGCGTCAGCGGCCGCAGGAACCGCCGCCGGTGGCGGTGCGCTCGCTCACGCTCGCCGACCCGCGGGTCGAGCAGCCGGTCATGCAGCGCGCCTATCTGGTGCCGTCTTTCCACACCGCCAAGCCGGGCCAATCGGAAGCGATCGAGGTGCTCGCGCATATCCTCGGTAGCGGTTCCAACAGCCGGCTCTACCGCGCGCTGGTGGTGGACAAGCCCGTCGCGGTGATGGCCGGCGCCAGCTACGACAGTTTCGCGTTCGACATGTCGAAGTTCGGCGTCTTTGGCGTGCCGCACCCGGGCGTCTCGCTGCCGCAGCTCGAAACCGAGACCGACACGGTGATCGCTAACGTGATCGCGCACGGCGTATCGGCCGAGGAGCTGGAACGCGCCAAGTTCCGCATGATCGCCGACGCGGTCTATGCGCAGGACAATCAGGTCAGCATGGCGCGTTGGTACGGCAGCGCCATCATGACCGGCGCCACCGTCAATGACGTGCGGCACTGGCCGGACCGCATCCGCGAGGTCACCGTCGAGCAGGTGCAGGACGCCGCCCGCCAATGGCTCGACAAGCAGCGCTCGGTCACCGGCTATCTGATCAAAGACGTGAGCCCGCAGGCGGAGAAAAAATCATGACGCGGTTTTTGGCTGCCGCCGCGCTCGCCGCTCTTGCGCTGCTGGCGGGCGCGTCTGCCGCCTCGGCGATGCAGATCGAAAAGATCGTCAGCCCGTCCGGCATCGAGGCCTGGCTGGTGCGCGAGCAGTCCGCGCCACTGGTCGCGCTCAATTTCGCCTTCCATGGCGGCTCCACCCAAGACGAGCCCGAAAAATCTGGCACCGCCAACCTCGCCGCCGACCTGCTCGACGAGGGCGCCGGCGACCTCGACGGCAAGACCTACCATGAGCGGCTGGAAAACCACGCCATCGAACTCGGTTTCCAGGTCGTGCGTGACTACTTCCACGGCTCGCTGCGCACGCTCAATGAGCACCGCGACGAGGCCTTCGATCTCTTGCGGCTCGCGCTAAGCGCGCCGCACTTCGACGCCGATGCGATCGAGCGGGTGCGCGGGCAGGTGATGTCGTCATTGCAGCGCGAAACCACCAGTCCCAACAGTCTCGCCAGTAACCGCTGGTGGGAGACGGCCTTCCCGGGCCATCCGTATGGCCGCGAAAGCAAGGGCGTGCTGGAGACCGTGCCGCGCATCACCGCCGACGACATGCGCGATTATGTGCGCCGCGCCTTCGCGCGCAACGAGCTGACGATCTCGATCGTCGGCGACATTGATGCCAAGACCGCCGGCGCGCTGATCGATCGCGCCTTCGCCGGCCTGCCGGCCAAGAACGATCTCAAGCCGGTCGCCAATGCCAGTCCAAGCGGGCTGGGCCGGCGCATCGTGATCAATCTCGACGTGCCGCAGGCGGTGGTCAATTTCGGCGGGCAGGGCCTTGCGCGCAACGACCCCGACTTCATCGCCGGCTATATCGTCAATCACATCCTGGCCGGCGGCACCTTCTCCTCGCGCCTCTACAAGGAAGTGCGCGAAAAGCGCGGGCTAGCCTATGGCGTCTCCGACAGCTTAGTCTGGTTCAGGCGCGCCGCGGTGCTGATCGGCACCACCGCTACGCGCGCCGACCGCACCGCCGACGCGCTTGGGATCGTCGAAGCTGAGACCAAGCGCATGGCGGCGAACGGCCCGACCGCCGACGAGTTGGCGGCGGCGAAATCGTTCCTCAAGGGCTCCTATGCGCTCTCGCTCGACACCTCGGGCAAGATCGCCGCCCAACTGACGCAGATCCAGATCGATAATCTCGGCATCGACTATATCGAGCGCCGCGGCGGCCTGATCGACGCCGTCAGCATCGAGGACGCCAGGCGGGTAGCCAAGCGCCTCTATAGCGGCGGCATGCTGGTCACCGTGGCCGGTAGGCCGATAGGGCTGACCTCGAGCGGAACCGAGTAGCCGGCGCCCGCGTTGTTTTGCCCATTGCGTCGCCCGCGCGACTCTAGGCAAATACCCCCGCATTCCTGTGCCGGCGGAGCGGCAACAGTCCATGGCAATCGTCCAATCCATCGACAGCGCGCGCGAGCAGCGCATCGGGCCGCACGGCGTCGCCGAAAAGGCCCTGAACGATG
>PKXB01000070.1:323-16464 GCA_003133345.1 Hyphomicrobiales bacterium | reverse complement strand
GCCCCGCGCCTGCATTTCATGGATAATCTCGATCCGGAAACCTATGGCGCGCTGCTCGGCAAGCTACCGCACACGACGACGCGTTTCGTCGCCATCTCCAAATCCGGCGGCACCGCCGAGACGTTGATGCAGACCATCGCCGCGCTCACGGCGGTGAAGGCGGAAGGGCTGGAGACGCGCATCCCCGATATTTTCCTCGGTCTCACCGAAAAGGCGTTGCCGGGCAAGACCAACGGGCTGCGTGAGCTGCTCGCCGCGCATCATGTGCCGATCCTCGATCATCACACCGGCATCGGCGGGCGCTTTTCGGTGCTCAGCAATGTCGGACTGTTGCCGGCGGCAATGCTCGATCTCGATATCGCGGCGGTGCGCGAAGGCGCGGGCTTAGCGCTGGCGCCGGTGCTGGCGAAAAAGCCGGCCGCGCAAGTGCCGGCCGCGCTCGGCGCCGCGCTTGCCGTGGCGCTGGCCGAGAGCAAGGGCAAGAGCATCAGCGTGCTGATGGCCTATGCCGACCGGCTGGAGCGCTTCACGCACTGGTACGTGCAGCTCTGGGCCGAGAGCCTCGGCAAGAACGGCAAGGGCACCACGCCGGTGGCGGCGCTCGGGCCGGTCGATCAGCACAGCCAGGTGCAACTGTTCATCGGCGGGCCGCGCGACAAATTATTCACCGTTGTCACCGTCGCCGGCACAGGGCGTGGGCCTCGCATGGATGCCGAACTTGCCAAGCTCGCGGGCGAGCCCGCTTTCGGTGGCAAAACAATCGGCGACTTGGTGGCGGCGGAAGGCCGCGCCACCGCCGAAACTTTGGTGAAAAACGGCTGCCCGGTGCGCACCATTCATCTGCCGCAATTGAACGAAGAAACGCTCGGCGAGCTGCTGATGCATTTCATGCTGGAGACCATCATCGCCGCGCATCTATTGGGCGTCGACGCCTTCGACCAGCCGGCGGTGGAAGAGGGCAAGGTGCTGGCGAAGAAGTATTTGTTGGGCGCGTAGCCGCTGCTTTTGTCATGGCCGGGCTTGTCCCGGCCATCCCGATAAGGAGGGCACCATGCCTTCCAAAGCGAGATCGCCGGGACAAGCCCGGCGATGAAACGCTAGAGTCGGCTGCGCCATGCTCCTCCGCGTCACCGACACCATCTCGATCGACGACTCCGAATTGTCGGAGACGTTCGTGCGCTCGTCCGGGCCGGGCGGGCAGAACGTCAACAAGGTGTCGTCGGCGGTGCAACTGCGCTTCGACGTGCGGCAAACACCGTCGCTGCCCAATGACGTCGCCGTGCGGCTGATGCGGCTCGCTGGCAAGCGGCTGACCAAGGATGGCGTCATCGTCATCATCGCCCAATCGCACCGCGCCCAGGAGCGCAACCGCGCCGATGCGCGCGAGCGGCTGTTCGACCTGATCCGCCAGGCGGCAGTGCGGCCGGTGCCGCGCCGCGCCACTAAGCCGCCCAAGGCCTCGCGCCGCAAGCGCCTGGAGGCCAAAAAGCACCGCTCCGGCATCAAAAGCCTGCGCCACGGCAAGCCGTCGATTGAATAGCGGGGGTAGCTCCCGCCTTTGCCTCGCGGGCGCCGCATCGCGCCGTTAAGGTCGGGGCCAATCCGAATCAGGCGCATTTCATGCCCGTCCGCCAACTGTCCGAGGCCATCGTCAACCGCATCGCCGCCGGGGAGGTGGTCGAGCGGCCGGCGAGCGTCGTCAAAGAATTGGTTGAGAATGCCCTCGACGCCGGCGCGCGCCGCATCGACGTGCTCACCGACGGCGGCGGCCGAAGACTGATCCGCGTCAGCGACGACGGCGAGGGCATGCCGCGCGTCGATCTGGCGCTGGCGGTCGATCGTCACGCCACCTCTAAGCTCGCTGGCGACGATCTGCTGGCCATCGACACGCTCGGCTTTCGCGGTGAGGCATTGCCGTCGATCGGCGCGGTGGCGCGCTTGACGATCACCACGCGCCATAAAGCTGAGCCGCATGCATGGACGATCACCGTCGATGCCGGCGAGAAATCGGACGTGAAGCCGGCGGCGCTGAGCCAGGGCACCAGCGTCGAGGTGCGCGATCTTTTTTACGCCACGCCGGCGCGGCTGAAATTCCTCAAGACCGACCGCAGCGAGGCGGAGGCCGTGCGCGAGGTGGTGCGGCGCCTCGCCATGAGCCGGCCGGATGTTGCGTTCACGCTGGCCGGCGAGGAGCGCGCGCCCGTCACCTGGGCCGCAGCCAATGACGAGCTTGGCCGCCTAGGCGACGTGCTCGGGTCGGACTTCCGCGCCAACGCCATCGCGATCGATGCCGAGCGCGAGGGCGTGCGCGTCGAAGGCTTCGCCGGGCTGCCGACGCTGTCGCGCGCCAACACGCTCGGGCAATATCTGTTCGTCAACGGCCGCCCGGTGCGCGACAAGCTGCTGGTCGGCGCGGTGCGCGGCGCTTACGCCGATTATCTGCCGCGCGACCGCCACCCCCTGCTCGCTCTGTTCGTCACGCTTCAATCGCGCGAGGTCGACGTCAACGTGCATCCGGCCAAGACCGAAGTGCGTTTCCGCGACGGCGGCCTGGTGCGCGGCTTGATCGTGCGCGCGCTTAAGGATGCGCTGGCGCGCGAGGGCCAGCGCGCGGCCTCGACCGGCGGCAGCGCCACCATCGCTGCCTTTCGTCCGCTGGCGACGGCGCGGCGCGGCGCCTACGAATGGCGGCGCTCGCCGGCGCGGCCGCCCGGTTTCGGCTCCGCGCGCAGCGCCACCGCGCTCGGTTTCGTGGAAGCCGCGCAAGCCGCCTTCGAGGTGGGCGAGCCATCCGCCGATGCCCGCGTCGAAAGCTTCGAGCCGGCGGCCGAGCTGATCGAGCGCCCGCTCGGGGCGGCGCGCGCGCAGGTGCACGAGACCTACATCGTGTCGCAGACCCGCGACGGGCTCATCATCGTCGATCAGCACGCCGCGCACGAGCGCATCGTTTACGAGCGCATGAAGGCGGCGATCGGCAAGGCCGGCATGGCGCGGCAAATCCTGCTGATCCCGGAGATCGTCGAACTCGACGAGGCCGACGCTGCGCGATTGGTTGCGCGCGCCGGCGAACTGGCGCGCTTCGGTCTGGCCATCGAAGCCTTCGGGCCGGGCGCGGTGGCGGTGCGCGAGACGCCCGCGATGCTGGGCGAGATCGACGTCATGGGCCTGCTGCGCGATCTCGCCGAGCACATGGCGGAATGGGACGACTCGCTGCCCTTGGAGCGCCGGCTGTTGCACGTGTCGGCCACCATGGCTTGCCACGGTTCGGTGCGCGCCGGCCGTCGTCTCAAGCCGGAGGAAATGAACGCGCTGTTGCGCGAGATGGAAGACGTGCCCAATTCCGGCCAGTGCAACCACGGCCGTCCGACTTATGTCGAATTGAAGCTCACCGATATTGAGCGGCTGTTCGGGAGAAGGTGACGCTCAGGGATGGCGTAGAAATATCAATTCGGTGTCGTCGTATTTGCGCCGTTCCAATTCCTCGTAACCTTCCGGCGCTTTGAACCCGGCATCCGCCGCTTCCTCCACCACGACCAGCGCGCCCCCCGTCAGCCAGCCGCCCTCGCGCGCGGCGGCAAGCGCCTTTTCGGCGAGGCCCTTGCGGTAGGGCGGATCGAGGAACGCCAGCGTGAACGGCTCGAGCGGATGCGCGGGACCGAGCTTGCTGGCATCGCGCCGGAAAATGCGGGTGACGCCGCCCAGCCCGAGCTGCTCGGTGTTGTCGCGCAGCAGCGCGCGCGCCTGCACGCCGTCGTCGACGAACAGCGCGTAAGCCGCGCCGCGCGAGATCGCTTCGATGCCGAGCGCGCCGGTACCGGCGAACAGGTCGAGCACGCGCGCGCCGCTCACCGGGTCGCCGTAGGCGTGCATCAGGATATTGAACAGCGCCTCGCGCAGGCGATCGGCGGTCGGGCGCAGCGCGTCCGACTTCGGCCCGGCGATCGGGCGCGAGCGCAATCTGCCGCCGACCACGCGCATTATTTTTGTCTCGGATATTTCGGCCGCGGCCCGCCGGTGCGGTCGCGGCGCGGTTGTTTTTTCTTGTCGTTCGGATGCTCGCGCCGCGGTGTCGATTCGTTATCCTTCAAGGCGCGTTGCGCGCGCGCCTCAGGGTGACGGGGAGCGACCGGTTCCGCCGTATGATCGACCAGCGGCGCTTCAAAATCGGCGCCGGCCTCGGCTACGATCTTCTCGCCGAGTTCGGTGCGTAGCGCCTGCGACTCGATCTCCTTAACCTCGCCCTCATCGAGATCGCCCAGCTCGAACGGCCCGAACGCCACGCGGATGAGCCGGTTCACCTTGAGGTCGAGCGTCTCCAGCACCTTGCGCACCTCGCGGTTCTTGCCTTCGCGGATGCCGATGGTGAGCCAGACATTGGCGCCCTGTTCGCGGTCGAGCGTCGCTTCGATCGGCCCATAATGCACGCCCGCGACCGTGATGCCGGAGCGCAGCCGGTCGAGCGCAGGCTGCATCACGCGCCCCAAAGCGCGCACGCGATAGCGCCGCAGCCAGCCGGTCGCCGGCAGTTCGAGCACGCGCGCCAAACCGCCGTCATTGGTGAGCAACAGCAGCCCTTCGGTGTTGATGTCGAGCCGGCCGATGCTGACCAGCCGCGGCAGATCCTTGGGCAGCGCGGCGAAGATGGTCGGCCGTCCCTCCGGGTCGGAATTCGTGGTCACCAGGCCGCGCGGCTTGTGATAGCGGAACAGCCGCGTGCGCTCGCGGGCGCGCAGCGCCTGCCCATCCACCGCGATGCGATCGGACGGCGTCACGTTGAGCGCGGGCGAGGAAATCACCGCCCCATTGACGGCCACGCGCCCAGCGGCGATCCAGGCCTCGGCCTGGCGCCGCGAGGCCAGCCCCGCCCGCGCCATGACCTTGGCGATGCGTTCGCCGGGATTTTGTTGATTGCTCTTGTCGGACATGCTCATAGCCGCAATAAGGTTGGCCGCAATAAGGTTGCGGCCTGATAGCAGAGTTCGGAAGGCGATACGAGCGTGGCTTCATTTATGGAAATGGCCCTCGACCAAGCCCGCGCCGCGGGAGCGCGCGGCGAGGTGCCGGTCGGCTGCGTGATCGTGCGCGAGGGCGCCGCGATCGCGCGCGCGGGCAACCGCACCATTGCCGATCGCGATCCCACGGCGCACGCCGAACTGCTGGCGATCCGACAGGCCGCGGCCGCGCTCGGCTCGGAGCGACTCGCCGACTGCGATCTCTATGTGACGCTGGAGCCCTGCGCCATGTGCGCCGCCGCGATGTCGTTCGCGCGCATCCGCCGGCTTTATTTCGGTGCCGGCGATCCGAAAGGCGGTGCGGTGGAAAACGGCGTGCGGTTCTTTTCGCAACCCACCTGTCATCACCGGCCGGAAGTCTATGGCGGCATCAATGAAAGCGAATGCGCGGGGTTGCTGCGCGACTTCTTCGCCGCGCGGCGCTAGCGCATGATCCCAAAAAGTGGGTACCGGTTTTCGGGAAAGACCATGCGCAAGTAAGAATCTAAACGGTCTTGTCGACCAGCTTGCCCATGCCGGGCGGCGGCGGGGTCTGCTCCTCTGGCGGGTCGTCGTCGCGTTCATTGGCCGGCCGCAGCGGCCGCCGNNGAGTTGCCGTGAAAGGATTTGTTGACCCTAACGGTCAGCGCGCGCCGGCTTGCCGCGCGAATTCCCATGCCTTGTCGGCGAGCGGGCGGATCATCTCGGCCTTGGCCGGCGCGAATTCGCTCGTCGCGGTGCCGTCGCGCACGCGCCCGATGATGCCCTGCAAAATCGCGGCGATGCGGAAGAAATTATAGGCGAGATAGACCGGCAGNNTGCCAGGCCATCAGGTGATAGGTGAAATCGGCGAGCGGATCGCCCAGCGTGGACAATTCCCAGTCGAGCACGGCGAGGATTTTCGGCTCAGCCGCGGCGACGATCAGGTTGTCGAGCCGGTAGTCGCCATGCACGAGGCGAGGCGCCCCGCCCGGCGGAATGTGCCCGGGCAGCCATTCGATCAGCCGCTCCATGGCGTCGATCTTTTCGGTTTCCGAGGCGCGATACTGCTTCGACCAGCGCTCGACCTGGCGCGCGACATAATTTTCGCCGCGGCCGAAATCAGAGAGGCCGATGCCCGCCGGATCGAACGCATGCAGGCGCGCGATCGTGTCGTTCATGGCGTCGTAGACCGCGGCGCGCTCGGCCGGGTTGGAGCCGGGCATCTGCGGCTCCCAGAACACGCGGCCGTCCACGCAGCTCATCACGTAGAACGGCGTGCCGGCGACGCGCTCGTCCGCGCAATAGAGCAGCGGCTTCGCAACCGGAAAACCTTGCGTATGCAGCGCGCGGATCACGCGGTATTCGCGGTCGACCGCATGCGCCGACGGCAGCAGCTTGCCGGGCGGCTTGCGGCGCAACACATAACGCCGCGCCGGCGTCTCCAGCAGATAGGTCGGGTTCGACTGCCCGCCTTTGAATTGCTTGACGGTCAGCGGGCCGGCGAAATCTTTCACGTTTGTCGTCAGATAATGCTCAAGGCGTGCACTATCGAGCCGCAGCGCGGGCGCCGCCTCCTTGGTGCCGGAAAAAGCCTGCTGGCGGTCGAGGGTCACTATCGCTCCGCGCTCATTTGCGCGCGGCGCCGAACGAAATCGGCGCGTCAGCGTAGATCTTATAACTTTGCGTCTTCGGCTTCGCCTTGTCCTCTTCGTTGAGATACTCGAGCGAGCTTTTACCGGTCAGCGCGCGCGGCAGGATCATGACGCGAATAAAGCGGCTGGGCTTGTCGGGCGAAGCCTGCGCGAACACCGCATCGGGCCCGCTTTCGAACCAGGCGCCGCCCGGCCCGTACGAGGTCGAGCGGCCGTGGGTGTCGATGCGGATGCCGCCTTCGGTCAGGCAACGGATGCCGGGCCCCTGGTGCCGGTGCAGATAGGCGCAGCCGCCGGGCGGAAACGCCACGCTGTCGCCACGCATCAGCAGTTCGCCCTTCGGCAGGGTTTCCAGGTAGGCCGTGAGCTTCTCGTGCGAGGCCATGCCGGGCGCGCTGGCGACCGTTGAGCCCTGATCGCCGCGCGAAAGCTCCCAGCGCCAGCAGGTCACGCCGCCCGGGCCGGGCTTCACCAGTGCCGCGCCTTCGCCTTGCCAGGCTTCGCCTGCGTTCACGGTCTCGTCGGCGATCAGCGCCGACCCGTGCACCACGAAGATGAAGCGCGGCAGCGGCGGCAGCTGAAATTCGACATTCTCGGCGCTGGAGAGGACATCTTCATAAAGCCGAAGCACGGGATGCATTGGGGTCTCCGACGTGTCGCTCTCGTCAATATCAGGTTTCTCTTTTCACCGCCTGCCAGCCGATATCACGGCGGCAGAAGCCATCCGACCATTTGATCTTATCGATCGCGGTATAGGCGCGCTGCTGCGCCTCGCGCACCGTTTTACCGCGCGCGCACACATTAAGCACGCGGCCGCCGTTCGCGAGAATGCGCCCGCCGTCGGCTTTGGTCCCGGCATGGAAAATTTCCACACCCTCGACCTGCGCCGCCGCGTCGAGCCCTTCGATCAGCGAACCCTTGGCGTAATTCCCCGGATAGCCCTTGGCCGCCATCACCACGGTGAGCGCGGCGTCGGGATACCAGCGCAAATCGAAATTCTTCAATTGCCCGTCGTGCGCGGCGATCAGCGCCGGCACCAGATCCGACATCAGCCGCAGCATCAGCACCTGGCATTCCGGGTCGCCGAAGCGGACATTGTATTCGATCAGCTGCGGGCCGCTCTTGGTGATCATCAACCCGGCAAACAGCACGCCTTTGTAGGGCGCGCCCATCGCTTGCATGGCGCGCACGGTCGGATGGATGATCTCGTCCATCACGCGTTGGTTCATTTCCGGCGTCATGATCGGCGCCGGTGAATAGGCACCCATGCCGCCGGTGTTGGGCCCCTTGTCGCCGTCGCCGACGCGCTTATGGTCCTGAGCTGAGGCAAGCGCGATCGCGGTCTCGCCGTCGCACAACGCGAAGAACGAGGCTTCCTCGCCGACCAGACAATCCTCGATCACGATTTCCCAGGCCGGCTGCCCGAGGCCGCCGCCGAACATCATGTCGATGGCGGCTTCGGCTTCCGCCACCGTCTCCGCCACCACCACGCCCTTACCGGCGGCAAGCCCATCGGCCTTCACCACGATCGGCGTGCCTTTTTTCCGCACGTAGTCCTTGGCCGCAGCCGCGCCCTTGAAGCGCTCGTAAGCGGCGGTCGGAATCTTGTTGGCCTTGCACAGGTCCTTGGTGAAACCCTTGGAGCCTTCCAGCCGCGCCGCCCATTTGCTCGGGCCGAACGCTCTGATGCCGGCGGCCTCCAGGTCGTCGACGATGCCGGCGCACAGCGGCACTTCCGGCCCGACCACCACCAAGCCGATCTTGCTCGATCGGCAGAACGCGATCACCGCCTTGTGGTCGGCGAGGTCGAGCGCCACGCACTCGGCCTCGCGTGCGATGCCGGCATTGCCGGGCGCGCAATAAAGCTTCTCGCTAAGCGGGCTCGCCGCCATTTTCCAGGCCAGCGCGTGTTCGCGTCCGCCGGAACCGAGGATGAGGATGTTCATGAGAGCCGGGGCCGGGCCTTAAGGGATGCTCGCCATTTGGTGTAGCATGGCCCCTCGGCCCCGCAACAGATTCGGCCCCCATGCCCGAAGCAGTCCTCAACAACGTCGTGGAATGGACCGTCTCCGGGCTGTCGGCGGCGCTGCGCAAGACCGTCGAGGATGCCTACGGCTATGTGCGGGTGCGCGGCGAGGTCTCCGGCTTCAAGGGGGCCTCGCCCTCCGGCCACGTCTATTTCCGCCTCAAGGACGACAAGGCGGTGCTGGAAGGCGTGATCTGGAAGGGCGTCTGGGGCCGCATGCGGGTCAAGCCCGAAGAAGGCCTCGACGTCATCGTGTCCGGCAAGCTCACGACGTTTGCCGGTTCCTCGAAATACCAGATCGTCATCGACACCCTGGAGCCCGCCGGCATCGGCGCGCTGATGAAGCTCTTGGAGGAGCGCAAGAAGAAGCTCGCTACTGAGGGCCTGTTCGACGAAGCGCGCAAGCAGCTCATTCCGTTCCTGCCGCGCGTGATCGGCGTAGTGACATCGCCGACCGGCGCGGTGATCCGCGACATTCTGCATCGGCTGGCCGAGCGCTTTCCGCGCCGCGTGCTGGTGTGGCCGGTGCGGGTGCAGGGCGAAAGCTCGGCGGCCGAAGTCGCCAACGCCATCCGCGGCTTCAACGCGCTGCCAGAGCGCGGCGCGCTGCCGCGACCAGACCTGATCATCGTCGCGCGCGGCGGCGGCTCGCTCGAGGACCTGTGGTCGTTCAATGAAGAGATCGTGGTGCGGGCGGCGGCCGACAGCATGATCCCACTCATTTCCGCGGTCGGTCACGAGACCGATGTGACGCTGATCGATTTCTCCGCCGACCGGCGCGCGCCGACGCCGACCGCCGCCGCCGAAATTGCCGTGCCGGTGCGCGCCGAGTTGCTGGCGCAGATCGCCGCGCTGGCCGCGCGGCAGATCGGCTCCTGGCAGCGCGGAATGGACGTGCGGCGCACCGAACTGCGCGCCGCCACGCGCGTGCTTCCGGCGCGCGACGAATTGCTGGCCGATCCGCGCCAGCGGCTGGACACTTTGGCGAAACGTTTGCCGCGCGCCTTGCACGCCAACGCGCAACTTCATCGCACCCATCTGACGCGCGCGGCGGCGCGTCTCACGCCAAGGCTGCTGAAACTGCGGCTGGCGCGTTCAAGCGAAATCGTCGTCACGCTCGACCAGCGCGGCAAACGCGCGCGCGAGAACTATCTGCAGCGGCGCTGGGATCGTGTGCGCAGCGCCGAACAATTGCTCAAGGCGTTTTCCTACCAGGGCGTGCTCGCGCGCGGCTTCGCGCTGGTGCGCGACGGCGAGGGGCATCCCTTGCGCTCGGCCGCCGCGGTCACCGGCCGCATGCGGCTCGATATCGAGTTTTCCGATGGCCGCGTCGGCGCCACCGCCGACGGCGACAGCGCGCCGGCGCCAACCGCTCGCGCCAAGCCGCGCGCGCGCGGCGGCGGCCCGGGCGGGCAGGGCAGCCTGTTCGGGGCCTAGGCGAACTTTACGAAAAACCCGCGGATTAAGGGTTTCGTCGGCGCGCCGAAACGACTATCTTTGGCGCATGATCCCGAAAAGNNACGTCCATGGAGGCCGCCTTTGCTCAATCGCTACGATCGCTCCTCGCCGATGAGCGGCGAGGCCGAGGTGAAATATCTCGATGGCGATTTCCGCGTGGTGCGCCCGGGCGCCTTTGTGCGTTGCGCGGTGACCGGCGTGCCGATTCCGCTTGAGGAGCTCAAATATTGGAGCGTCGATCTGCAGGAAGCCTATGCCTCGCCGCAGGCGGTTTTGCAGCGCCTGCAACCGCAGGCCGGCCAGTAGAGGCTGTCATGCGCCGCGCAGGCGGGGCATCCAGTAGCCCCTTCAAATATTTGAGGCTCGGAACTCAATAAGATTTCGAGAATACTGGATCGCATCGCAACTCGGGCTTGCCCGAGTTGCGCCTAATTTCATGTTGCGGAAGTCGGGTAAACCCGACTTCCGATGTCAAGCCGGGCGATGACGTTTGATGGTCGCCAGCACCAGCGCCCGCAATTCCTCCGCCTCAATCACCGCCAATGTGACCGGCAGCACGTGCGCCTTGGCGGCGAGCGCCGCCAGCAGCGGTTCGCCCGTCATGCGCGCACGATCTTTCTCGGTGGTCAGCAGCGCAAGGCCGTCGTGCTCGGCGCGCATGATCAGTTCGGCGGCCTCTTCGGCGCTGAAGCAGTGATGATCGGGAAACGCCTGACGCCGGGCGACCTCGATGCCGGCCTCGGTTGCGGTCGCGAAAAACTTGTCCGGATCGCCGATGCCGGCGAAGGCGAACACCTTGCGCGCTTTCAGCTCCGTGATGGCTGCAGGGTCTGGCTGCAAGTGTCCATGAAAGATCGGCAAACCATGCGCGGCGGCAACGGCGTCGCCGGCACCCGTCGCCTCGCCGACCACCAGCAGCGCGTCGGTGCGCGCGATCTGCACAGCGAGCGGCGCCCGCAAGGGTCCTGCGGGAAACACGCGCGCGTTGCCGAGGCCGCGCCGTCCGTCGACGACCGCGATGGTGAAATCCTTGATGAGCGATGCATTCTGCAAGCCGTCGTCCATGATGACGACACTGGCGCCGGCAGCAGCCGCGGCCTCGGCGCCCGCAACGCGGTCGCGCGCGACCATGGTCGGCGCCACCCGCGCCAGCAGCAGCGCCTCGTCACCGACTTGCGCCGCGTGGTCGCTATGCGCGTCCACGCGCTTGGGACCGGCGAGACTGCCGCCATAGCCGCGGCTGAGACAAAACACCCGTTCGCCGGCCTCTTGCAGAAGTTTTGCAAGCCGCATGACCGCCGGCGTCTTGCCGGCCCCGCCGAGCGTGAAATTTCCCACGCACAGCACCGGCACACCCGCGCGCGTACCTTGCCGCAGCATCCGCCGCGCCGCGATGGCGCCATAACAAGCGGCGGCGGGCGCCAGCAGGCCGGAGGCCAAGCCGATTTTGCGCCACCAGAATGCCGGCTCACGCATTGTCGGCTCGCTGGCGCAGCCGAAGCTGCATTAGATAAGGGTCGAGCGATTGCACAGTGCGCTCGAGCGCGCCACCGAGCGCCTCGACCGTCGTGCGCGCGGCATCGGCGACGCGGGCGCGCGCTTCCGGTTGCGCCAGCAAGGCGGCGAAACCGGCGGTGAGCGTCACGGCGTCGGCGACCAGCTCGGCGCCACGCGCCTGGTCGAGCGCGGCGTAGATCTCGGCGAAATTCCAGACATGCGGGCCATGCAGAATGGCGGCGCCGAGCTTGGCGGGTTCAATCGGATTCTGCCCGCCATGCTTGACCAGCGAGCCACCGACGAAAACGATCGGCGCCAGGCGATAGACCAGACCGAGCTCGCCGACCGTGTCGGCGACATAAATATCGGTGGTTGCGTCGGGCAGCTCGCCGCGCGACCGCAAGCGGGCTTGCAGCCCGGCAGCGCGCGCGATTTCGGCGACGCCGATGCCGCGCTCGGGATGGCGCGGCACGATCAGCGTCAGCAGGCCGGGAAAGTTCGCGCGCAGCCGCTGGTGCGCGTCGATCATGGCGGTCTCTTCGCCGGCATGGGTGGATGCCGCCGCGATGATCGCCCGGCCGCCGATCGCGCCCTGCAAGGCCGCGAGCTTGGCCCGGTCGGCGGGCGGCTCAGGCCCGTCGAGCTTGAGGTCGCCGGTGGTGACGACATGCGGGGCGCCCAATTCAACGAAGCGCTCGGCGTCGGCCGGCGAGCGCGCCAGGCAGAGGTCGAGCCGCCGCAGCAGGTCGCCGATCGTCACCGGGAAATAGCGCCAGCGCCGGAACGAGTTTTCCGACAACCGGCCGTTGACCAGGATCATCGGCACGCCGCGCTGTGACGTCTCGATCATGATGTTCGGCCACAGATCGGATTCCACGAACAGCGCGAGATCGGGCTGCCAATGCGCGAGGAAGCGGCGCACGAACAGCGGCACGTCGAGCGGCATGAATTGATGAATGACGCCGCGCGGCAGCCGTTGCTCGGCCAGCCCGCCGGAGGTGACGGTGCCGGAGGTCACCAACACGTTGACCTCGCGCGCATGGATGCGCTCGATCAGCGGCAACACGCTGATCAATTCGCCGAGGCTCGAGCCATGCAGCCAGACCAGCGGTCCCGGCGGCCGCGCCATGGCGCTGACGCCGCGCCGCTCGGACAGGCGCAGGCTATGCTCCTTGCCGCGCCGCTGCCGCCGCGCCAGCAACAGCGGCGTCAGCGGCGTCATCGCCACCGCGAACAGCCGGTAGGCGCGCAACGGTGCCGGCAGCCTGTCGCTCACGATGCCTTGCTCCCGGTCCGGTCGGCAATTTCGTAGGCGCGCGCCGTCACCCGATTGAGCTCGCTCTCCAACCGTTGCCGCGCCGCTTCGAGCGCGGCATCGTCGGCGTCGCGCGCAACATAGATCGCGTCGCACGCCACCAGCCCCACCCGGCTGCAGGGAAGATTGATCGCGGTGCGATCCCAATTATCGAGTTCGATGCGCCGGCTGGTCGCGATCGCCACCGCATAGATTGGTCGCCCCGAATGCTGCGCCAGCTTCACGACGCCCATGCCGGCGACGCGCGAGACCTTCGGCACGTCGGCGGTGAGCGCGACACTGTAGCCGTCCTTGAGGGCGTCGATCATTTCGCTGAAGGCGGCGGCGCCGCCCTTGCGGTTGAATTCGCCGTTATGTGCGCCGGAGCCGCGAATGGTGCCGATGCCCAAGTTCTCGGCGGCGCGCGCATTGACCTCGCCGTCGCGGTGGCGCGAGATCAGCACCTTGGCGCGATGCTTGGCTTCGCCGCGTTTGATGAATGGCGTCAGGAAATGCTGGCCGTGCCACATCGCGAGGATCGCCGGTATCTGCACCGTGTCGTAGATCGTCGCCGGCTCATAGGTCTTGCTGCTGGTGTGCCAGACCAGCCGCAGATACCACGCCCCCACCGCTCCCACGGCGCCCTGGAAGGCGGACGATCTGACGATCCGCTTGAATGACGGCATCAGCACTTGCTCAGCGCACCGCCCGGCCCGCGCTATTGGGGTCGAGCAAGCGTGCGGGTGGACGATGAAATAGCGCGTACGGTGCCGTGGATTAAGCTACAGGCCGAATTTATGCAAACTCGCCGCGGCGGTCGCGCAGCAAATCGATCAGTGCGCCATGGCGGGCGGAACCGGCGGCAATCAGCGCGTCATGCGCGGTGTGCGGGGCATTGTAGCGCAGCGGCTGGTCGGCAAAATCGGTGAATAGGCCGCCGGCCTCGTGCACCAGGAGGTCGGCCGCGGCAAGGTCCCAATCATGGCTGCCGGGCGAGGCGAAGGCGGCATCGAGTTCCCCATGCGCGACGCGCGCAAGCCGCAGCGCGAGCGAAAACACCTTGGGCTGCGCCAGCATGCTGGGGGCAAAGCCGGCGAGTTTGTCGAGATAACGTTTGGGGCCGGCGAGCCTGGCGCGTTCAAGCGTCGCGCCGCGGTTTGCCGCGATTGTGGCGCCATTAAGCGCGGCGCCCTTGCCCTGGACCGCGAGGAACATCTCATCGGTCACCGGCGCAAAGAGCGCGGCCAATAGCGGACGGCCGTTCTCGACCAGCGCCACCGAGATGGTCCAGTCGGCGCGGCCGGAGATATAGGCGCGGGTGCCGTCGATCGGATCCACGACCCAGGCCAGCGGTAAGGCGCGGTCGGGCAGGGTTTCGGTCTCCTCCGACAGCCAGCCGGCGTCGGGCACCAGATCGGTGAGCCGCGTGCGCAACAGATTGTTGACCGCGATATCGCCCTCGCTCACCGGCGAATCGTCGTCGCCCTTGGTCCAGCGCTTGAAGGGTCCGCGCGCGGTCGCGCGCGCCAGATCGCCGGCCTCGCGCATCACGGCTTCGAGCGACGTGCGCAGGCCGGCAAGTTCATTGCGCATGATCTTTTCCGAAAACCGGTTCCCACTTTTCTGGATCATGCGTTTCACTGCCCGGCAACGGTCAAGCCCTCCAGCCGCACGGTCGGCGCATTGGTGCCGTAGCGGAATTCGAGATCGTTGGCGGGTGTGAGGGTGCGGAAAATATCGAGCAGATGGCCGGCGATGGTGACCTCGCTCACGGCAAACGTCCGCTTGCCGTTCTCGATCCAGAAGCCGGAGGCGCCGCGGCTGTAGTCGCCGGTCACCATGTTGGCGCCCATGCCGATCAGGTCGGTGACGTAGAAGCCGTCCTTGATGTCGGCGATCAACGCCTCGGGACTCAAGCGCCCCGCTTCCAGATGCAGGTTGCTCGCTCCCGGCGACGGCACCGAGGACACGCCGCGCTGGGCGTGGCCGGTGGTGGCGAGCCCGAGTTCGCGCGCGGTCGCGCAGTCGAGAATCCATGAGCGCAAGACCCCGTCGTCGACCAGCGCGAGCTTTCTGCCGGCGACGCCTTCGCCGTCGAACGGATGCGAGCGCAGGCCGCGCTTGCGCAGTGGATCGTCGATGATGCGGATGCCGTCGGCGAACAGCTTCTCGCCCATCTTGTCGCGCAGGAAGCTGGTCTTGCGCGCGACCGAAGCGCCATTGGCGGCGCTGGCGAGGTGCGAAACCAGCGAGCCGGACACTCGGCGGTCGAACACCACCGGCACTTTGCGGGTGGATACCTTGCGTGGGTTGAGCCGTTCGAGCGCGCGCTCGCCGGCGGTGCGGCCGATCTTCTCAGGCGACTCCAGATCGGCGGCGTGCAGCACCGAGGAATAATCGTAGTCGCGCTCCATGCCGGTGCCGCTACCTGCGATCGCGGTCATCGACAGGCCGTGGCGCGAGCCCAGATAGGCGCCGCGAAAACCGTGGCTGGTGACCAGCACCATGCCGCCGATGCCGGCCGAGGCCGAGGCGCCGCCCGACTTGACGACGCCCTTGACCGCGAGCCCGGCGACTTCGGCGGCGCGCGCCATCGCTTCAAGCTCGGTTATCGTGGGCAGCTCGGGATCGATCAGATCGAGATCGGGAAAATCGTGCGCCAGCAGCGCTGCATCGGCCAGCCCGGCGAACTTATCCTCGGGCGCCGCGCGCGCCATCGCCACCGCCCGCTCGGCCAGCGCCGCGCTGCCGTCGCTCGCCATGTCGTTGGTCGACACCACCGCCTGGCGCTTGCCGACCAGCACGCGCAGGCCGAGATCGTCGCCTTCGGCGCGCTCGCTCTCCTCCACCGCGCCGTCGCGCACTTCGATCGCGAGCGACATCCCGCGCAACGCCACCGCGTCGGCGGCATCGGCGCCCCGGGCAAGCGCGGCCTTGACCAGCCGCTCGGCGCGGTCGGTGAGGGCGGTCTGGTCGAACAAGGATGAGGCGGGGGCGTGCATGGTGAGGCTTTCATATCTTATTTGTCATTCCGGGGCGCGGGCTTTAGCCCGTGAACCCGGAATCCAGAAGCAAATGCCGTGCTTGCGTCTGGATTCCGGGTCCGCTCGCTGCGCTCGCGTCCCGGAATGACGGTGAGATGGCGCCGAAACCGGCGCGGTTCAACCACCGATCCGGATATTTTGCGGAAGCAAATCAACACCTCGTCAATCATGCTTTGCAACGCGCCGTCAATCATGGC
>PKXB01000070.1:0-195 GCA_003133345.1 Hyphomicrobiales bacterium | reverse complement strand
CGGCATGCGCATGGCGCTCAACATGCCGGTCTCGGCCTTTACCGGCGTCGCCATCCGGGTGCTGGCGGGCGAGAGCGATGCGGAGGCCTCCGTCTCTGTCACGCTTGAACACAAGGATCCCTCGCTCGCGCTGCCGCTGTTCGCTTCCGGCGAGGCCGATGAAGCCTTCGCCGAATGGCGCGCCTGGGGCAATGT
>PKXB01000021.1 GCA_003133345.1 Hyphomicrobiales bacterium | reverse complement strand
TATCCCGTCTGTTCTCCGCGTCCATCCTGAATCGAATTTTCGGTACACACAAGCGGTCGCTTCTCTTCGTGTGACCATGAAATCGACTCCTTTACTTCGCGGCGGAGCTCGCCCTTTTAATTCTTGCGCTATCCTCCGCGGACAACGGCAAGAATCGCGCGGCGGACCAGCGTCTCGAAAATCGGAAGCTTGTAGGCGTTCTTGGTCAGCGGCGCGGCGCCCTGCAAGGCGGCGTGAGCGGCGGCGCGAGCGACATCCGCATCGATCGTCTTTCCGACCAGCAATGCCTCGGCCGCTTTGGCACGATGCGGCACCGGTGAAGCGGCGCCGAGAATGACCGCTGCGGCTCGACATGCTCCACCCGGCGCCGTGTCGAGCGCGACCGCGACATCGGCGATCGGCCAATCGAACGAATCGGTTTCGCCTTGCTTGATGTGGATCGATCGCGACGTCGGCGCCGGCGGCGGCAGCAATATCGCGGTAAGAATTTCGCCCGGTGTCAGATCATTCTCACGCTGAATGTCGACCTCGGGCAGCAGGAAGAATTGTTCCAAACCCACGACCCGCTTGGTTCCCGCCGCATTGGTGAGCTCAAGCTTGGCACCGAGCGCAACCAATGCGGTCGCCGAGGTCTCGGGATGCACCATCGCGCAACCGTTGTGGTCGAAAATGGCGTGATATTGATTCTCCCCGGCGAATGCGAAGCAGACCTCGCCGCCCTTGCGGGCGCAGTGGTGATCGCGCGAGCGGAAATACCAGCAGCGCGGGCGCTGCAGCAGATTCCCGCCAATCGTCGCCACCTGGCGAATCTGCGGGCTGGCGGAATTGCCCGCGACATCGGCCAAGGCGAGAAAACGCGTGCGTATGACAGGATCGGCGGCGAGCTGCGCGAGCGTAACATTCGCCCCGATATGCACGCCGCCATCGTCCGCCTGCGCAATGACAGCAAGATCGGGAATCTCGCGCAAGTTCACGATGCCGCGCGGCACCAGCAGGCCTTCCTTCATTAAATCGAGCAGGTCGATGCCTCCGGCCTTGAAGACCACGCCGTCGGTCGAAAGCCGCCCGCTCTGGCTGACCATCGCCGCCGCCACTGTCGTTGTGGCGACGCCTGCCGCTTGCGCGATGTCGCGCGGGCTGCTCCATTCGAAGCTATTCATGTCGGTCCGCTCCGCTGTGGAATTCGGCCGAGCGCGGCAAGAACGGCGGCGGGTGACATCGGCAACTGCCGCAGGCGCACGCCGATCGCGTTGTAGACGGCATTTGCGATCGCAGGAGCGGTGGCGATATTCGACGGCTCGGCGATGCCATAGGCGTCGGTCGCGCTCATGCCCTGATAATTTTCCAGCAGGTGCACTTCTATCGCAGGTGTCTCGCGCGAGCGCAGGATCTTGTATTGTTCTAGATTGGCATTGAGCATATGGCCGGTGTGCCGGTCGAGGATGCGCTCCTCGAACAAGGCATAGGAAATCCCTTGCAGGATTCCGCCCTGAACCTGGCTCTCGATTTGCAGGGGGTTCATCGGGCGACCGCAGTCTTGCACCGCGACGACGCGTTCGACGCGAACGATCCCGGTTTCGGTGTCGACCGCAACCTCGGCAAATTGCACGCCGCCCAGCGCGTTTTGCGCCGAGGCCATATCGCCCATCTTGCGAGCGAAGTCGGCATAATCGTCGGAGCGGCTCGCGACGACGCCGATTTGATCGGTGGGCAATTGCGCCGCCGCCTCCCGAAAACCGATACTGCGACTGTTGTCGGCAGTGCTGATTCGACCGGCACGCGCCGCTAAGTTTCCGGCAGCCGCCGCGAAGGACGGCGCCGCAATCTCGATAAGTTTTCGCAGCACCTGATACGCGGCATTTCTGGCCGGCGGCGTGATCGACGCCGTTGTCAGACTTCCATACGATGGCGGGCCCGCAGGATATTCCGTGTCGCCGATGCGAACCGTGATGTCCTCGGGCCGCAAGCCCAGTTCCTCCGCAACGACTTGCGCCAGCACGGTTCCGATGCCGGTCCCGATGTCCTGGACGCTCGAAAGCACCTCGACGGAGCCGTCGCGGAATATGCGAACTTCGCAGGCCGAATTGGTTCGTACGTTGGCTCCCCAAAGCGATTGCGCCATGCCA
The DNA here is from genome assembly GCA_003133345.1 of Hyphomicrobiales bacterium. Taxonomy (GTDB): domain Bacteria; phylum Pseudomonadota; class Alphaproteobacteria; order Rhizobiales; family Xanthobacteraceae; genus Pseudolabrys. The sequence goes on along the minus strand of PKXB01000021.1, from coordinate 20,411 downwards.
AGGCCGCGCTTGATGGGACCGCTATCGCTGCCGGGCGCCCGCCGGCGGTTCCAGCCGAAGCGCGCGGCCCCGATGCGCCGTTCCTCGCGGCGCACCGCGCTCAGATCGATCCGCCCGCGCAACGTCAAGGGATCCATGCCGAGTTTCTCGGCTAGCTCATCGATAGTCTGTTCGAGCGCGAAGGCGCCTGGAACATTGCCGGGCGCGCGCATCGCACAGCCCGGGCCGGCATTGATGAAGACATCGGACTGGACCAATTCGAAATTGGCGCAATCGTAAATTGCTTGAGCGAAGTTGCCGATGCCGGCGCCGAGCCCGACGCCGGACGTCCCGTAAGTGTCGATGGCAATCGCTGTGAGCGTGCCATTGCGCCGCGCCCCGACGCGCAGCCGTTGCACCGTCGCCGGGCGATTGCCGCTGTCGATCTGCTCCTCGTGCCGGTCAAGCACGAGCCTGACCGGAGCATTGGCTTGGCGCGACAGCGTGACCGCCGCACGCGCATAATTGCCGGCGCTGGACTTCGATCCGAAGCCGCCGCCCATCGCATCGACGATCACACGCACGCGGCTGAGCGGCAGGCCGAAGGCTGCGGCAAGTTCGGCACGTATGCCGGCCGTAAATTGCGTAGACATGTAGACGGTGAGCCCATCCTTTCGCCAATCGGCCACCAGACCGTGCGGCTCGAGGCAGCAATGGGTCTGCACCTGGGTACGGAACTCGCCCTCTATGACGACATCGGCATCCGCGAACCCGGCTGCGGCATCGCCGCGCGAGCCGCTTTTATTCGGGCCGCGGACATTGCCCTGTTGCGGCAGCGCGGTGCCCGCCGGGTTTCCGCCCGCAAAGCTCTCACCATGTACCGGATGCGCGAAGACGCGTGGCGCGTCGGGCTTCCGTGCATCCTCGAGATCAACCACGAATGCAAGCGGCTGATAATCGACTTTGATTAGATCCACCGCTGCCTGCGCCGCCTCCGGCGTGACGGCGGCGACCGCGGCGATCGGATCGCCAACATAGAGAACGCGACGACCGCTTGTCCCGGCAGGCGTATTCTGTCCGGTCGTCTCGACGGCACGTCCCACCACGTCGTTGATGACGTGGATCGCGCGTACCCCCGGATGCCGTTCTGCGGCACCTATATCAATCGACATGACACGGGCATGCGGCAACGGCGATCGCAATAGGCGTGCGTACAGCATGCCCGGCAGTTTCACGTCGACCGTGAACGGGGCCGCACCCGTGACCTTGGCGCGGCCATTAATGCGCGGAATTGATTTTCCGATCACGGCCAGCTGTGGATTTGGCGGAAGCGGCGGCGCCTCGCCGGCGGGAACGCGACGCTCGATCTCTGCCATCGACACGCTGTCGATTCCGACGGGATATTTTTGCAAGCGCGTATCGGCGGACGTCATGATTAGGTCTTCCTAATCCGGGACGCATCCAGCATCGCGTCATGTACATGCGGATGGGTGCCGCAGCGGCAGAGATGGCCACTGGTTGCTGCTTTGATATCGTCGATCGTGGGGGTCGGATTGCTTTCGAGCAGCGCCGCGCAACTCATCACGAGACCCGGCGTGCAGAACCCGCACTGCACGGCGTCATGCGCGATGAAAGCAGACTGCACGGGATGCAGCTCGTCACCGTGCGCCAATCCTTCGATCGTCGTAATCTTGCGACTGCCGACATCGATTGCCAGCATCATACAAGCTGCGATCGGCTTCCCGTCGAGCCAGACAGTGCAAGCCGAACAAGCGCCGCGGTCGCAACCGACCTTGGTTCCGGTCAAATCGAGCGAATCGCGCAATGCTTCGGCTAACGTCGTTTTCGGCTCGATGAATAGCGAATGCGACACATTGTTCACGTCGAGCGTCAGCGGAACCGGCCCCGGACCGACGGCATCCCGTTCCGCGGCCTGCGCGTCTGAAGCGAGAAAATCTGGCAACGTTGTATCGAGCATCACCGTACTCGCGGCGCCAATCCCCGAACCTCTCAAGAATGATCGGCGCGACATGGAATGCCTGCCATGATCGCTTTTATGGTGCCGGCTCCGACCCATCGAGTTTCCAGTCGAATTATTATCTCTGCTTGAGCGACAATCGTTCTTTGCAGGGGTCAAGGATGCGCTTACAAGTTTATATGTTGAACAATTTGCATTGCTCCGCTTTGACGAGGATCAATAGGAAGAATCAAATCTTGTTCGTCATTGCTTTGCGGCAAACTTGCGGAGCGCAATGTAGTCGATCCGCGTGGCAATGCACGATTGTTGCATGACCGCGAGTAGTTGCCGGATCATATTTTCAAAAAGCACAAAATCGGTGCCGTCGGCGTAGATGTAATTCTAGCTCCGCAAACCGGGGCCTATTACGGCGCCTTCTTCAGAGCCGCGATAATGTCTGCGCGCTGCTTGGCATCGGGAATGCCGATGAGGGTTTTCGAGGTACCCGGCAGGAACTTGCTTGGCGAAGTCAGAAACTTGTCGAGATCGGCTTCGGTCCAGTTGCCCTCGGCCTTCCGCAGCGCCGCCGAATAGCCGTACCATTCCGTCCGCGCCTTGCGTGCCCCCACGATACCGTGCAGCGGGGGCCCCACGCGAAGCGGGCCGCCGGTCTCGACGCTGTGGCACACGACGCATTCCTTCAGCGGTCCATCGGCACCGACCGGCATCGCCTTGAACTTATAGAGACCGACCGTCTGCAGGCCAGGGAACGCTTGTGGTTGCGTGGTAAGCACCCAAGCAACGGCCGCCACAACAGCCACGATGACGACGGCAGCCGCAACATAAGAACCAGACCGCTGCATGGCTTGCACCCGGATAACGACGCCCGCCTCCGCGGCTTCCTGCCGATCCTGCGGACCATTGGGCAATTAGCCGGAAGCACGTCAATCGTCGTTGATGATCGTCAATTTTGCTCGATATCGTCCGTCGAGCGCCTCGCCCCGGCGGACTGAGATCGTCGGGGGCCTCGCAAGACCGGCCGAGTGCCGCAATTAGGGGCTACTACCTTGGATGGAGGCCGCCAGTTTAATTGCGGTATATTAAAACCCCCGGCCTGGGCCGGGTCATCATGCCAGTCGAATTTTAGCGCGACCAGATCGAAAGAGCGCCTCGGACGCCCGAGGCGCGGCATAGACCATGGCGCAAAGCTGCACGAAGCACGAGAATCATGCCTGCGTTGTCTGCCACGTCGGGCCGCGGAGCGTTTGGCACGATCTTGACGAAACCGCGAGCGCCTTGCTGGCCGGTGGACGGCGGCGACGCGAATATGGTTCCGGCGAGGTTGTCTTCGTCCAGGGAGAGCAGAACGACGGCGTGCACTGCGTCTCCGGCGGCACCGTTGGAATCCGTCGGCTCGATGACAACGGTAATTCGGTACTGTTGGAACTGGCCTATCCGGGCGACACAATCGGATACCGTTCATTCCTCACCGGCAGCGAACACAAGACCAGTGCCGAAGCGCTGGGTCCGAGCGTAGTGTGTCACATCGACCGCGCGGCGATTACGGCTCTGCTTGCCGGCAACCCGGCGCTTGGCCTGCGTTTTCTCAAACGCTCGATCGGCGAGCTCGAACACGCTCACGACATGATGTTTCGTCAGGCGACACTGTCGAACCGCCATAAGCTCGTGCATCTTCTGCTCGTCCTAGTCCAACGGCACGGGCGTCGGCACTCAAACGGCTCGCAATCGATCGACCTGCCTGTGTCGCGCCGGGACCTCGCCTCGATGGTCGGCACGCGTCACGAGACCATCTCTCGTATCATTGGACGGCTCGAGACCGATGGAGTGGCACACTTTTCCGGCCGTCAGGTCACGATCCCCAGCGTGGAAGCGCTCGCCGGCGAAATCGACAGGCTGATCTCGGCGTGAGTCGTCGCAGCGTCAGCCTTATCCGAAAAAATTGACAATCGTCATCGCCGTTTTCCGGCGCCCCTGGTAGCGCGTCTTACGTAGGAATCTCACAGGGGCCGGCCCATGGACGCTACCTGCAATCCCGACATCGATTTCGAGGCCTGTCTGGGGCCTAACCCCGATGAACCGGTATACGGAGGGCTGACCCGCCGGCAGATGCTGCAGTTCTGCGCCGGGATAGCCGCCACGATGGGGCTCTCGGCGACCGCAGGCGTGCGCATGGCGGAGGCGGCGACAGCGCCGGCAAGGCCGCCGGTGATCTGGCTGCATGGGCAGGAATGCACCGGCTGCACGGAATCGCTGCTGCGATCCTACCACCCGACGCTGGAGGCGATCCTTCTGGATGTCATCTCGCTCGACTATCACGACACGCTGTGCATCGGCGCCGGAAAGCAGGCACTGGATTACAAACACGCAATGATGGAGAAAAACAAAGGCAAGTACGTGCTCGTGACCGAGGGCGGAACGCCGATGAAGGATGGCGGCATCTACTGCAAGGTCGGCGGTAAGACTCAAGTCGAACTCATCCGCGAGGCCGCCGAGGGCGCGGCCGCCGTCATTGCTATAGGCTCATGCGCATCCTGGGGTGGCATCCAATCGGCCGATCCAAACCCGACAGGCGCAGTCGGCACGCACGAGGTCATTCCCGGCAAGCTGGTGATTAATATTCCGGGCTGCCCGCCCAGCCCCTACAATTTTCTGTCGACCGTCCTCTACCTGCTGACCTTCGGTCGTCCGCCCGAGCTCGACCAACAGAATCGGCCCAAATTCGCCTATGGCCGATTGATCCACGAGAACTGCGAGCGGCGGCCGCATTTCGATGCCGGGCGTTTCGCCCTCGAGTTCGGCGACGAAGGCCACCGTCAGGGTTTCTGCCTCTACAAGATCGGCTGCAAGGGTCCGGAGACCTACGCTAACTGCCCATCGATCGGTTTCGGCGACGTCGGCTTCGGCTCGTGGCCGGTGGGGACCGGACACCCATGCTTCGGCTGCGTCGAGAAGGAAACGGCGTTCCGCAAGCCGCTGCATGCGCTCTCGACGGTCAAGACTCTGACGCCGCCGACTGCCTTCCCGCAGGTCGACGCCGAGAAGGGTAAGGGCGTCAGCGTCGGCGCCGCGGCAGCGGTCGGCGTGGTGGGCGGCCTCGTGGTCGGCGCCGGCGCGATGCTGCTCAAGCAGATGGGCGACGGCAAGAAGAGCGCACCGGACGAGACGAAAGAGCGGGTCTAGCCATGACCGAGGTCGACCGCAGGGATTTCCTGAGGGGCGCCGGTTTCGCCACCGCGGCGGCGGCCGTGCCCACCGAGGCATCGGCCGCCATCGCACGGCCGCCGAAGCAGATATCGCCGCAGGCGGTCGGAATGCTTTACGACTCGACCCTTTGTATCGGCTGCAAGGCGTGCGTGGCCGCCTGTAAGGAGGCCAACAAGATGCCGGCTGAGGTCCCGGCGACCCTGACCGGCTGGAACGAGAACACCTGGGATTCTGCGGAGGATTTGTCGGGCCGCACGCTCAACGTCATCAAGGTCTATCGCAACGGCACCGCGGAGCAGAAGGACCACGAGATTAACGGTTTCGCCTTCGTCAAGCGGCATTGCCTGCATTGCGTCGACCCGTCATGCGTTTCGGTCTGCCCAGTCGGCGCCATGCAGAAGGACGCGGCAACCGGCATCGTCAGCTATGACCCGGATGTCTGCATCGGCTGCCGCTACTGCGTCTACGGCTGTCCGTTCGGCGTGCCGCAATTCGATTTCAGTAGCGCCTTGGGAAAAATCGCCAAGTGCGAGTTCTGCAGGCATCTGCAGAAGGACGGCAAGATTCCCGCCTGCTGCGACGTATGTCCAACCGGGGCCTCGCTGTTCGGGCCGGTCAAGGAGCTTGAACGGGAGATTGAGCGTAGGACCGCCGCGGCTCCCGGTACTCCCTATCAGTTCCCGCGCGGCAAGATCGGCGAGAACCGTCCGCCCAATGCGGCGACAATTCCGACCTACGTCAAAGGCGTCTACGGCGAGCACGAAGCCGGCGGCACCCAAGTGCGCTATCTCGCCGGCGTGCCGTTCCCAAAACTCGGATTGCCGACCGTCGGACGGCAGTCTCCCGCCTCGCTCTCCGAAGGCATGCAGCACACAATTTATCAGTGGCTGATCGCGCCGCTCGTCGCCTTCGTGGGGTTCGCGTTCCTGGCTCGTCGCAACTTGGCACTGCACCACGACGACGACGCGCCGCCGTCCAAGGAGGGTTGATCGTGAGCACGGCAGCACCGCTGCGCAGAAGCCTGGTAACGCCGACCACGCTAGTGCTCGTCGCGCTGGTCGTCATCGCCTTCTGTTTCCTGCTTCAGCGATTCCTCTTCGGGCTCGGCGCGGTCGCCAACATCAACCCCGGCTACCCTTGGGGAATCTGGGTCGTCGTCGACGTCATCATCGGCACCGCGTTCGGCTGCGGCGGCTTCGCCATGGCGTTGTTGGTCTATATCTTCAATCGCGGCCAATACCATCCGTTGATGCGGCCGGCGCTGCTCAGCGGGCTGTTCGGCTATACACTCGGCGGCTTTGCCGTGATTTTCGATCTCGGCCGCTATTGGCAGGCCTATAATCTGCTGCTGCCGTGGCACGCCCAGCTCAACTCGGTCATGTTCGAGGTCGCGCTTTGCGTGATGGCTTACGTGGTAGTGCTGTGGATCGAGTTTTCGCCGGCGTTCCTCGAACGCTGGGGCTTCGCCGCAATCAAGCGCGTTCTCGATCGTTGGATGTTCGTGATCGTCGCGCTCGGCGTCCTACTGCCGACCATGCACCAGTCCTCGCTCGGATCGATGCTGCTGGTGATGGAATACAGACTCTCCCCGCTGTGGTTCACGCTCTGGCTGCCGGCCTTGTTCGTCATCAGCGCGCTGGCCATGGGCTATGCCGTGGTGATGTTCGAGGCGACGGTCGTTTCAAAGACCTTCTCGCTGCCGTCCGAACACGCATTGATCTCGAAGATGTCAATCGTCGTCGGCTGGATCACCGTCGCCTGGCTCGTACTGCGCTTTGGCGATCTGGTCGCGCGCAACGCCCTGCCGCTGGCCTTCATCGGCAGCATCAGTGTCTTCCTGTTCTGGGTCGAGAACGCCATGTTCCTCGCTGCCGCCCTGGTGTTCATCACGCCGGCCGGGCGCGCGAGCCAGCGGGCTTCGTTCCTCGGCGCCGTCGCGCTGCTCGCCGGCGGATCGCTCTACCGCCTCGATGCCTATCTGATCGGCTATCAGCCGCTCAACAATTGGTCCTACTTCCCTTCCGTACCCGAGCTGATGGTGTCGATCGGCGTCGTCGCGCTCGAAGTGCTTCTCTACCTCATCTTCATCAAGACCTTGCCAGTGCTGCACGGCGATGCCGCGCGTCGCTAATAGGAGGCTACTTTGACTCGCATAACGATCGACCCCATCACCCGCATCGAGGGGCATCTGCGTATCGACTGCGAAGTCGACGGCGGCAAGGTGACAAAGGCCTGGTCGTCGGGTCAGATGTGGCGGGGTATCGAGCTCATCCTCAAAGATCGCGACCCGCGCGACGCCTGGATCTTCACGCAACGGATCTGCGGCGTTTGCACGACGGTGCACGCCATCACCTCGGTACGCGCGGTGGAAAACGCCCTCAATCTCGAAGTTCCGCTCAACGCCCAGTATATCCGCAACATGATCATCACGGCGCACGGCGTGCACGACCATATCGTGCATTTCTATCATCTCGCCGCGCTCGACTGGGTCGATATCGTCTCGGCGCTCAAGGGTGATCCGGAGGGTGCGTCCAAGCTCGGCGCGACCCTGTCCGACTACAAAGCCAACAGTATCCCCAACATTCGGTCGGTGCGCGACAAGCTGAAAACCTTCGTCGACAGCGGCAATCTCGGCGTATTCGCCTCGGGCTATTGGGGCCACCCGGCCATGAAGCTGCCGCCGGATGTCAACCTGCTGGCGGCGACGCATTACATTCAGGCACTCGAAGTGCAACGCATCGCCAACAAGATCGTCACCATCCTGGGTTCCAAGACGCCGCACATCCAGAACCTCGCGGTCGGTGGCGTGGCGAATGCGATCAATCCCGAAAGCCAGTCGACCCTGACCCTGGAACGGCTGTACGCCATCAAAGCGCTAATCGACCAGCTCGGCGACTTCATCAACAACGCGATGATGAACGACGTCGCCGCGGTCGGCGCGCTCTACGCGGATTGGACGAAATACGGCGCCGGCGTCACCAACTATCTGTCGGTGCCCGATCTCCCGCTCGATACCAAAGGGACGGTGTTCGAGCTTCCCGGCGGCTACATCCCGGCAGGTGACCTGTCGAAGTTCCAAGCGATCAAAAGCTATCAGGACGCCTTTTTCCGCGACGGCGTCAAGGAAGCGGTCAAGCACTCCTGGTACGAGTATTCAGGCACGAACGCCGCGCTGCATCCTTTCGACGGTCAGACCACGCCGAAATACGACGATTTCCACGACGACGGGAAATACTCCTGGATCAAGGCGCCGACCTTCCTCGACAAGCGCGCGCAGGTCGGTCCGCTCGCCAACGTGCTGGGCATGTACGCCGCCGGCCACGAGCCGACCAAGCGGCACCTGACCAAGCTGGTCGAGGTCGCGAGCAAGGTCGCCGGTGCGCCGATCCCGCTCAGCGCGCTGCACTCGACAATCGGGCGCATCGCGGCCCGCGCCGTGCGCTGCGCGGTGCTGCACGAAGCGCTGCAGAACCAGTGGCAGCTGCTGCTCGACAACATCGCCAAGGGCGATACCCGCACCTTCAATCGGCCGGTATTCCCCAAGGGCGAGGTGCGCGGCTTCGGTTATCACGAGGCGCCGCGCGGCGTGCTTTCGCACTGGGTCGTGATCAAGGACGGCAAGATCGACAATTACCAGTGCGTCGTGCCCTCGACCTGGAACGCCGGCCCGCGCGACCAGAACGACGAGCCCGGCCCCTACGAGGCCTCGCTCATCGATACCCCCGTTGCCGATGCAAACCTGCCGCTCGAGGTGCTGCGCACCGTGCACTCGTTCGACCCCTGCATCGCCTGCGCGGTCCACATGGTCGACGCCGAGAAGCGGCCGATCGTTCAAATCAAGGCGATGTGAAAGAAGGCGCGATCGTGAGCATTCTGGTCCTCGGCCTCGGCAACATCCTCCTGTCGGATGAAGGCGTCGGCGTGCGCATCGTTGAAGCGCTCGATGCCTCGCACGATCTGCCGGATGGCGTAGAATTGCTCGATGGCGGCACCTCGGGCATGGATCTGCTCGACATGGTCGCCGACCGCGACTGCCTGATCGTCGCCGACGCCGTGAACGCCGATGGGCCGGCCGGTCGCCTGATCCGGCTCGAAAACGAGAACATCAGGATGCTGTTCGAGACCCGGTTTTCGCCGCACCAATTGGGCCTCTCGGACATGCTTGCCGCGCTGTGCCTCATCGACAAGGCACCACGCCGGGTCGTCATCATCGGTGTCGTTCCGCAGAATCTGAGCCTCGGCTTGGAGCTGTCGCCGGCAGCTGCCGACGGCCGCGATGCGGCCGTGACCATGATCGTCGATGAACTCACCCGTCTCGGTGCTGCGCCAACGCTGCGGCTGCAATAGGTCATCGCAAGAATGTGCATCGCCGTTCCAGCCGAGGTGATTTCAATCGATGGGCCGATGGCGGTCGTCGATGTCTATGGCGAGCGCTTCACCGTTAGCCTGATGATGATGTCGGAAACGGTGCAGCCGGGGGATTTCGTCGCCCTGCAGGCGCAGCGCTATGCAGTGACCAAGATCGCGCGGGAGGATGCCCAAGCGGCCAGGCGGTTCTTTGAAGATCTCTTCCCCGAGCTCGCCGACCGGGCCCAGACCGCGCGCGTCGCTTGAATCCATCGCAATGAAACCCTCTGGCGATCCCGACGATCATCCCCGCGTACAGGCACTGATCGAGCTATTTCAGCGCATCGATGCCGGAATGCGGGATCTGCCGATCTACAACGACAAAATCGTCATCGAGGCGACCGGCTTCCTCCCCTTTAGCGATGGCGAACTGTTGGGCGTCGTGCTCACGCCCTGGTTCATGAACATGATCACGCTGCCGATCGAGCCGGTGCCGATGAACATGGCCGAGATCGGCAGGACCGTTTCCATTGAACTGCCCGCGGGCAAGCGAGCATTCGTGGTCGGCGGCGACGGGACGATCGGGCTCTATAAGGCCCATTCGCTGCATTCGCCGGTGCTGAACTTTACGCTGCCGGGTCAAGCACAAGCCGAGGCACGGCGGATGCTTGGATTGCTGATGACACTGCCTGAGGTGACGTCGGAAACCGCGGCAAAAAACCGCTCCGACGCAGCGAGCAGCCTCGATCGCCGCGCGCTGCTGTTCGGGAACCGGAACGCCTGAACCCGGCGCCTAGCGGACGATCGTCCGCAACTCCGCCGCGGAAGATGCGTTCAATTTCCTAGCAAGCGCTCTGCGCCCGATCACACAAGACCGATCGTAAGACCCGCCCCGATCAGCGCGATCGCGACGCCGCAGGCCTGCATGGCGCGACGCCTAGGCACATCGTCGAACCACCGTATTGCCAGGCCAAGCGTGATACCGAAGCCGTGCAGCAACGTGGTTGCGACCATGAAGCCGATGCCATAGACGACCCCGGAGCCGCCGACCGGCATTTCGGTCCCGTGCGCGTGGCCGTGGAAGATCGCAAAGATTCCGACGAGCGCCATGGCGGCGAGAACCGGCGGCGTCATTCCGGAGAAAATCACGAACCCGAATACCAGAACCGACAATGCGATGGCGGTCTCGGCGAAGGGCAGCGACACGCCGGCTGCGCCGAAGACACCGCCGAGCGCCATCATGGCGACGAAGGTCGCCGGGACTGCCCACAGCGCACGCCCGCCAAGATGGGCCGCGAACAGGCCGACGGCTGTCATCGCCAGCAGATGATCGATACCGCTAAATGGATGGATGAACCCGGCCAACTGGCTACCACCCTCACCGTGCCCGGGATGGGCAAACGCGACGCTGGGCGCGAGCAGTAAGGCGACCGTCACAAGCAGACGAAATGCCGTTCGGGACATGGCTTTCTCCTTCGAAATCTCCCGCTGCGGCTAAGGCGACGACCTAATCTTTTTTGCGCGTTTGTTTTCTTCTATGACTTCCGTCGCATGGTCGTGAACTGGACAATCCCCCGCAGCTTTGAATTTTTGGGCTCAAACTCCTCCGCGAGTGTTGACCTAGATCAACATCGATCAGTGGTTTGTTCCCGATAATTTGCGATGTCTTGCCAATAACTGATTGGGCCGTTCCGGTCGCGCGGCGCCGGAGTGGGGTGGCTAGACATCGTTGCACTCATGCTTCGGGAGGAAACGCTAGTGGCAACGCTGGCTTGGCCAACGCTCGAACAACGGATTCGCCTCGATGCCTTTACGATCGACGGGCGTCTGGTGGCGAAGAGCTTGGTCACGACTCGCGCCAGCGGCATTGCAGGCGTCTTGGCGGCGCAGCCCGTAGAAGACGTCCCGCAAGTCTTGGCGCGGCTTTTCCCGCTGTGCGGCACGGCCCACGCCATCGCCAGTCTCGCGGCGATCGAGGCGACCCAGGGGATCGAAGTGTCGCCGGCCCAACTCGCGTTCCGAGAGCTGATGCTGCTCGCCGAGCATGGCGCTGCCTTGGGCTGGCGAATCTTGATGGATTGGCCACCGCTCGTCGGCGGACCGCCCAATGTGCGTGCCTGCGCGGATATCCGTCGCGCCGCCGCCGCCGTAAGTACCGTCGCGGAGCATGGTGCGTGGGCGCGGATCGGCGGAGCTAGGCTGCGGCCGGACCGCGATGATCTAGCCCGCGCCGTGTCCGAACTTGCCCGTTTGCTTATCGAGCTGTTTCCGGAAGCGGCCGATCCGGCGTTGTCCTGGCGCGAGCTGTGGCCCGCGATACAAGGTGGCGCCAGCACACCGGCGCGTTTGATCAACACCGCACGCGCCGACATGCCGGCAGACTATGGCCGCCATGATCGGCCGCTGCTCCCGTCAATGGCCGCAGATTGGTTCGCGGCCCGGCTCGCGGCGGACCCCGTTTTCTGCAATGCACCGACCCTCGACGGCACTCCGGCCGAGGTCGGCCCGCTCGCGGCGCAGCGACATCCGCTGATTGCCGAAGCCGTCTCGCATTGGGGCCCGACGCTCGCGACGCGACTGCTGGCCGCAGCTCTCGATGCTCCCGTGGTGGCCGGGCGTCTGTGTCGCGCGCTCGACGAGCTGGCGGACGATGATCCGGTCGAGGTCGATCTGACGCGACCGGGACGCGGCGCCGGCGTCGTGGAGACCGCGCGCGGCCCCCTCGCCTATTTCGTCGACGTGGCCTTCGGTCGCGTGCGGATGCTGCGCAGCGTCGCGCCGACCGAGTGGAATTTCCACCCCGAGGGGCCGTTCATGGCCGCGCTCGACGCCGCGCCCCGGGTCGCGGATCCGGTGCTCGCCGCCCGACTGCTCGCCGCGAGCTTCGATCCATGCGTGCCCTTCAGGATCGAGATGTTGGGCGACCATCGACCGCCGAGCCATGCGGAGGTTGCGCTTCATGCATGAGATTTCGCTCGCCACGGCGCTGATCGACCTGGTGCACGAGCAGGCCGCGGCCGCACGCGCTCGCCGCGTCACCCGCCTCGTGCTCGAGATCGGCACGCTCTCCCATGTCGACGCCCATGCGCTGCGCTTTGCGGTCGATGCAGCGGCGCTCGGCGGGCCGGCCGAAGGCGCCACGCTGGAAATTCAGGAGCCCGAGGGGACCGCCTATTGCCTCGATTGCGAAACCTCGGTGGCGATCTCGGCGCGCGGAGCACCATGTCCGCGCTGCGGCGGCGTCAAGCTTCTGGTTCAAAGCGGCGATGAGATGCGACTTAAAGAGATGGAGGTCGTCTGATGTGCAGCACCTGCGGTTGCGGCCAGGGCGAGAAGGGGGTCGAGGATATTTCTCACCACCACACGCATGAGCATGCCAACGGCGCCCATAGCCACGAGCATGAACACGACCATGCGCACGAGCACAGCCACACGCATTCGGACGGCACCACCCACTCGCATTCGCATAGCCACGCGCCTGGGCATGCCCACGCCCACGAGCATGCGCATGATCATCCGCTCGATGCCGCGGCCGGCGCCGGTGCAACGCGGCTGTTGAGCGTCGAGCGCGACATTCTCGCTAGAAATGACGCCATTGCGGCGGAGAACCGGCGCGATCTGCAGGCCACGAAAACCCTCGCGCTCAACTTGGTCTCCAGCCCAGGTTCGGGCAAGACAGCGCTGCTGGTGGAAACCCTGAAGCGGATCGGCGACAAGTATCCGGTCGCCGTGATCGAAGGCGATCAGGAAACGACCGCCGACGCCGACCGCATCCGGGCGACCGGAGTGCCGGCGATCCAGATCAACACGGGCAAGGGCTGCCATCTCGACGCCGATATGGTGCGCACCGCAATGTCCCGCCTTGGCACGCCGGCGAATGGCGCCCTGTTCATCGAGAACGTCGGCAACCTGGTGTGCCCGGCCGGCTTCGATCTCGGCGAGGCCCACAAGGTCGTCATCGTGTCGGTGACCGAGGGCGAGGACAAGCCGCTGAAATATTCCGGCATGTTCGCCGCCTCCGCATTGATGGTCGTGACCAAGACCGACCTGCTGCCGCATCTCGACTTCGACGTCGACCGCCTGATCGACAATGCGCGGCGGATCAATCCGACGATCGGCGTACTGAAGCTCTCGGCCAAGACGGGCGAAGGCATGGATCGCTGGCTGCACTGGCTCGAAACCGCGCGGGCGCTCCGCCTCGCGACTGACTAGGCCTGAGCAGGAGATTACGCATGGACGCGCGCGTGGACTTCGACATCGGCCATAGCGCTGCTGCCGTCGCTGCGCGTCGCCTGCGTCTGCGCATCCGCGGTCTCGTGCAGGGGGTCGGCTTCCGCCCGCATGTCTGGCGGCTCGCGATGCGCCACGATCTCACCGGCTTTGCCTTGAACGACCAGGAGGGCGTGCTGATCGAGGTGCAGGGCGACGTCGACGCTTTCATCGACGACCTCGTCGCGCAGGCGCCGCCGCTCGCCCGCATCGATGACGTCGAATCCGAGCCGCGTCCGCTCGTTGCCGGCGAGAGCGATTTCGTCATTCGTGACAGCGAGCAGAACGGTCCGGCACGCACCGCGATCACGCCCGATGCGGCGGTTTGCGAGGCCTGCCTCGCCGAGCTGTTCGATCCGTCCAACCGCCGCTACCTCTATCCGTTCATCACCTGCACGCATTGCGGGCCGCGTTTCACCGTGACCCGGCGTCTGCCATACGACCACGCCACGACATCCCTGGCGGAATTTCCCTTGTGCGATGCCTGCGCGGCCGAATACGCCAATCCCGCCGACCGGCGCTTCCATGCCGAGACCACGTGCTGCCCGACCTGCGGTCCGCAACTCGACACCCCGCTTGACGAAATCGGCGCCCGTATCCGCGCCGGCCAGATTGTAGCGCTCAAGGGTCTCGGCGGCTTCCATCTCGTCTGCGACGCGCGCGACCAAGTGACCGTAGAGCGGCTGCGCGCCCGCAAGCGCCGCGACGGCAAGCCGTTCGCCGTCATGGTGGGGAACCTTGCGACGGCTCACCGCCTTGCGGCGCTCGATGACGTCTCCGCGCGGCTGCTCGCGGCTCGCGAGCGGCCGATCGTCATCGTGCCGGCGCGCGACGAGGCACGGCTGGCGCAAGGTATCTCCAACGGACTGCCGACCGTTGGGCTGTTCCTGCCCTATACACCGTTGCACTGGCTGGTGATCTGGGAACTGCTCGGGCGCCCCGCCGGCCTCGACTGGATTTCCAACGCAACCGATCTTGTGCTGGTTGCGACTTCGGCCAACATCGCCGGCGAACCGATCGTCATCGACGGAACCGATGCGCGGAGCCGCCTCGCCGGCATCGCCGACGCGGTCGTCGACCATGATAGGGCAATCGTGACGCGCGCCGACGACAGCGTGGTTCGCGTCGTGGCCGGGGCGCCCTCCTTCCTGCGCCGCGCGCGCGGCTTCACGCCGGTGCCGATCCGTCTGGCGCATGAGGTGCCTTGCGTCGTCGCCTTGGGGGCTCAGCTTAAGACAACGGTGACGGTCACGCGCGGCTGCGAGGCGTTCGTCTCGCAACATGTCGGTGACCTCGACACGCCGGTAGCCGTCGCATTTCTCGAGGAAACCCTCCGGCACATGCTGTCGATCCTCGAAGTCGAACCGGTGGCGATTGCCTGCGACCTGCATCCCGATTTTCCGACCTCGCGGCTCGCTAATCGGCTCGGGCCACCGGTGATTCCGGTGCAGCACCATCACGCGCATATTGCCGCGCTGGCGGCCGAGCATCATATCGAGGGACCGCTGCTCGGGCTCTCGCTCGACGGCTTCGGGCTCGGTTCCGACGGCAGCGCCTGGGGCGGCGAGCTGCTCTGCGTCGACGGCGAGCAGTTCGAGCGGCTCGGCCATCTGGCGCCGCTGCCGGCGCCGGGCGGCGACCGGGCCGCGCGCGAGCCGTGGCGCATGGCAGCCGCCGCGCTCCATGCGCTGGGCCGTGGCGAGACTATCGAGCGACGCTTTGCGGATGAGCCCTTGGCTCGCTCGGTCCGTAACATGCTGGCGCTTGGAATCGCGTGCGAACCGACCACCTCCGCGGGACGTCTGTTCGACGCTGCGGCCGGGCTGCTCGGCGTGTCGCGCCGCCAGGCCTTCGAGGGCGAAGCGGCAATGCGGCTCGAAGGCCTCGTGACCGAGACGGCCGTGCTGGCCGACGGCTGGCGGATCGACGGCGGCGTGCTCGACTTTCTGCCGCTGCTCGGCCGGCTCGCCGATGGTCTCGAGCCGGCGGCCGGCGCGGCGCTGTTCCACGGCACGCTCGTCGCCGGCTTGGTCGAATTGGTGGCGGCGGCGGTTTCGGCGCGCGGCCTGCGCGCGGTGGCGCTCAGCGGCGGCTGCTTCCTCAACAAAGTACTTACCGAAGGCCTCGTCGAGGGACTCGCCGCGAGAGGGATCGAGCCCCTGGTCGCCCACGCCGTGCCGCCGAACGACGGCGGGTTGTCGCTTGGTCAGGCTTTTATCGCCGCGTCGGCGCTCTTGAACGACGGAATGCATAGGGAAACGGATTCATGTGTCACGCACTTCCGGTGAAGATCGTCGCCCTGACCGGACCCGAAACCGCCAAGGTGTCGCTTGGCGGCATCGTCAAGGAAATCTCGATCGCGCTCATCGACGATCCGAAGCCCGGCGACTACGTCGTGCTTCACGTCGGCTACGCGCTCGCCAGGATCGACGAGGCGGAAGCAGAGCGCACGCTGGCATTGCTGGCGGCGGAAGGCTCCGACGCGCTGGCAGAATTTTCGGCGGCCGGCGAGGCGACCGAGGCACCGCCATGAAGCACCTCGACGAATACCGGGACGCCGAGACTGCCCGCCGCCTCGCCGCATCGATCCATCGCGAGGCGGACACCGATCGCCGCTATCGCCTCATGGAATTCTGCGGCGGACACACGCATGCGATCTTCCGCTACGGCATCGAGGATCTGTTGCCCGCGAATATCGAGATGGTGCACGGCCCCGGCTGCCCGGTTTGCGTCCTGCCCACCGGCCGGCTCGACATGGCGATCCGCCTCGCCAAGCGCGACGGCGTAATTCTCGCCTCCTACGGCGACATGCTGCGGGTGCCCGGCTCCAAAGGTCAGAGCCTCATGAAAGCCAAGGCGGACGGCGCGGACATCCGGATGGTCTATTCCACCCTCGACGCGCTGAAGCTCGCCGAAGCCAATCCGGGCCGCGAGGTGATCTTCTTCGCCATCGGATTCGAGACCACGACCCCGCCGACCGCGCTTGCGATCGAGGCCGCTGCCAAAGCAAAGCTCGGGAACTTCTCGGTGTTCTGCAATCACGTGCTGACCCCGTCGGCGATCGCTGCGATCCTCGAGGCGCCAGCGGTACGCGACCTCGGTGCCGTCGAGATCGATGGATTCCTCGGGCCCGCGCATGTCTCAGTCGTCATCGGGAGCCAACCGTATGAGTTCTTCGCCGAGGAGTACCGCAAGCCGGTCGCGATCTCCGGCTTCGAGCCGATCGATATCCTTCAATCGATTCTGATGCTGGTGCGGCAGCTCAACGAGGGCCGCGCCGAGGTGGAGAACCAGTATATCCGAGCGGTCACTCGCGACGGCAATCTCCGGGCCAAGCAGGCGGTATCGCGCATCTTCGAGCTGCGGCGCGACTTCGAATGGCGCGGCCTCGGCCACATCCCGTATTCGGCTCTCCGCCTCAAGGATGCTTACGCGGCCTTCGATGCCGAGCGCCGCTTCGACGAGCCCTATATCGCGAGCGAGGGCAACAAGGCCTGCGCCTGCCCGGCGATCCTGCGCGGCGCCAAAAAACCCACCGACTGCCGGCTGTTTGGGAGCGTCTGCACGCCGGAAACGCCGCTCGGGTCCTGCATGGTCTCCTCGGAGGGCGCGTGCGCCGCCTATTACAGTTACGGCCGGATGCGGGAGCGGACGCAATGAACGTCGCGTCCCGTGCATCACGTTCGGCTTCGCGCCGGCTTGACCTTGCGGCCGGCCGCGTCGATCTCACGCACGGGGCTGGCGGACGCGCCATGCAGCAGCTCATCGAGGAGATTTTCCGCCCGGCCTTCGACAACCCGATGCTGGCGCGCGGCGACGACCAGGCCGCCTTCGAGGTTGTGGGCGGACGCATGGTGATGTCGACCGACTCCTTCGTGGTCTCTCCGCTGTTCTTTCCGGGCGGCGACATCGGCTCGCTCGCCGTCCACGGCACCGTCAACGACGTCGCCATGAGCGGCGCGCGCCCGCTCTATCTCTCGGCCGGCTTCATCATCGAAGAGGGCTTTCCACTCGCCGATCTAGAGCGAATCGCCCGCTCGATGGGCGAGGCCGCTCGCGCCGCCGAAGTCGCGGTTGTCACCGGCGACACCAAGGTCGTCGAGCGCGGCAAGGCCGACGGCCTCTTCATCAACACCGCTGGCATCGGCGTCGTGCCGCCCGGGATCGAGATCTCGGGCGACCGCGCGCGCGCTGGCGACGCGATCCTGATCTCGGGCAGCATGGGCGATCACGGTGTCGCCATCATGGCGCACCGGGCCGGCCTCGAATTCGAGACCACCATCGTTTCGGATTCCGCGGCGCTGAACGGCCTGGTCGCCGACATGGTGGCCTCCGTGCCGACCATCCGCGTATTGCGCGATCCGACCCGCGGCGGTCTTGCGGCGACTCTCAACGAGATCTGCCACCAGTCGGCCGTGGGGATGCGGCTTGACGAAGCTGCCATACCGGTCAGGCCTGAAGTTCTCGGGGCCTGCGAGTTGCTCGGTCTCGACCCCTTGAACGTCGCCAACGAGGGCAAGCTCATCGCGATCGCGCCGGCCGAAGATGCCGGGCGTCTGCTCGGCGTCCTGCGCCGCCATCCGCTCGGTCGCGATGCCATGGTGATCGGCGAAGTGACCGCCGACCCGGCGCGCTTCGTGCGCATGGCGACCCGGATCGGCGGTGAGCGCATGATCGACTGGCTCGCCGGCGAGCAGTTGCCACGCATCTGCTGAGGGCACGATGCGCATCCTGTTGCTCGCCACCAGCTTCAACGCGCTGACCCAGCGCATCCACGTCGAGCTCGCCGAGCGCGGCCACGAGCTCTCCGTCGAGCTCGACGTGAACGACGACAGCGTGACCGAAGCCGTGCGTTTGTTTCGGCCAGATCTCGTGGTCGCGCCGTTCCTGCGCCGCGCCATTCCGGAGGCAGTCTGGCGCACGGTGCAGTGCCTGATTGTCCATCCTGGACCGGTCGGCGACCGCGGCCCGGCGGCGCTCGACTGGGCAATCCTCGAAGACCACGCGGCGTGGGGCACCACGTTGATCGAGGCGAATGCCACGTTCGACGCCGGCAACATCTGGGCGACGCGCAATTTCGACCTGCGTGCGGCCGCGAAATCGAGCCTCTATCGCGACGAAGTCACCGAGGCCGCGGTTGCCTGCGTGATTGAGGCAATCGGCAGAATCGAAGGCGGCGGCACCACCGGCCGGCCTTTGTCGGACGCAAGCCCGGGCGGCGGCAGCTGGCGACCGGCCATTAAGATCGAGGAACGAGAGATCGACTGGTCGTGCAACGAGACCGGGACCGTGATGCGCAAACTGCATGCCGCGTCCGGCCAGCCCGGCATTCCGGACATTACACTTGGGCTTTCAGGGCGGCTGCACGATCCCTGGCCGGAGGATGTTTTGCGGGGGCCAGCGGGAGCAGTCATCGCCTGGCGCGACGGCGCGATCTGCCGGGCAACCGTCGACGGCGCGGTGTGGATCACTGCCATCACCCCCGAACCCGCGACGGGCAGCCGCCGGTTCAAAATCCCGGCGACGCTGGCATTGGCGGGCCGCCTCGACGGCATTCCTGAGCAGCCGATCGGGCTCGGAACCGGAGAAGGGCCGAACACCTATCGCGAAGTCTCGTACCGCGAGACGAATGGCGTCGGCTGGCTCTCGTTCGAGTTCCTCAACGGGGCGATGTCGGTCGACCAGTGCCGCCGGCTGCTGGAGGCCTACCGATACGCGGCGGCGAGGCCCACGAAGGTAATCGTGCTCGCCGGCGGACGCGAATTCTGGTCGAACGGCATGCATCTCGGCGTCATCGAGGCAGCGGCAAGCCCGGGCGACGCGAGCTGGGCGAACATCAATGCCATCGACGATGTCGCGTGCGCGGTGTTGCTCACGGCCGATAAGCTCGTGATTGCCGCGCTGGAAGGCAATGCAGGCGCCGGAGGTGTTTTCCTCGCGCTCGCCGCGGACCAAGTGCTCATGCGCAATGGCATCGTGCTCAATCCGCACTACAAGAACATGGGCAATCTCTTCGGATCGGAATACTGGACCTACGTGCTGCCGCGGCGGGTCGGGCCGGATCGCGTCGAGGCGGTCATCGGATCGCGCCTGCCCATGGGGGCGGCGGCAGCGCAGCGGCTTGGCCTGGCCGACGCCGTGTTGCCCAATGCGCGGCCCGCCTTCCGTGCGGCCGTGCAAGAACATGCCGAACGACTTGCCGCCGATCCGGCGTTCGATCGCCTGCTCGCGCAGAAACGAGCGCGGCGCGAGCGCGAGGAGGCTGAGAAACCGCTCGAGGCCTATCGGGCCGAAGAACTGGAACGCATGCGGCTCGGCTTCTACGGCTTCGATCCGAGCTATCACGTGGCGCGCTGGCGCTTCATTACCCGCGAGCCGATCGCGCGCACGCCGCTGCATTTGGCGCGCCACCGCTTGCTGAATGTCCCGAAAACCTAAGCCCGAACGTAGTGGTGATTGAGCGCGTCAAAAGGGGCCTCGAGGGAGGGACTCTGCGCCTAATTCTTCCTCGGACCCAATTTACCGGCTGTGTGTACCGAAAATTAGATTCTGCAATATTGGTAGTGAAGGCCACCGAGAACTGGGTATGACGTGATGGCACCGAGGCGCTCGATCGCGCGATGGAACGGCGCGT
>PKXB01000177.1 GCA_003133345.1 Hyphomicrobiales bacterium | reverse complement strand
CGCGCGACTGCACCGGCTGCACCGGACGGCCCTCGCCCTTCAGCCGGGTGACCGAGGCATCGCCGTTCAAGCCCACCACCAGGCGGTCGCAGGCCGCGCGTGCGCCGGCCAGCAATTTGACGTGGCCGGGATGCAGCAGATCGAAGCAGCCATTGGTGAAGCCGACGCGCAAGCCCTGCCGCCGCCATTCGGCGATGTGCTCGTCGAGCAACGCCCAGTCGAACACGATCTTTTCTTCCGGAGCGAGCGTCGCCGCCGGCAGGATGCGCGAGCGCAATTCCGCAACAGAGAGCGTCGCGGTGCCGCGCTTGCCGACCACGACCGCGGCGGCGGCATTGGCCGCGCGCATGGCGGTTTCGAAATCGGCCTGCATGGCAAGCATGGCCGCCAGCACCGCCACCACCGTGTCGCCGGCGCCGGAGACGTCGCGCACGCGCACCGGATAGGCCGGCACGTGGATGGCGGCGCCCTCGCCCACCAGCGTCATGCCGGCCTCGCTACGCGTCACCAGAACCGCTTTGGCGCCCAGCATGCGGCCAAGCTCGGCCGCGGCCGCCGCGACCTGATCGTCNNCGAATGACGCGCGGGGTGAGCGCGCCCTTGGCGTAATCGGACAGCACCACCGCGCCTGCTTTGGGCATCGCCTTGATGACGTGGCCGATCAGCGCGTCTTCGCTTTTGGAATCCACGGGCGAAGCAGGCTCCCAGTCGGCGCGCAGCAGGTGGGCCGAATGATGTTCGGACACAAAGCGCACCTTGCGGGTCGTCCGACGCCCGGCATCGGTCACCAGGTGCGCGTCGATCCGCGGTATTTTCGCCAGCTCTTTTTTTAATTCGCCCCCGGCATCGTCGTCGCCGACGACGCCGACAAAAATGCAGCGGGTGCCGAGCGCGACCAGATTGCGCGCCACATTGCCGGCGCCGCCGATCATCACTTCGGTGCGCTTGACCGCGATCACCGGCGTCGGTGCTTCCGGTGAGATGCGCGTGACCTCGCCATAGACAAATTCATCGAGCATCAGATCGCCGATGCAGAGCACGGTCTGCCCGGTGAGGTCTGCAAGATGTTTGTCGAAGTCGAACATGGCTTTAGCCTTTGCGCATGATCTTATCGGAAAACCGCTTCCCACTTTTCCGGATCATGCGCTAACGATATCGGTCTTCGCGGTCGAGATAGCCGGTGACATATTGGCCAACGGCCGCCTCGCGCGGGGTGAAGCCGGCGTTATAGCCGGCGCGGCGCAGGTTCTCGATGGTGCTTTGCGTGAAATACTGGTACTGGCCGCGGATCGCGTCCGGCATCTCGATATATTCGATATTGGCCGGCCGCCCGAGCGCCTTGAACATGGCGCCGATCATGTCGCGGAAGCTTTCGGCTTTGCCGGTGCCGACATTGAAAATGCCGCTGACCGAGGTGGCGTCGAGTAGCCAGCGCAGCACCGAAATGGCGTCGTCCACATAGATGAAGTCGCGCCGCTGCTCGCCGTCTGCGATGTCGTCGCGATGCGATTTGAACAGCCGTACCGGCTTGCCGGCTTTCGCCTGGTCGAACACCTTGGCAAGCACGCTCGCCATATGGCCTTTGTGGTATTCGTTCGGGCCGTAGACGTTGAAGAATTTTAAGCCGACCCAGTGCGGCGGGAGTTTTTCTTTCTTGACGTAGCGATCGACCACCGCGAGATCGAACAGGTGCTTGCTCCAGCCGTAGAGATTCATCGGGCGCAGCTTGCGCAACGCTTCCGGCGACCAGTCGTCGTCGAAACCCTGGCTGCCGTCGCCATAGGTCGCGGCCGAAGAGGCATAGATGAACGGCGTGCGGGTGGCCGTGCACCAGTCGAGCAGGCGCAGCGACAGCCGGAAATTGTTCTCCATCACCAGGTCGCCGTCGGNNGTGTCGGAAATGGCGCCCATGTGAATGACCGCCTCGAGCTTGCGGCTGTCGAGCCAGGCCATCAATTCGGCCGGCGGCACCAGGTCGGCCACTTGGCGCTTGGCCAGATTGCGCCATTTAGCGTCGTCCTGGCCGAGCAGGTCGTTGACCACGATGTCGCTTGCGCCCGCCTCGTTGAGGCTGGCCACCACGTTCGATCCGATGAACCCGGCCCCACCGGTGACCAAAAACATGCCCTACCTCGCCGCCAGGCCATCCTTTGCCCCAGTCCGTGGACGGGCGCAATTGGTAGGGCTTATTCCCCCGCAAATGGCTCAGGAAACGGTAAAAATTGCGGCTGGACAGGTTTAGCCCCCGCAGGCTAACGCCTGTCCGGGCCGACCGAAACGGACGCTAAAGGGGCTGCGGCGCCGAACGAATGAGCCAAGAATTAACCCGACCGCCAAGCCCGATCCTGATCGTCCCCTATGTCTGGATCGGGGACTTCGTCCGCTGCCATTCGGTGGTGAAGCTGCTGCGCGCGCAGGTGCCCGAGCGGCCAGTCGACATTGTCAGCAGCACGCTGTGCGCCCCGCTCGCCGATTACATGCCGGGCGTGCGGCGCGTGATCGTCATCGACCTGCCGCGGCGGCGTCTCGGCGTCGCGCTGCAGCGGCAGCTTGCCGACAGATTGCGCGAAGGCCGCTACGCGCAGGCGCTGGTCATGTCGCGCAAGTGGAAGGCCGCGCTGGCGCCGTGGCTTGCAAGCATTCCTCTGCGCACCGGCTTCGCCGGCGAATTCCGCTTCGGGCTGCTCAACGATGTGCGCTTCGGCGAACGAAAACTCCCGCGCATGATCGACCGCATGGGCGCGCTCGCTTTGCCGAAGGACGCGCGTTTGCCGCCGGAATGGCCGCTGCCCGAATTGAAGGTGCCGCCGGACGAGNNTCGCCCGGCGCGGTCGGCGCCGGCAAGGCTTGGCCGGCCGGCCACTACGGCACATTGGCGCGCGCGCTCACCAATGACGGTGCATCGGTCTGGGTCTTGGGCGGACCGAACGAGACGCCGCTGGCGAAGCGGATCGCCGAAACCGCAAGACACCGCGTGCGTGATCTCACCGGCACCGATCTGCGCAACGCGATCCTGGCGCTCGCCGCCGCCGACGCCGCCGTCACCAACGATTCTGGACTGATGCATGTATCGGCGGCGATCGGCACGCCCACAATCGCGATTTTCGGCCCGACCAGCCCGTGGCACTGGAAGCCGCTCAATCCAATCGCCGCCATCCTTGAGCCGCCCGGCGACGAAGCGGCGGCCAAGCGCGCACGCAGCGAGGGCAACGATGCGGTGAGCCATCGAGGCACCGCCGATGTCGCGGTCGAGACCGTGCTGGCGAGCGTGCGTGAAGTGCTGCGGAAAGGCCACTAGGGCGCGGCCTTCACAATGGCCGCAACTAATGTCTGATATTACTATCGGTAATAGTAACAGATAGAATGGTTTTGAGTTGTCCCGCGATCACCGCGTTAAGCTGATCGATATCGCCGGTGTGAAACGAAGGTAGCCCGTCTGGACCCGGCTCGCCTTCGAAGTACCAGCCAAATAGCGGAAACTGCAAGCCGCCTGCCGCATTGATGATGGTTCCGTCCCACTGTATCGGCCCCGTCACGCCGCCGTCGCTCGTCACAACAAACGCAGTGCCTGGAATCGTGAGATTGAGCACTTGCCCCGATGGCAGAGTCATGACGGCACAGCATTCGACGAGACGAACGGTGAGTTTGTAGCCCGTAGCAGCGTTTCCCGTAATGAGAAAGTCGAGAATAGTCCCTCGAATTCCAATCGCTGCGACCGGTGTCCTGATCGTATAGTCCCTCGGATTCTGTGATCCGGTGATGAAGCGGAATGCACCCTGCACAGCATTGAGTACCACGCGACCGGTGCCCCGGTTGGGATTGTAGACGAAACTGTCAAGCACCAAATCCGCACGCGGTCCGATGCTGACGCTTGTCTTATCGAGGAACAAAAGCTGCGCGGTGCTGGCGTCGCTCGTACGAATGTGTTCGTGCACGAAGACATCGCTTCCAACGGATAGCGGACGGCTGTTGCCGCCAGACACGCCCTGCACTTGATTGACGACCGCCGCAGCAACGCCGATTTTATCGGCCACGGCGTTGGTCGCCGCGACCGCGACAATTGCCACAATTGCGCTCAAGAACAATAAAGGGCGTATGACGTTGCTCATGGCGTGACCACTCGGTTCTGCTATCATATGCTAGCATATAGAATCTTGCGGCTGGTAGCCGGTTTTGGATGGATTGAAATCCTGATCGACGTGGGAATTTGGTGTGATGCGCGTTCCTGGTTGGTGCCATTTAGTTCCATCACTTGCGGCGTCAGTATTTTTATTGGCGCTTTTGATTGTTTCGCCGGCGCGGGCATCCAATCAGCTTGATTCGCTTTATTCACAAGTTTTGAAACATCCCGAAGATAGCCAACTTAATTTAAATTTTGCGCGTGCGGCTGAGGCCGCCGGTGTCCTCAGGTGGGCGCTTTCGGCCTATGAGCGTGTCACGGTCAACGATCCCAGCAATGCGGAGGCACAAGCGGGGTTGCAGCGTGTTCGCCGCAAGCTGCAGCCGGACTACAGTCAGGTGACGGTTGAGCTAGGCTCGACGGTCGAATCCAATCCGCGTTACTATCTTGGTCCGCGGCGGACTGAGGTTGAAGGTTTGGCATCCGCTTCGCTACGCGACGAACGTGCCATCAACGGCCTTCGTTGGCGTACGACAGGCGCTGTCGCCGGGCAGATCTACAGTCAAAGCGGCGATCTGGGTTATGGCTATGCCGGCCTTTATACCGGGCCGGTGCTCGATTTATTTTCCGGCGTGTCAATGGTGCCCGCGGTCGGTGGCGCGGCCACATACTATGACCAACATTTTTATTACGGCGAAGGCGCGGTCAGCACGACTTTCGAAGGCGCATCGCAAGGCCTCTATCAATCGCTGCAATTGAAGGCTGCTTACCGCTCGTATAACGACTTCTTTCCCTCGGCCGACGGTTTCTATACGGAGGCGCGCGCGCGTTTTGCCTTTCCCAATGCGCTTGGGAACAGCGGTGTCGTCATCTTGTCGCCCTGGGTCCTTTATAGCGACCTAGCCGGATCGGCCATTTCGCCAGCCCTCACTGAACTGGCACCCGGCGCATATGTCGAGGCTGGCTCCAAAATTGAAGGCTATAGAAGAATTACCGACTGGCTAATCGCCGGCGCCAGCCTATTGTACAGCAGGCGCGCTTACCGCGATGACGTTACGCCGACCGGCGACAAGCGGGCCGACAACTTCCTGGTCCCCGGCGTGACTTTGTTATTCCCGCACCTTCTGTCCTATCAAACGGACCTTCGCTTCGATTATAAATACCTTTGGAATAATTCTAATGACCCGACGAAGAGTTTTACCGACCACCTCGTCACAGCCACTTTGATTTTTCGCTTCGATCCGAGGCAGCCGTTCTGGGCGCAGCCCGTATCGTTGCCAGGCGCGCGGTAGTTTAGGTCTGCCTACCCACGGCGTTAACATTTGAGCCATCGCAAGCCTGACGGGCGGCCCGTTCCATGCTATCAAGCCCGTGATTGATAAAGGAACGTGACCCCCGCATGGCCAGACCCAAGCCAGCCGATATGAGCAGCACCCGCGCGCAGGCGGCGATCGATTCCGCTTTGCGCACGCTCGACGCGGAAGGTGGCGGCATCGAGGCGCTCGCCACCGCGCTGCGCGATGGTCTGGGCGCGACCTTCGCCGCGGCAGTCGACCTGATCCGCGCCGCGCAAGGCCGGGTGATCGTGACCGGCATGGGCAAATCCGGCCATGTCGGGCGCAAGATCGCCTCCACCTTCGCCTCCACCGGAACGCCGGCGCTGTTCGTGCATCCGGGCGAAGCCAGCCATGGCGACCTCGGCATGATCGCAAACAACGATGTCATCGTTGCGCTGTCGTGGTCGGGCGAGACGGCGGAGCTGAAAAATCTCACCGATTACTCACGCCGCTTCCGCATCGGCTTGATCGCGATGACCGCCAACGCGGACTCGACGCTGGCGACGACCGCGGACGTGGTGCTCGCTTTGCCGCAGGCGCGCGAGGCCTGCCCACATAATCTGGCGCCGACCACCTCCTCGCTGATGCAGCTGGCGCTCGGCGACGCGCTGGCGATCGCGCTGCTGGAAAGCCGCGGCTTCACGGCGGTGGATTTCGGTCTGCTGCACCCGGGCGGCAAGCTCGGCGCGCTGCTCAAAGTGGTGCGCGATCTCATGCACACGGGCGAATCGGTGCCGTTGGCGCCGCTCGGCACGCGCATGTCCGACGCGATCATCGTGATGTCCACCAAGGGATTCGGTTGCGTCGGCATCACCGATCCGCGCGGCCTGCTGGTCGGCATCATCACCGACGGCGACCTGCGCCGGCATATGCGCAACAATCTGCTCGATGCGCGCGTCGACGACGTGATGACGCGCGCGCCGAAAACGGTGCGGCCCGATCAGCTCATCAGCGAGACGCTGGAAATCCTCAATTCCACGAAAGTGACCGCGCTGTTCGCGGTCGAGGCCGGCAAGCCGGTCGGCGTCATCCACATCCACGATCTGTTGCGCGCCGGCGCCGCCTGAAACGGTTTCGCACGCAATTAACGCGCGATATTCGCGACCGCATCGGCAATCGCCGCAACGGTTGGCTGCGTCCCTTGCGCGCCCAGCACGGCGATCGGTCCGCTGCCGACCGGACCGGTCAGTCCGGGCTTGCTGCCGGCAAAAATCGCGACCAGCGGGACGCCGAGCGCGGCCGCCAGATGCAGCAGCCCGGTATCGACCCCGACCACGAATTGCGCCCCGGCAATGAGGCGGGCGACTGCGTCGAGCGGCGCCCGTTCGGGAACGCGCGCACGCGGCAGCGCGGATGCGATGCGTTCGCTACGCGCGCGCTCCGCATCCGTACCCCACGGCAGCACCAGATCGATCCCTTGACCTGCGAGCGCGTGGCCGAGCGCGATCCAATGCGCCTCCGGCCATTGCTTTCCCGGCCGCGCCGTGGCGTGCAGCAGCACGCCATAGCGCTCGTCTGGCGCGGGAAAGCGCGCGCGGTCGAGCCCGAAATCGGGCACGCCCTGCGGCGTAAACCCAAGCGACAGGCCGCTGAGGATGCGGTTGCGCTCCACCGCATGCAGATCGCGGCTGACACTGTGGCGGATGTCGTAGAACAGCGCGGCCAGCGGTTCGCGGATGCTTGCAGTGTCGTAGCCGTGACGCCGCCCGCGCGCGAGGCGGGCGATGACGGCGGTGCGCAGCAGGCCCTGGCTATCCACAATCTCGTCGTAGCGCGGCGCCCGGATGGCGCGCAGGTTGCCGGCAATTTCGCTGAGCGTTGCCGGCGCGTAGAGCGATTTTCGCCAGCGCCGCCATGCCACCGGGATGACCTCGGCCACCGCCGAATGCAGCCGGACCAGCGGCGCAAAGGCCTCTTCCACCAGCCAGGTAAATCTCGCGTCGGGGCGGGCTTTGCGCGCCTCGGTCAGCGCCGGCATGTGATGAATCACATCCCCGAGCGACGAAGTCTTGATGAAGAGAATACTGGCCATAGTGCCTCTGCCGGGGTCATATACCGAGCATTAAGCATGACCGCCATAACCATGACCGCTTGCCGTACGGCCTAAGCGCTCTTTCACGGTCGGCCGGTAAGACGGCGCAGATATTCGAGGGGCATGGGTCATGACGATCCTGGTCACGGGCGGGGCCGGCTATATCGGCAGCCACATGGTGCATGAGCTGGTCGACGCCGGCGAGCCGGTGGTCGTGCTCGACAACCTGTCGACCGGATTTCGCTTTCTCGTCCCCGGCAAGGTGCCGTTCGTCGCCGGCAGCACCGGCGATCGAGAGCTGGTGGCGCAGACGCTTCGCCGCCATGGCGTGACCGCCATCATCCATTTCGCCGCGTCGATCGTGGTGCCGGATTCGGTGCGCGATCCGCTCGCCTATTACAGCAACAACACCATGAATACCTGCGCCTTGCTCGACGTCGCCATCAAGGCCGGCGTGCAGCAGTTCATCTTCTCGTCCACCGCCGCCGTCTATGGCAATGCCGAGCAGGTGCCGGTGCGCGAGGATGCGCCGACGGCGCCGATCTCGCCTTACGGTAGCTCGAAGCTGATGTCGGAGATCATGCTGCACGATGCCGGCACGGCCTATGGGCTGCGCTTCGTGGTGTTGCGCTACTTCAACGTCGCCGGCGCCGATCCGAAGCTGCGCACCGGGCAATCGAGCCCGGCAGCGACCCATCTGATCAAGGTCTCCTGCGAAGCGGCGCTCGGCAAGCGGCCCAAGATCGACGTGTTCGGCACCGACTATCCGACGCCGGACGGCACCTGCATCCGCGACTACATCCATGTCAGCGATCTCGCGCGCGCGCATTCGGCGGCGCTGGCCTATCTGCGCCGCGGCGGCGCCAGCGCAACGTTCAACTGCGGCTACGGGCACGGCTCTTCGGTATTCGAGGTGATCGACGCGGTGCGGCGCGCAAGCGAGCGCGATTTTCCGGTCGAGATCGCCGGGCGGCGCGCCGGCGATCCGGCCGCGCTGGTAGCCGACGTCGCGCGCATCCGTTCGACGCTCGATTGGCGCCCGCAGTTCGAGGACCTCGACACCATCGTCGCCCATGCGCTCGCTTGGGAGCGGCGGCTGCCGGGCAGGCGCGAAAGCGCCCCAGCCTGATCGCTCGGCACTTTCGAGCGCCGAATTCCGCTTTTTAACTAGATTTTCGCTTGAAAATTCCGCTGTCAACAGGCAAGGAAACGACCGCCCCTGCCCGCGTCTTGACGCGCCATAATCAATGCCCGACAGAGGGCGGATGAACGAACACACATTGCCATCGGCCGACGACGAGCGTTACGGCACCCTCGCCATGGTTCGGCGATTGCTGACCGAACAAGGCTTGGTCCATTGGCGCAAATACGCCGTCGCCTTCACCTTGATGGCGGTTTCCGCCGCCTGCACGGCGTTGAGCGCCTATCTGATCGGCGACGTGATGAACCAGACTTATGTTCATCGCAATCTCTCGGCCGTCTTCGTGCTGGGCGGAATCACCGCCGCACTGTTCACGATCAAGGGGCTCGCCACTTACGGCCACAGCGTGACGCTGTCGCGCATCGGCAACCGTATCGTTGCCGACAATCAGCGCGCCGTCTTCACCAAACTCTTGCACGAAGGGCTCAGCTTTTTCTCCGACCGGCATTCGACAGAATTCGTCGCGCGGCTGTCGACCGGCGCCGCGGCCTGCACGCAAGTGATCAATCTGCTGATCACCGCCATCGGACGCGACCTGCTGTCGCTGATCGGCCTGCTGACGGTGATGGTGGTGCAGGACCCGCTGATGGCGTTCTTCAGTTTTGTGGTCGCGCCGCCGGCGTTTTTCGTGCTGCGCAAGCTGATCCGCCGCATCTACGCGATCGCACGCACCCAATTCCACGGCGGCACCCGCATCCTCGAAACGCTGCAGGAAACGCTGCAGGGCATCCGCATCGTCAAGGCTTTCACGCTCGAAGAGATCATGCGCGAGCGCTTCGACCGCAATGTCGCCGCGGTCGAGTACGAGGCCAACAAACTGGCGCGCGTCTCTAACCGCGCCAGCCCGCTGATGGAAACCCTGGGCGGCTTCGCGGTCGCGATCGCCATCACCTACGGCGGCTATCGCGTGCTCAATACCGGCGCGGCGCCCGGAGAATTTTTCTCGTTCATCGCGGCGTTCCTGCTGGCCTATGAGCCAGCCAAACGGCTGGCCCGTCTCAATATCGAGCTCAACAGCGGGCTGGTGGGCGTGCGAGTGCTGTTCGAGGTGATCGACAGTCCTCCGAGCGAGCCGCTCGACCACGACAAGCCGGCATTGCAGATCAAGACGCCGCGGCTGGCATTCACCGACGTTCATTTCGGCTATCGCAGCGACGAAGCGGTGCTGTCCGGCATGTCGTTTACGGCCGAGCCGGGCAAGCTGACCGCGCTGGTCGGACCGTCGGGCGGCGGCAAGTCGACCGTGTTCAATCTGATCCTGCGCTTCTATGAAGCCGAGCGCGGCAAGATCGTCATCGATGAGCAGGACATCGCCCAGGTGTCGCGCCGCTCGCTGCGCCAGCATGTTTCCTATGTCGGGCAGGACACCTTCCTGTTCCGCAGCACGATCCGCGAAAACATCGCATTCGGTAAGCCGGGCGCCAGCGAGGACGAGATCGTCGCCGCCGCCAAGGCCGCCTATGCCCATGATTTCATCATGGCGTTCCCGCGTGGTTACGACACCCCAGTCGGCGAGCATGGGCTGCAGCTCTCCGGCGGCCAGCGCCAGCGGGTCGCCATCGCGCGCGCGTTGATCAAGAATGCGCCGATCATTCTGCTCGACGAGGCCACCGCCGCGCTCGATTCCGAATCCGAGCTGCAGGTGCGCGAGGCGATGGAAGTGCTCTGTCGCGGCCGCACCACGCTGGCGATCGCGCACCGGCTGCACACGGTGTCGCACGCCGACCGCATCTTTGTGGTCGAGGACGGCCACATAGTCGAATCCGGCCGGCACGACGACCTGCTGCGCAAAAGCGGCCGCTATGCCTCGTTTTACCGGCTCCAGCTCAAGGAGCAGGAAACCCGCACGCCGGTCGCAGCGGTGGCGAGTTCCGGTTAATCACAACGCGCTGAATCGAGTTTCAAAAACGGCATCAAGCGTGTACGGTACGGCGTGGGCTGAGGGAGCTATTGCGTACCGGCTTGTCGCCGCGTGTGGCATTAGTATTTGTAAGTGCCAAAAAGTCGGGAATTGCTAGATCTGCCGATCGGCGAAAGCGCGGCCATTGCCGAGGTCGGCTTGCAGCGGGAGCCGGTATTTACGGCGCCCGAATTGAGTATCATCGTTCCCACATTCAACGAATGTGAAAATGTTCCGGTCCTCGTCGATCGCCTGCGCAAGGCGCTCCCCGGCGTGGCCTGGGAAATGATCATTGTCGACGACGACTCCCCGGACGGAACTGCGGACGTGGCGCGCACGATCGGCGCCAGCGACGCGCGTATCCGCTGCCTTCGTCGAGTCGGGCGGCGCGGCCTGTCCGGCGCCTGCCTGGAGGGCATGCTGGCGAGCCAGGCGCGCTACGCCGCGGTCATGGACGCCGACCTGCAGCACGACGAACGGCTGCTGCTGCCCATGCTGGCGAAATTGCGCAGCGACGAAGTCGATGTCGTGATCGGTACCCGCTATGCCCAGGGCGGCGGCGCCGACACGTTTTCAACCGGCCGGAAATGGATCAGCCTGCTGGCGACCCGCATCGCCAATAAAGTCCTTGGCCTCAAGCTGAGCGATCCGCTCAGCGGATTTTTCATGTTGCGCCGGAACGTGGTCGAGACATACGCGCGCAAACTGTCGACTCATGGATTCAAAATTCTGCTCGATATCGTCTCGACCGCCGGCAAGTCGCTGCGGCTGGCGGAATTGCCATACCAGTTCCGCGCTCGCCAACGCGGGACCAGCAAGCTCGACACGCGCATCGCGCTCGACTACGCCGGCCTGCTGCTGGCCAAGGCGACGTCCGATCTCTTGTCGCTGCGGTTCGTTTTCTTCTGTTTGGTCGGATCAGTCGGCATCGGCGTGCACTTCATCACGCTGTCGATCGGCGTCGCAGTGATCGGCCTGTCGTTTCCGTGGGCGCAAACGCTGGCGATCGTCGTAGCCATCGCGAATAATTTTGCGCTTAACAACGCGATTACCTATCGCGATCAACGTCTCACCGGCGTCAACTACTTCACCGGATTGCTTATGTTCTACGTTGTCTCGAGCATCGGCGCGCTCTCCAACATGAGCGTCGGCAATTGGCTGTTCGGTCACGAACAGACCTGGTGGGTCGCCGGCCTCGGCGGCGCGATCATGAGCGTCGTGTGGAATTACGTAGTGTCGTCGTTGATGGTCTGGCGCAGCCGCTAATATTACCGGCGGATCACGCGGCTGCCGGGCTCGTTTGCCGCACATCGTTGCGCAAGATGACGTAGCCGAGGAACACCAGCAGCACGAGCGCGCTCAGCACCAGGAAATTATGGGCATAGGACCACTCGGTCATGAAATGCCCCGCGATATCGTTCGACGTCGCCGTTCCCAGCACGAAGCTCACAATCAACGTGACGATTGCGGCGGCCCGCAATGAGCGATCGCGTAAGGCAAGTCCCACGACCGTCATATAGGGTAAAAGCAGCAGGATGTAGTGATAGCGGCTGGTCATCGGCGACAGCATCAGCATGCTGATGACCAGGATCGAGCCGTCGACCGCCACGAAGTCGTCCCGCCGCGCGGAGCGCAACATCAGAAGCCCGATGACCGCGACATAGATTGCACAGAGGGTATAAAGATTGTTTTGGCATGGGCGACGGCGGATGTGCCGACAACCAGGCGCGCCACCGTTCCCTTGAACGAGTGGTTGAGAATGTTGGCGCCCATCCAGGTAGACCAGAACGAAGCGCCGGTGTTCGCTTCGTTCGCCAGAGCCGGGCCGGCGATCTGTTGCCACCAATTCTCGAGATAGTGCGGCCGCATATTCTTGAGCGCGGCATAGCCGTCAGGCAATAGCCACAGCACCACGAACACGACGGTGAAAATCCCCGCCGCCAGGAAGCGACGCTTAACCACAAGATAGGGCAGAAAAAAGAGCGGCGTCGCCTTGATCGCAGCGGCCAGCGCCAGGACTGCTCCGCCGATGAGCGCGCGGTGCGCAACGATGCCCCAAAGTCCCGCCAGCACGAAAAGATAGGCCAGCGTGTCGTAGGCTTGCCACTCGAATACCGCGAGCACGAATTTAAGGCTGAGAATAATCGTCGCGATGCGAAGCTATGCGAGGTCCTGCTCGCTCCAATCGCCGGGCAACAGCCGCAACACCAATTTTTCGGAAATNNGCGCAAAGGGTATCATCAGGAACGCGAACACCGGCGGATAGCTGAACAACTCGGCGCACTGGCGCAACGGTGCACCTTGCAGGACGCAATCGGCCGCCTGCGGGTAGAGAACCATGCCGACGGCGTCTTTGGCGAAGCGTGGAAAATACGCCGCCGCCGCCGCCACCAATCCGATCCAGGGCCCGTATTGTCGCAGCGCGCCGTTCCACGTCATGCATTTCCGCCTTGTTCAACTCGCAATAATGCGATACCGGATGGCCCAGCAAATCCGGCTATACCTTCCAACACCACAATTTCAAAGGCAAACTCTTCATGAGCGCGGACTACGTCATTTCGCCGCCGCCGCAGCCGACCATCGCGGTCGCCGGCACCAGCAAAGTCTTTCCGGTTCGCCGCATCTGGTGCGTCGGGCGCAATTATATCGAGCACATCCGCGAAATGGGGCAGGACGAGCGGGCGCCGCCGTTCTTCTTCGCCAAGCCGGCCGACGCCATCGTGCCGGACGGCGGCACGGTGCCCTACCCATCGCTGACCAAGGACATGCATCACGAGGTCGAGCTGGTGGTGGCGCTCAAGAGCGGCGGCCGCAACATTCCGGTCGGCAAAGCCAATGACTGCATCTACGGCTACGCGGTCGGCATCGACCTCACCCGCCGCGACCTGCAGTTTGCCTCACGCGAGATCAAGCGGCCGTGGGAGGTCGGCAAAGCGTTCGACCATTCCGCGCCGTGCGGGCCGCTCAAGCCGGCAAGTGAGAGCGGCCATCCGAGCAAGGGCAAGATCACGCTCAAGGTCAACGGCAAGGTGCGCCAGGACGGCGATCTCAATCAGATGATCTGGAACGTGCCGGAGACAATCTCCAAGCTCTCGGAAATGGTCGCGCTCGAAGCCGGCGACATCATCATGACCGGCACGCCGTCGGGCGTCGCCGCCACCGTCGCCGGCGACAAGATCGAGTGCGCGGTCGAAGGCATCGGCAAGCTCAGCGTAACCATCGGCCCGCCGCTGAAGTAGAATTTCTTGTTGTCATTCCGGCCGAGCCGCGTGAGCGGCGAGAGCCGGAATCCAGATGCGTTCTTGGCTTCTCTGGATTCCGGGTTCGCGCTTTCGGCGCGCCCCGGAATGACGGGTCAGAGCCCGAGATAAGCCTGCCGCACGCGGTCGTCGACCAAGAGCGCCGCGCCGCTGCCCGACAGCGTGACGCGGCCGTTCTCCAGCACATAGGCGCGGCTCGCGAGCTTGAGCGAGACCGCCACGTTCTGCTCCACCAGCACGCAGGTGAGGCCCTCGCGATTGAGGTCGCGCACGCATCTGAGCACGCTTTGCACGACGGTGGGCGCGAGACCCAGCGACGGCTCGTCGAACATCACCAGATCCGGCGCGCCCATCAGGCAGCGCCCGATGGCAAGCATCTGCTGCTCGCCGCCGGACAGCGTGCCGGCGAGCTGATGGCTGCGCTCGGCCAAGGCTGGAAACAGCGTGTAGACGTGATCGAGGTTGCGCTCGCGCGTGGCCCGCGCGCGCGGCAGCATGGCGCCCATGGCCAGATTTTCGGCGATCGACAGCGAAGGGAAAACCTGGCGGCCTTCGGCGACCTGGCCGATGCCGAGATCGCAGACCTTGTGGCTCGGCCAGCCGGCAATATCCAGGCCGCGGAAATATATGCGCCCGCGCGCCGGCCGGTGCATGCCGGCGATGGTGCGGATCAGCGAGGTCTTGCCGGCGCCGTTGGCACCGACAATGGCGACAATCGCGCCCTCCTCGATCTCGAGCGAAACGCCGTCGAGCGCCTGGGCGTCGCCGTAAAATACGTCGAGGTTCTCGACTTTGAGCATCATGCTTTGATCCTTGCGCATGATCTTTTCGAAAACCGGTTCCCATCCCCGATCGGGGTCGAGGACATGCTTTTCGAGATCATGCGATCGCCTCCACGCCCAGATAAGAGTCGATCACGGCGCGATCGCGCATCACCTGTTCCGGCAGCCCTTCCGCGATCGCCGCGCCGTGGTGCAGCACCAGAATGCGCGAGGCGAGCGCCATCACCGCGCGCATCACGTGCTCGATCAGCAAGATGGTGAGCCCGGTTTCGCGATTGAGCTCGCGCAGGATCGCGACGATCCGGTCCATCTCGGTCGGCCGCAAGCCCGCCATCACCTCGTCGAGCAACAGCAATTTCGGATCGCTGGCGAGCGCGCGCGCCACTTCCAGCCGCTTGCGATCGGGCAGCGTGAGCGCCGAGGCGCGCTGCGCGCGCTTGTCGTAGAGATCGAGCCGGCGCAACACGTCGTGCGCATGCGCGCGCGCGGCGCCCACGCGCTTGCGATGCAACAGCGCGCCGACAATGACATTGTCCTCGACGCTCAGCGCCGGAAACGGCCGCACGATCTGGAAGGTGCGGCCGATGCCGCGCCGGCAGATGCGGTCGGGCGGCAGGCCGTCAATGCGCTCGCCGGCGAAGATGATGGAACCGCCATCGGGCGGAAATACTCCGGCGATCATGTTGAACAGCGTGGTCTTGCCGGCGCCGTTCGGACCGATGATCGCGAAAACGCCGCCCTCGGGCACCTCGAAGCTGACCCGGTCGACCGCGACCAGGCCGCGGAAGCGTTTGCTCACGCCGTTGATCGATAGCAGCGCGTTCATTTGTTTCGCTCCGCCAGGCCGATCCGCTTGCAGACCCATGGCCACACGCCGTCCGGCAGCGTGGTGATCACCAGCAGCAGGCAGATGCCGTAAAACACTTGCTTGGCGCCGGGCAGATCGATCCCGGCTGCTGCCAGCGCGGCGGTGAGCGTTTCCGCCAGCCCGGTGAGTATGACGGCGCCCAGGATGGGCCCGAACAGCGTGCCGATGCCGCCGACGATCGGACCGAGGATGATCTCGATCGAGCGCGAGATGTGAAACACCTGCTCGGGAAACAGGTTGTTGTAATAAAACGCATAGATCACGCCGGCAAACGACGTCATGGCGGCGGAGATCACCACCGCGATCATTTTGTAGTGGAAGACATCGATACCGGCCGAGCGTGCGGCCTCCTCATCCTCGCGGATCGCCCGCCAGAAATAGCCGACGCGGCTTTGCAGCAAGGCGCGGCAGAAAATAAAGGCGAGCACCGCCGCGGCCAGCAGGATGTAATAGAACATCACCGGATGGCCGCGCAGCTGCCAGAGATCGTTGTGGGTAAATTGCGCGACCGGCAGGAACAGCCCTGACGATCCGCTGGCCCAGCTCAAATGATCGAAGCCGACGCGCGCAAATTCAGCCACGGCAATTGTCAGGATGGCGAAATAGACGCCGGCGACGCGAAAGCGGAACGCCAAAAAGCCGATGAAGGCGCCGGCCAAAGCCGCCACCGGCACCGCCGCCAGGAGCCCGAGCCACGGGCCGATGCCGAAATGGACGTAGAGCGAGGCCGCGGTATAGGCGCCGAGCCCGACATAGAGTGCGTGGCCGAGCGAAAGCTGCCCGGCAAAGCCCATCATGATGTTCCAAGCCTGGCCGATATAGGCGAAGTACAAAATCAAAATAAGCACGGTGAGCAGGTAGTCGCCGGCAACCAGCGGCGCAGCGACGAGCGCCACCAGCAGCGCGCCCAGCAAAGCCAAGGCTCGGTGCGGCACGCCTTCGATCAGGCTCGCGATCATGCCGCCCCCATCATGCTGTCCTCTTGCCCATGATGCCCTGCGGGCGGAACAGCAGCACCAGGACGAGGATGCCGAAGGCAAACATGCTCTTGGCCGACGGCGTGAACAGCAAGCCGGCCATCGCCTCGGTCAAGCCGATCAGCACACCGCCGAGCAGCGCGCCCGGCATCGAGCCGAGGCCGCCGGTGATGACGATGACGAAGGCAAGCAGCGTATAGGCCGGCCCGACCGCGGGCGTGACGTCGAATATCAGCAGCAGCATGCAGCCGGCGGCGCCGACGCAGGCCGCGCCCAGGCCGAAGGTCAGCGCATAGAGGTGCTTGACGTCGAGGCCGACCACCAGCGCGCCGGTGTAGTTGTCGGCGCAGGCGCGGATCGCGGTGCCGAGCCGCGTGTATTGGAAGAAGCCGAACAACGCGGCCGCGACCACGATGGCCGCGAGGCCGGCATAGGCCTTGGTGGCGTCGACGATCAGCGGGCCAATCTGGAAACTGTCATAGGCGTAAGAGGTCTGCACGTTCTGCGCGTCCGGGCCGAACGCAATCAGCAGCAGATTGACGATGATGATCGCCACCGCGACCAGCAGCAGGAACTGGCTGTACTCGGGCCGTGTGATGAATGGGTTGATCAGGCGCGTCTGCAGCACATAGCCGAAGGCAAACATCACCGCGGCGATCGGCACCAGCATCACCAGCGGGTCGAGGTGGAAGGCGGTAAACAGCGTCACCGCGATGTACATAGCGATGGTCATCATTTCGCCGTGGGCGAAATTGACCACGCGTACCACGCCGAAGATCACCGACAGGCCGAGCGCCATCAGTCCGTAGACAAGGCCGGTCAAGACCCCACCGACGGCCACGTTGAGATAGACATCTGCCGGCACAGGTTGATCCTAACAACGCAATGTTCCGGCCGCACGAGCGCGGCCAGCAAAAGTGGGAACCGGTTTTGCGTCCGGCCGCGCTCGCTTTTTTTAGATTGGCGCGCAATCCGGGCGGCTGACCGGTTCCCACTCAGCCTGATTGCGCGCGTACGGCCGGAGCAAAAGCGAACGGTACGCGCGTCAGGCGCGCTTGTCGTAGGGCTGCAGCGGCCATTCCGGCTTGCCGTTGGCCGCTTGCTTCGGCGCGACGGTGATCAGTTTGCCGCCCCGGTTCTGGATGCCGCCGCCCAAGATCTTGTCGTTCTGGCCTTTGGCGTCGAACTGGATGCCGGGGCCGATGCTGACATTGTCCTTGATGTTGGTCGTGCGCACGGCGTTGGCGAGCGCCTTCGGGTCGCTGGAGCCGGCGCGCTTGTAGGCGTCGGCGGCGATCAGCAGCGCCTCGAAGGTGTAGACGTGGTTGGTATTCAGATTGAAGCCCGGATGCGCCTTGGCGAGCGCGGCTTCGAGCTGCTTCGACATCTTCTTGTTCGGATCGTACCAGGGCGCGAAGCTCAGCGGCCCGTCGGAGAGCTTGCTCAGGGTCTTGAGGTACTGGTCCTCGTACCAGCCCGGNNNNACCGACAGGTCGCGCGCCGCCGGATCGTAGGCGATCGTCTCGACGATTTTGTACGGCATGTCGAACTTGGGCATCACCGCGCCGATCCCGCCCTTCATCGCGGTGCCGAAGGTGTCGTTGACGTGCATGAACACCGCCGTCTTCGGCGCCGCGCCGACCGATGCGAACACTTCCTTCTGGTCGACGAAGGCGTCGCGCAGGATCATGCCGGCGGTCGGGAAGTTGCGGAACACGAATTTGTAACCCTGCTCGGTGATCGGCGGGGCAGCGGCGATGTTGATGACGTAGGGGATACCTTTCTGCTCGGCGACTTGCGCGATGGCCGAGCTCTGCCCGGAATCGAAGGCGCCGACCAGCAGTTGCGCGCCCTCGCCGATCAGCTTCTCGGCGCGCGCGCGCGCGACATCGACGTTGGTCTCGGTGTCGGCGTTCATGATCTGCAGCGAAGGCAGGCCGAGGTCCTTCAGAATTCCGGCCGTGATATCGACGCCACGCTGGCAGTCCTGGCCGATGCCGGCCTGGTAGCCGGAGCGTGGCAGCAGCACGCCGACTTTAAGGGCCGACCCTTGCGCGCGCACGATGTTGAACGGTGCGGTGCCGGCCAGAAGTCCGGCGGCGCTTAAGCCCGCGGTGAATATGCGGCGGTTCACGTGCGCCGGCTTCGATTGTGATTTGCGTTTCATTAGCAGTCCTCCCTGGCCCAGCAGACGGCCGTTGTTTGTGATGATGCCGGACTTTTAGCAGCTTTAACAAGCTCGAAAAGCAGCGCAGTGGGCTACCACTCTTTAAGCCGCCAGCAACCGCTCGACCGCCGTCGCGATGCGGAACAGGTGATGATCGTGGCCGTTGCGCACCACCAGCATCAATCCGACCGGCAAGCCGCCGTCGCGCGGCAGCGGCAGCGAGATCGCGCAGCAATCGAAGAAATTCCAGATCGAGGTATTGCGCAGCAGCATGGCGTTCTTGCGCGCGAAAACATCCGGCGCCGTCATTTCCTCAATGGTCGGCGCAACGATCGGCGTGGTCGGCAGCACCAGCACGTCAATGTCGGCCAGCCGCGCATCCATATCGGCGATCAGCGCAGTGCGCTCGTTCACCATCTCGATGTAATCGGCCGCGCTGATGCTGCGGGCCCGCTCCAGCCGCGCGCGCACGTTCGCATCGATGTCGGCGCCACGCCGGTCAAGCCGGTCGCGATGCAAGGTGAAGGCTTCCGCCGGCTGCACACCGCCGCGGCTGTTGATCCGGACCATGCCGTCGAGCAGCGCCAGCTTCTCGTTGGAAAGCCGGCAGCCGGCGCGCTCCAGGGCGTCGATGGCGTGCGGAAACCGTTTGGCCACCGTCTCGTCCAGGTTTTCCAGCGGCAGGCCTTGCGCGATGCCGA
This sequence comes from Hyphomicrobiales bacterium, assembly GCA_003133345.1. Classification (GTDB taxonomy): domain Bacteria; phylum Pseudomonadota; class Alphaproteobacteria; order Rhizobiales; family Xanthobacteraceae; genus Pseudolabrys. The sequence goes on along the minus strand of PKXB01000177.1, from coordinate 11,614 downwards.
TGCGCAGGTTCGCGAGCGGGGCCGGCTCGAGCGGCTTGAAGTCGTCGCCCGCCATCACCGCGTCGGCCTTGACGCAGTCCATGACGGACCGCGCGATCGGCCCGATCGAGTCGATGCTTGGCGACAGCGGAAAGGCGCCGGCGGTGGAAATGCGCTGCCGGCTCGGCTTGAAGCCGACCAGGCCGCAGAGCGCGCCGGGAATGCGGGTGGAGCCGCCGGTGTCGCTGCCGATGGCGATCTCGCACATGCCGTCGGCCACCGCCACTGCGCCACCCGAGGTGGAGCCGCCGGGAATGCGCTTGCGATCGGCCGGATTACCCGGCGTGCCGTAATGCGGATTGATGCCGACGCCGGAGAAGGCGAATTCGGTCATGTTGGTCTTGGCGACAATGACCGCGCCGCCGGCGCGCAGACGCCGTATCACCGGCGCGTCGGCCGCGGCCGGCTTGCCCTCCTCGGCCAGGACTTTGGAGCCGGCGCGCGTGACTTCGCCGGCGACGTCGAACATATCCTTGATGGACACGATCACGCCATCGAGCGGCCCGAGCGAAATGCCGGCGCGGGCGCGCGCATCGGCGGCGTCCGCGGCGGCGCGGGCGGCCTCGCGATAGACAGTGAGGCAGGCGTGCGAGCCCTCGCCGCTCAGATCATCGATGCGAGCAAGCGCAGCGTCGAGGCGGTCGCGGGCGTGATTGGCCTTCATGCCGCGCGATACTCCCCTGCCCGTCATTGTCCGCGCAAGCGCCATCGCCCGTATTCTTGCGGCGCCGGGTACGCCGTAGTTCCCTCCCGGCTTGCGCCGGGCACTTTCTTAGCCCCCGCGTTATGCGAGGGGACGGAGCGCCGAGCGGCGCATCCTTATCAATCCACGCCTTGCGGCGCGGGCACCCGTGACGACGGGTGCGCGCCTCTCGGCGCTCCATCGCGGCTTTTCTGTCCCCGGGGCCGTAGCTTCCGGACGCGGACGGGGCCCGAGCCGGGCCCCGATCCGGCAGGCTTTCGCCCGCCTTCGTCCGCGCCGCGTCCAGCCCACTGAAGGGCGGTCCCTCTTAGTGGGGACGGACGGCGACCCAGGGCCTCCCGGGAGCGGGGTTACGAGCCTCGCGCGCGGGCGCCGCGTCCGATCCCACTTGCATGACGCCTCATGACAGCGCCCTCGGCGGATCGGACATCCGGAATTAATTCCTAGAATTGGGCGCCATTGTGGCGGAAGAAAAAACATTCGATGCGCGCCGGCAAAATTTTAAAAAAAACTTATTCTCGCTTGCGCGCACGTCCGCATCGGCCGCAGGTTTCAGGACGATCGGCCTGGCATTATCCCCGCAGTTCACAACTGCGAATAATCCGCGCTTGCCTCATGTGCGGAGGTGGATAGGCTTACCTCCAGGTCAGCCATCTTCGGCTCACGCCGGACACGGATGGCCGCCATGACTGGAGTGGGCATGAGACGTGGGTGCTGCTTGCAGTATTCGTGGTCCATGTTTGCCGGCCCTGGCTCTCAGTAACTGGGTACGGCGCTTAAGGGCTCACGCCTGCACGTGCCGGAAATGGATCCGAGAGCTTGTGACGGGCGGACGACGGTCTGCCCGTTATGGCTTTTTGCGTGGCGCATGATCTTATCCGAAAACCGGTTCCCACTTTTCGGGATCATGCGCTGGGCACCCGCAAACCCAACTACCACAACTCGTCGACGTCGAGACGGCGCGGAACCAGCTTCTGCTGGACGGCGTACGACATAAGCAGTTCGAGGCAAGGCCGGTTGGCCTCCTTGCCGAACGGCGCGGTATCGATCTGGCCGACGGCCGGCATACCTGCCCCAGTTTTGCCGGACGCCTGCTTGCCCGCCTCCAGCAGCCGGTAGAGTTCGGCAACCGCCTGCGGATTTGAGCGCGCCAGCGCCTGCGTCACCACCACCATGTGATTGACTGGCACTAGGCCGTGCTCGCCGTACCAGCGCTGCGCCGCCGCCTCCGGATCGGGGATCACGCTTTGCAGGCGCGCGTCCTTCGGCAGCTCGGCACCGTAGATCGCGGCATCGAGTTCGCCGTCGATCAGCATCTTCGTCATGTCCTGATCGGGGCGGGCGCGGATCACGCCGGCAGGCTCCTTCGCCTCGGCCACATGGCCATCCTCGAAAGTCACCCACTGCACGCGGGACAAATCGACCGCATAGTCGTTTTCGAGAATGCCGCGCAGCCAGGCGCCGGTGGTCTGGCTATAGGCGCGCACGCCGATGCGGCAGCCCGGCAGATCGGCGGGACCGAGTTTCCCACGCTCGGCGTTGAACAGCATGCACCCGTGCTGAAAGCGCGCCAGCATGGCGGCCGGCAGCAGCGCCAGGCCCTTGTTGTAGGCTTTCGCCTGCAAATAGGTGACCAGCGCTATCTCGCTGGCGTCGTAGGCGTGCTCGCGCACCATCGGCTTGAACGCCTTATGCATCGGCTTGATCTCGACGAAATCGAGCTTGAGCCACGGCGAGACGATCGCTCCCCGTTTGAGCGGCAGCGTATGCGGATAGTCGCCGATGGCAATGCGCAGGGTGGTCGCGTCGGGCATGGGGAGCAGGCTTTCTTTTGGGGTCCTATTTAGTCTAAAGAATCCTCACGGAAAATAGGGAGTTGATACGTCCATGCCGGATCAGCAGACCGGACTTGTCATTACCGCCCATCCGGGCGACTTCGTCTGGCGCGCGGGCGGCGCCATCGCGCTGCACGCCAAGCGCGGCTACCGGATCAAGATCGTGTGCCTGTCGTTCGGCGAGCGCGGCGAAAGCCAGTTCGCCTGGAAGGAGCCGGGCGCCACGCTGGCGAAGGTCAAGGCCGGCCGCAAGGACGAGGCCGAGCGCGCCGCCAGCTTGCTCGGCGCCGAGATCGAGTTCTTCGACTGCGGCGACTACCCGCTCGATCTGACCGAGCAGCATTACGACCGCATGGTCGACATCTATCGCGAGACCAATTCGGCCTTCGTGCTCACCCACGCGCTCGAGGACCCGTATAATTTCGACCATCCCAGCGCCGCGCATTTCGCACAGGAGACGCGCGTGGTGGCGCAGGCCATGGGCCATAAGCCGAACGCCAAGTACAAATATTCGGCGCCGCCGCTGTTCCTGTTCGAGCCGCACCAGCCGGAAATGTGCAACTACAAACCCAACCTCATTCTCAAGATCGACGAGGTGTGGGAGCAGAAATACAAAGCGTTCCAGATTCTGGCCGCGCAGAAGCACCTGTGGGCCTATTATGAGCGCGTCGCGCTCAATCGCGGCATGCAGGGCAGCCGCAACACCGGCGTGCCGATGACTTATGGCGAGGCCTATCAGCGGCTGTTCCCGACCGTCGAGGAGATCCTGAAATGAAACCCGTCGTCGTCCGCAATATCAAACGCGCCGATCCCAACGCTATCGGCACGCTCGCCGCCGTCGGCGTCTCCACCGCGCACGAGGCGCTCGGGCGCTCGGGCCTGATGAAGCCTTACATGCGGCCGATCTGGGCGGGTGCTTCAATCGGCGGGCCGGCGGTCACCGTGCTGGCGCAGCCCGGCGACAACTGGATGATCCATGTCGCGGTCGAGCAGTGTCAAAAGGGAGACGTGTTGGTAGTCGGCTGCACCACCGACAATAGCGACGGCATGTTCGGTGAACTGTTGGCCACCGCGCTGCATGCGCGCGGCGTGATCGGGCTCGTGATCGACGCCGGCTGCCGCGACGTGAAGCCGCTCACCGAGATGGGCTTTCCGGTGTGGTCGAAGGCGATCTCGGCCAAGGGCACGGTGAAAGCCACGCTCGGGGCGGTCAACATTCCGGTGGTGTGCGCCGGCGTCAATGTCGAGCCGGGCGACGTGGTGGTGGCCGACGACGACGGCGTCGTCATTGTGCCGAAAAAGCTCGCGGTCGAGGTGGCGGGCAAGGCGCAAAAGCGCAAGGACGACGAGGACGGCAAGCGCCAGCGCTTGGCCGCCGGCGAGTTCAGCCTCAATATGTACAAGATGCGCGAGGGACTACAGAAGGCGGGGCTGATCTACGTCGATAAGCCAGAAGACGTGTGAGCGCGTGGCCGCTGCTCAGCGGTTGGCGTGGCTCCAGGGCGCAATGCGTCGCTCCAGCCATTTCAAGCCGGAGGTGAGCGAGACGCCGAGGAACATCAGCAGAATGATCGGCACGAACGTCTTGTCCATGTCGAAAATATGGGCATAGCGCGTGATCATGTAACCAAGGCCGCTGATGGTAGTGTAGAACTCGGCGATCACCACGCCGACCAGCCCGCGGCCAATAGCGAGACGAACGCCGGCGGCGATGTAAGGCAGCGCGAACGGGAACAGCACGTCGCGCCACATTCGCCATTCGTTGGAGCGGAACGAGCGCGCCACCTCGAGCATGTTCTTGTCGCATTCGCGCACGCCCTGATAGGTGTTGATCAGGACCGGGAACACGCAGAACAGGAACACCACGATGACCTTGGCTTCCATGTAGATGCCGAACCACAGCACCAGCAGCGGCACCAGCGCGACCATCGGCGTCGCGTACATGGCGTTGACCGGCAGATCGAGCGCCCAGTCGACCGGCTTGAAGCGCGCCATCAGGATCGCCAGCGGCACGCCGACCAGGATCGCAATGCCGAGCCCATAGAACAGGATCAGCAGACTCTCGACCATGTAGTGCTGCAATTCGCCGGTGACAAAGGTCAGTTCGTAGAACGCCAAAGCGATCTTCGAGGGATAGGAGAAGAAGATCGGATTGATCATCGGCCCGACCAGTTGCCAGACGATGAGAATGAAGGCCAGGAAGCCGTAGCGATAAAGCCGCGGCCAGCGCCAGAACGGAACCTTAACCTGCTGCGCGGCCGCCACCGGATTGGCGACGGCAAGCGCGCCGGCGTGGACCTCATTGACGACGCTCATCGCATGTTCTCCGTCGTGCGCGACCCAATCTGCCTCGTGTCACTGCTCGGACGGGCAGATCGGCCCTTTCCATTCGCCGAGTTCCTTGATCGCTTCGTCGGCGAACGACAGATCGACCAGCTCTTCGTATTTCGGCGCTTTGCCTTCCGGGATATTGCCGACTTTTTCCATCAGATTGGCGGTAAAGTTCACGCGCGTCGGACCAAGGCCCGAATTAGCATCCCAGATGCAATTTTTCACCATGAAGTCGAGCGCCTTCTCGACGACTTCCTTCGACTGCTCGGTGTATTTCATGATGATCGGCAGAACCTTGGCGCGGTCGGTATAAAGCAGCCGCGTCGCCTCTATATTGGCTTTGACGAACACCTTAAGCGCGGCGCGCTTGTCGGCGATGGTTTTCTCGGTCACCGCCATCACGGTATTGAGATTTTTCGGTTGAATCTCCCACATCCGCGCGATGGCGTGCAGGGTCGGCACCTTGGAGAGAGCCACCATTTCCTGCTCGACATGCAGGATCGCGCTGTCGACCTGACCGGCGACCAGCGCCGGCACGTCTTCCGACGCGATGCTGACGAAATTAACGTCCTTAACGTCAATCTTAGCGGCGCGCAGCACGCCGCGGCTGAGCACGTCGGCAAAGCCGCCCGGCTCCTGGATGCCGATGCGCTTGCCCTTGAGGTCGGCCATCGTCTTGATGTCTTGGGTGACCACCATCGAGGCTTCCAGCTTCGGCGCGTTGGCCAGGATCAGTTTGGTCGGGGCGCCCTTGGCGCGGCCGACGATCGCGAACCCGCCGCCCGCGAGCGCCACGTCGGCGCTGCCCGCGACCGTGGCGCGATAGGTAAAGACGCCGCCTTCGAGCTGGATGGTGGAAACTTCGACGCCGCCCTTCTTGTACAGGCCGAGCTCTTTGGCGATGAGCACCGGCATGTGCACGACATTGGGCGGCGTGGTCGGCAGCGCGACGATCAGCTTGTTGTTTTGCGCGCTGGCCGCGCCCGGCAGCGTCAGCGCCGCGGCGGCGAGCAGGACCAAAGTTGAATAAAGTTTGCGCATGTCATCCTCCCAGTGTCTTTTTTAAATCCGCCCGAAGCGCCCTTTACGCCATCGGACCGATCGCGGGCTTAGCCGCCAGCAGGCCGCGATCTTGCCCGATCGCACCCATAAAAACAACGAAGCAGGCCTGCGTAATCCCGCCGAAACGGCAGTCGAGTGGTCGTTATTTGAGCTTTGACCGCGTCAATCGGTCATGCCTAATTGCGCTCCCACCCGATGCGTCCGATTGCAGCCATGGCAAAATTTACCGTCGAATTCGGAAAAACCGGAACGCCGCCAGCGCCCGACGGACGTTTGGATGGTGCCGCGTTTCACCGCAACCACGACGCCATCTGGTCGGCACTCTCGTCCTTTCTGCTCGGGCGGACAGGCGACGTGTTGGAGGTCGCCAGCGGCACCGGGCAGCACAGTGCCGAGTTTGCACGCCTGGCGCCGAACCTCACCTGGTGGCCGAGCGATATTTACCCATCGCATCTCGCCAGCATCGAGGCTTGGCGACGGCACGCGGGGCTTGCAAACCTGCGTGCGCCACAGCGCATCGACCTCACCGATCCCGCTTGGTCTTGGACAGCGGACGGCCAAGCCGGGGCTGCGCTCTCCGCCATGCTCTGCATTAACGTGCTGCACATCGCGCCCTGGCGGGTGGCGCAAAACCTCATCGCCGGCGCCGGGCGCCTGTTGCGCGACGGCGGCCAGCTGTTTGTCTACGGCCCGTTCATGCGGGATGGGCAGCACACGGCGCCGAGCAATGCCGCCTTCGACGCCAGCTTAAGGGCGGAGAATCCGGACTGGGGCGTGCGCGACCTGGCCGATCTGAACGCGCTCGCGCAAGAAGCCGGCCTGACGGCGGCCGAGATCGCGCCCATGCCGGCCAACAATCTGGTCCTGGTGTTCGCGCGCGCGGTTCGGCAGAATTGATCAAATGACAACAGCGCACTAGAACGGTCCGATGCAACCCGAGCCTATTCGCGACATCGCTCATCTCGGCCATGTCGAAATCCTCACCGCCAAATTCGCTGAAAGCGCTAAGTTCTTCATCGACGTGATGGGCATGACCCAGAGCGGCGAGAAGGGCGACAGCGTCTACCTGCGCGGCTGGGACGACTACGAGCGCTATTCGCTCAAGCTNNTTCGATGTCGGCTGGAGCGACGGCGACCTCGGCCACGGCAAAACTTTCGTCTGCAAGGACCCCGACGGCCACGTCATCGAACTCTACTACGACACCGAATGGTACCAGGCGCCGCCCGGCGAGAGGCCGGCGCTGAAAAATCAGGCGCAGCGCTATCCGGCGCGCGGCTGCAACGTGCGGCGTATCGATCATTTCAATGGCCTGGCGGTGGACATCAAGGCGAACCGGGAATTCTTCGAGAACTATCTCGGCTTCATGCTGACCGAGCAGATCGTGCTCGACGACGGCTCTGAGGCCGGCATGTGGATGACCGCCACCAACAAGTCCTACGACTTCGCTTACACGCGCGATCACACGGCGACCCCGGGCCGTCTCCACCACGTCACCTTCGCGCTCGATTCACGCGAGGACGTGCTGCGCGCCGCCGATATTTTCCTGGAGAACGGCGTGTTCATTGAGACCGGGCCGCACAAGCACGCCATCCAGCAGACCTTCTTCCTTTACGTCTACGAGCCGGGCGGCAACCGCGTCGAAGTCGCCTGCGCCGGCGCACGGCTGGTGCTGGCGCCCGACTGGAAACCGATCCGCTGGACCGAAGCCGAGCGCAAGAAGGGCCAGGCCTGGGGCTTGCAGACCATCAAGTCGTTCCACACCCACGGCACGCCGCCGGTGCCGGGCGTGGCGGACTCGTGACGCGTCCATGAGCGAAGACGTATTGCGTACCGATGGTGCTCTGGTGGCGGCGCTGGCAAATGGCGATGCACGCGCCGCCGCGGCATGGCTCGACGACGAATTCACCTGGGTCGATTGCAACGGCCGCATTCTCGACAAGGCGCAAGCGGCTAGCGCCTTGCCCAAGCCGCCGCTTGGCGGCGAAACCGGCTTGGAGCCCGTCGGCCATCACTACGGCGAGGTGGCCAGCATGGCGGTCGACTGCGACAAGGTTTTCGTGCTGCGCATCTGGGTCAAACGCGCCACGGGCTGGCGTCTGCTCGCCTATCACGAGGTCTCGCAGAATGGGCCGGCGGCGCCGCACGGCCCCGGCCGCAAGGAATGGGACAACCCCTGCCACGTCATCCCCTATCAGCCCCGCAATGCCGACGAGCGCGACTGTCTCGCCGCCTGGCAGCGGCTGGAAGTCGCGGTAATGCAGCACGAGCCCGAAATATGGGCGCAGCACGTGGCGGACGAATTCATGGTGGTCGGTGCCGCGCGCCGCCACAGCAAAGCCGACCGCAAGGCGGTGATCGAGCAGCAGATGCGCAACGATGCCAATTCCGCGCCGGCGCCACTGCTGTCGGCGCGGCTGTTCGGCTTTAAAGATGCGATGGTGATGACCTGCGAGCACCAGCCGTTCCACGGCAAAGCAGCGCGCGTAAGCCGCGTCTTCGTCAAGCGCGGCGGCCGATGGCTGATGGCGGTGAGCTTCCAGACCACGCGGCAGGACGCGCCCGTGAAAACGATTTAGGATGGCGCATGATCCCGAAAAGTGGGAACCGGTTTTCGGATAAGATCATGCGCAAATGCAAATTGAGAACGTCATGACCCGCCGCAACACCCCGCGCGTTTCCTTCATCGGTTTCGGCGAGGCCGGACAGGCGATCGCCGCCGGCCTGCGCGAGACCGGCATCGAGCGGATCGCCGCCTGGGATATTCTTTTTCCCGAACCCAGCGGCGCGCGGCTGAAAGCGGCCGGCGAGGCGATCGGCGTGCGGCTGGCCAATTCGGCGGCCGACGCGGTCGCTGAAACCGATATGATCATTTCGGCGGTGACGGCCGCCTCCAGTCTAGAGGCCGCCCGCTCGGTCGAGCCGCATCTCACGGCTAAGCCTTATTATCTCGACATCAATTCGGTTTCGCCCGGCCGCAAGCAGGCGACCGCCAAGCTCTTGGGCGAGCGCGCCCCCTATGTGGACGTCGCGGTAATCGCGCCGATAAACCCGGCGCGCCACCGCACGCCGCTGCTGATCGCCGGCCCGCACGCCGAGGAGATTTCGCCGTTGCTGCGCGAATTGCAGATGCAGCTGTCGATCGTGGGCGCCAATATCGGACAGGCCGCCGCCATCAAGATGATCCGCAGCGTGATGATCAAGGGCATCGAGGCTCTCACGCTCGAATGCTTCCTCGCCGCCGCCCGCGCCGGCGTGCTCGACGAAGTGACGGTGTCGCTTAAGAACAATTACCCGACGCTCGATTTCACCAAGATCGCCGAATACAATCTGGAACGCATGGCGAGCCACGGCGAACGCCGCGCCGCCGAAATGGAAGAGTCGGCCGCCACTTTGCGCGAACTCGGGCTTGACCCATTGATGGTGGACTCAACCGTCAAGCGCCAGCGCGAGATGGGCGCGATCGGCAAGCACGACAAGGTGCGCGCCTCGCTCAAATCCGGCCGATCCGCCATGCTCGATGCCATCAGCGCCGCTGCCAAGGACCGGCATTAGCCGGACACCTGAACGCGCGTTCAGAAATTTTGCACTGCAGCGAAGTGTAAATTTTTTGTAACTATTACCGTTGGCCTCCTACGATGCCCGCGCATCCATTAGGGAGGAATGTCATGAAACTGAAAAATATCGGATACGCAGTTTTTGTTGCCGCCACTGCCGCCGCTTTCGTGATCGGCTCGGGCGGACCTAGCGAAGCCAAACACAAAAAGAAGATGGAAGCTGCGCCGCCCCCAGGCCCGTGCTTCGTGGCCGAGAAGCGGGTGTGCGCGGTGAAGGGCGGCATGAAGTTCACCTACGCCAGCGCATGCATCGCGGCCAAGGATGGCGCCAAGGTAGTGTCGCAGAAGGCCTGCCCGGTCAAGGCAGCCAAGAAGGGCGGCAAGAAGAAAGCCGCCAAGAAGCCGGCGAAGAAGTAAGCCGCGCGCCTTCGTCATTGCGCGACGCGCAAAAGCAAACGGGCCGCTGCACCAACAGTGGCCCGTTTCCGTTTTTTGCGCGCCGGCGCGGCGCTCGTTTATTTCTTGCGCGGCGGAATCTGCAGCAACTCCGCAATCTGCTCCTTGGTCAGCGGCTTCTCCAGGAATTTGAGTTTGACCGCGTCGGCGATGGCGCCATCGAGATCTTCGAACTTATCGGTTTGCATGGTCTCTTTCGGCTGGAACTTGGCCATCGACTCCTTGAGCAATTCGATCGGGCGCTTGATCTTGACGGAATACATCTCGACCGCCTTGGGATCGGAATACATCCAGTCCACCGCTTCGCGATAGGCCTCCATGAAACGCACGATGGCGTCGTGCTTGGTTTTCAGCGCGTTCGCGTTCACGATCAGCGTGCGCGCCGTCTGCCCGCGCAGCGACGGCACGTCGCTGCCGCGCGCCACGATGCGGATCTTGCCCTCCTTGATTTCCTGCAGGCCGAACGGCGGCGCCGCCCAGCCGATGTCGATCTGGCCGGACATCACCGCGGTCAGCGTGCCGGGAGGACCGCCGGCGGCGGTCGGCTTGGCCTTGGCGCCGAGTTCCTGGACGAAAGCGACAACGATATTGTTCGAGCTCGAGCCGTTGGTCGAATAGGCGATGGTGGTCTCGGGCGTGGTGTCCTTCAAGCTCTGGATCTTGGAGTCGGACCGCACGTACCAGAACAGATCGCCGGTACCGGTGAACATGGGCGCGAGAATCCGCACCGGCGCGCCTTTGGAGAACGCGCGCATGATGCCGGCGGCGCCGACTCCGGCGCCGATATCGGCGCTCCCTGAGATCACCGCCTGGATGGTTTCGCCGGCGCCTTGCGATCCGATATTCTCCAACACCAAGCCGTGCTTCTTGAAGATGCCGGCGTCCTGGCCGAGCGTCGGGGCCTGGTTCTCCCAGTTATTGATCTGCCCGATCGCGAGCTTGAGCTGATCGTCGGCGCAAGCCGGGGTGCCCGCGAGCGCCAGCGGCACGACCAGCCCGAGCGCGGCGGCGATACTTTTGAATTTCTGCATGCGATGTCCTCCCTCACTTATTTTCTATCGTTGCAAGTTTTCTATCGTTGCAAGTCGTGCGTGGCCGCATTCAACACCGAGTGCCGCCCAGGGGGAAAGCCTAAATTCTCAGCGCCGACGCATTATACGCATACGGCGCGGCTTTGCCGCCGCCCGCGCCGATTTGGCTTTCTTGGCCGCGGTCGGCACCCCGCCTGCCAAGCCACCAGATTTGGCCACCCGCATCGACCAATATTCCCACGAGCGCGTCAGGCCGGTGGTCTTGGAACTGATCGAGCCGGCCAGTTGGGCTTCGCCCGGCGACAGCGATGCGACGGTGCCGCCGATCGTCAGGGCGCGTACCTGGTATTCGGCGTTGCGCGCCGAATAAATCGCGCGGAATACGCAGTCGCGCACGCTGGTGCCGGCCACGGTGATGCCGTGCCGCTTCATCAGCACCATCCATTGGCTGCCGAGCGCGCGGGCGAGCGAGGCGCCCTCCTCCGGCTTGACCACCAGCATGTTGGTGTCGCCGAACTCGTCGTGCTGATCCCAATAGGGCGGCTTGATGCCGCCGACCGCGCCGAGATGAAAGATCGGCACATAATCGGTGCCGGTGGCGA
>PKXB01000131.1 GCA_003133345.1 Hyphomicrobiales bacterium | reverse complement strand
AAGGGCCGCCCGAGCAAACCGACCAGCTAGCTTTTGCCGCCGGGATCAGCCGGGCGCATGAGTCCGATCGATAACATGCGTTTGATCGGCCGGCGCATTCGGTGGGATAATCGCAGGATTCGCCAACCGGAAAGGCCGGCTCCATGATCGTCACCGTTTTCCGCTCCCGCTTGATGCCGGACGTGCGCGAGGAATACGTAGCGCTGGTCGATCGCATGGTCGAACTCGCGGCGACCATTCCCGGCTACATTTCACACAAAGGATTCTTCGCCGAGGACGGCGAGCGCGTGACCATCGTCGAATTCGAGTCGGAGGAGGCGCAGCGCGTCTGGCGCATGCACCCGGAACACCGAGTCGCGCAGCGCAAAGCGAAGGAAATCTATTACGAAAGCCATTCCGTGCAGGTTTGCCAGGTCATCCGCGAGGCCCGCTTCAAACGCGAGCCGGCCCCCTGAAATTGCCTTAACCCGACCTTGACCTGCGCGCGCGATGCCCGCAAATAAAGGCGGGTTAAGGATTGCACGGCACGGCCGCGCGACGGTTTCCCGCAAGGACGATCGAGATGGACAAATTCACCACTTTGGATGGCGTCGCCGCACCCTTGAAGATGATCAATGTCGACACCGACATGGTCATCCCCAAGCAATACCTGAAGACCATCAAGCGCACCGGGCTCGCCAAGGGCCTGTTCTCCGAGCTGCGCTACAAGGACGACGGCAGCGAAAATCCGGATTTCGTGCTCAACAAGCCGGCCTATCGCAAGGCGAAGATTCTGGTCGCCGGCGACAATTTCGGCTGCGGCTCCAGCCGCGAGCACGCGCCCTGGGCGCTGATGGATTTCGGCATCCGTTGCGTGATCTCGACCGCGTTCGGCGACATTTTCTACAACAACTGCTTCAAGAATGGCGTGTTGCCGATCCGCGTCAGCCCTGAGGATCTGGAAAAATTGTTCGACGACGCCGAGCGCGGCTCCAATGCCACGCTCAGCATCGATCTGGAGAAGCAGGAAATCCACGGCCCCGACGGCGGCACGATCAAGTTCGAGATCGACGCGCACCGCAAGCACTGCATGCTCAACGGCCTCGACGATATCGGGCTGACCAAGCAGAAGACGAGCAAGATCGTCAGCTACGAGGAAAAGGCCAAGGCGGCGCGGCCGTGGGCGTGAGGCTCGCAGCTGTCGCGGCGCTGTGCGCGCTGGCTGCCGCGCCGGCGCTGGCGCTGGCGCAGAAATCGACCGAGGACGGCCTGCGCGATTGCGAGAAACTCGCCGCCGTCAAATTCAAAGGCGAAAATCCGGCGTTCAAAAAGTTCGCGATCACGCGCGCCGACGTCGAAGAAGAGAAGTTCGCCGACAAGGTCGGCACGCAATTCGTCTCAACGATTTATCACGGCAAGGCGGTTTATCAGGCCGCCGGCGGCGAGCCGGCCGATGTCCGCTTCATCTGCCTGCACGGCGGGCTCGGCAAGGGCGCGGTGTTCGTCACCACGCTGCCGCGCTAAGGCGTGAACTCATAAATACGTCGATGGATCGCTCGCGAGAGTCCGCTTAGGCTATGAAACTCACGCTTAAGCAGGCCGTCTCCACCATCATTCTGGTGTTGAGCTTACCGGCACGCGTAACTTATGTATCCGCCACGCATCCGATCAACGGTGGTGAAGACGGCATGCTTGCCCCAACTGCCGCACTGCTGCTGTGCAATCAGCATCGCATTATCTTCATTTTCCGGATTCCAAGGAATAATACCGCCCGCATCGTTGCCCTTTGGGCCATAGACGCCTGAACAGGACGCCAGCATCACACCGAACGCCGCGGTAAAAACGACCCTACGCAGGGTCAACATTCTCATTGACTCAAACATCGAGGCCCCCCGGCCATTGAACTTCCATCAGTTTAATCCCGATCAGGCCGCCTGTCTCGACCAATCGCATAACCGACATTGGTGCCGACGAGCGGCTCGCGGAGAGGTGTCCCGGCGCACCCCAATTTAACGATCGCTTTACCTCGTTTGCAGGCCGCGGCGGGCACCTTTACCCGCGATTAAGCGCCACACTTAAAACTATGAACAAGGACACCAGGGGACGGATATGACGGATCAGTTGGGGCGGTTTGGCATGGCGATCGCCGTTATCGCGCTCATCGCGACCGGCCTTTATCAGTTCAGCGGGAGCGTCAGCGTCGTGGAGACGCGCGCCCAAGGCATCGTCTTTCATTCCCAGTACTAGCGGCCCCGATACTCAGCTCGCCTTCCCGACCAAGCGCGGAAGACCGGCAACCGAGGCGGGATGACCACATCCGCCATCGTCAAATTGCCGGCGATGCTGACGCTGCCCAGGTCGTAATCTTGCCCACCCTAGCGCGGCTTCATTATTCGCCTGTAAGCTGGCGACGGAAAAATCATGATACGTCCAGTGACTTAGGCAATCCCTGTGAACCCCGCCGACATCCGAGTGCTGAGCACGCACGCCGCCCTGGACGCGCTGAACGAACTCGGGCCGAAGTTCGAGCGCGCGACCGGCCACCGGCTGTCGATCGGTTACGACCCCGCCAAAGCGGTAAAGCGCCAGATCGAGAATGGCGCGGCGTTCGACGTGGCCATCGTGACGCGGCCGGTGTTCGACGACCTGGCCGCACAGGGCAAGATCCTGCTTGAGACGCGCGCTGATATCGGCAGCTCGGGGCTCGGGGTGACGGTGCGCAAGGGCGCGCCCAAGCCCGATATCGCGACGACCGAAGCGTTCAAGCGCGCGCTGCTCGCCGCCAAGTCGGTGGTGCGGTCCACCGAAGGCACCAGTGGCATCTATTTCGAGAAGCTGCTCGACCGCTTGGGCATTGCCGAGGCGATGCGCGACAAGGTCAAACTGGGTCCGAGCGGCCGCGTCGCCGAGCTGGTCGCCCGCGGCGAAGCGGACATGGCCGTGCAGCAGATCGCCGAACTCCTGCCGGTGACGGGCGCGCAATATGCCGGCCCGTTTCCGCCGGAACTGCAGCTCTACTCCGAGTTTGCCGCCGGCGTCGCCAGCGCCAGCAAGCATCGCGAAGCCGCCAAGGCCTTCATCGCCACCTTGACGACGCCGGAGGCCATTGCGCTGTTCACAGCCGCGGGGCTTGAACCGATCCTTCGCTGACTGGCGTATGCTGGACCGATAGCTGCCGCAGGAGAGCGCGATGACGCGACCGTTCGAGGGGATCCGGGTGATCGACGTCACCCACGTGCTGGCGGGGCCGTTCGCCGCCTATCAGTTGGCGGTCCTGGGCGCCGACGTGATCAAGGTTGAGCATCCCGACGATCCCGACCAGAGCCGCGGCGCCGGCACCGACAAGGAACTCAATCGCCGCAATATGGGCACGGCGTTCCTGACGCAGGCGTCGAACAAGCGCTCGATCACTTTGGACCTGAAGCAGGAAAAAGACCGCGAGACCTTGAAAAAGCTGGTCACCACCGCGGACGTGTTCGTGGAGAACTACCGCCCCGGCGCGTTCGAGGCGCTCGGTCTCGGCTACGAGGCGCTGGCGGCGATCAATCCGCGGCTGATCTATGCTTCGTTTTCGGCGTTCGGCCAAAGCGGGCCGCGCGGTCCGCAGACCGCCTACGACCACGTCATCCAGGCCACCTCCGGCATCATGGCGATGACCGGCACCAAAGAGGTCAATCCGATCAAGTTCGGCTCGCCGGCGGTCGACTACGCCACCGGCATGACCGGCGCCTTCGCATTATCCGCCGCGCTGTTCCAGCGCGAGCGCACCGGCAAGGGCCAGCGCATCGACATGGCGATGCTCGACGTGGCGATGATCCTGATGAGCTCGCATCTCACCGGCTATCTGCGCAACGGCGTGCANNTGGTGATGCTGGGCGCCAGCAATCTGCGCCAGCAGCGCCGGCTATGGACGCTGCTGGAGCGCCCCGACATGATCAAGAAGACGAACGACGAGCGCGAGAAGGACCACGAGCGCGAGATCGCGGTGCTGACCGAGATCATGCGCATGCGCACCGCCGATGAATGGGAGGCGTTCCTGCAAGCGCGCCACGTGCCGGCCGCGCGCGTGCGCACCATGGGCGAGGCGCTCGCCGATCCACAGCTCGCGAGCCGCGGCATCATTCACCGCCACGCCACCGCCACCGGAATCGAGGGCGGCTTCGGCGTGCCGCTGGCGGCCTTCACGTTTGCGCATGGCGGCCCGCGCATCGATTCGAGCCCGCCCACGCTCGGCCAGCACAACGAGGAAATTTTCAGCGAGCTTGGCGTGACGCGCGCTTAATCCGTCACCCTGAGAGGGCGCTGGTTCAATTCGCCTTTAGCGCCGGATTTTTTCACCAGCGCCGACCATTTGGTTTCCTCACGGTCGATGTCGGCGGCGTATTCGTCCGGCGTGGTCGGCAGCGGCTCGGCGCCTTCGGTGGCGATGCGGCGGTGCACCTCGTCGGAGTTCAACGCCGCGCGTTGCGCCGCATTGAGCTTGTCGACGATCGGACGCGGCGTGCCGGCCGGCGCCACGATGCCGTAGTGCAGCACCGCCTCGAAGCCGGGCAACCCCTGCTCGGCCACCGTCGGCACGTCTGGAAATATCGCCGAGCGCTTCAATCCGGTGACGCCAAGCGCGCGCAGCTTGCCATCCATGACCAGACCGACGGCGGACGGCAGCGACGAGAAATAGATCGCCACATGCCCGCCGAGCAGGTCGGTGAGCGCCGGCCCGGTTCCCCGGTAAGGAACATGCGTAAGTTCGATGCCGGCGGTTAAGGCGAACAGCACGGTGCCGAGGTGAATGCCGCTGCCACGGCCGGCCGANNGCGCGGGCAGCGACGGGTTCACCAGGATGATGAGCGGGCTGGTGGCGATCAGTCCGACCGGCGCGAAGTCCTTGCGCGGGTCGTAGCCGGCATTCGGATAAAGCGTGGGATCGATGGCGAGCGTTCCGGTGCCGCCGAGCCCGAGCGTGTAGCCGTCGGGCGCGGACTTGGCGACCTGGCGTGTGCCGATCGAGCCGCCCGCGCCGCCGTGGTTCTCGATCACGATCGGCTGGCCGAGCGCCTTGCTCATGGGTTCGGCCACCCCGCGCGCCAAGACGTCGTTACCGCCGCCGGGCGCATAGGGAACGATGAGCGTGATCGGGTGCGTGGAATAGTCGAGCGCCGATCCCTGCGCGCGCGCCCCCCAACGGCCATGTCACGACCGCGCCCCTGAGAAGCGTCATAAAATCGCGTCGTCGCATGAGCTGCCCCTTTGGCTATCTCGCCGCGATCGCCTCCGCGATCGCCACGGTTCGGCGCGCCATGTCGGCATGCAGGCGCTCAACCATGCGGCCGTCGATCGAGACCACGCCTTTGGACTTGTTTTCCGGCAGATCAAAGGCCGCGATAACTTTACGCGCCTGCGC
>PKXB01000002.1 GCA_003133345.1 Hyphomicrobiales bacterium | reverse complement strand
GCCCCTACCAAAGTACTCGTTTGAACGGATAAGATGCCGTCTCCCTCGCTTGGGCTCGGACATGAGGCGGCGCGAGTTCATTACGCTTATCGGTGGCGCGGCGGCGACATGGCCAATTGCGGCGCGGGCGCAGCAGCCGGCGCTGCCGGTGGTCGGGTTTATCCGAGACGGGTCGGCCGATGCCAACGCGCGCTTTGCGGCCGCGTTCCGCAAAGGCCTCAACGAAACCGGCTACGTAGAAGGCCAGAACGTGACGATCGAGTACCACTGGCTGGAGGGCCAATACGATCGCCTGCCGGCACTGATGGCTGACCTGGTCGGCCGTCGAGTGGCCGTGATCGCCACGCCCGGGATCGTGCCCACGCTCGCGGCCAAAGCTGCGACAACGACGATCCCGATTGTCTTCGGTGTCGGCGATGACCCGGTCCGGCTTGGTCTTGTCACGAACCTTGCCCGGCCTGGCGGCAACGCGACCGGAATCAATTTTTTCGTCAACGAGGTGGCGGCCAAGCGGCTGCGGCTCCTGCATGACCTGGTGCCCAAGGCCGTTCGTATTGCCGTGCTCGTCAATCTGGCCAAAGCCTCGACCGAGGAGTTCACATTGCGGGCCGTGCAGGAAGCTGCCCCAACCCTCGGGCTGAAAATCCAGATCCTCAATGCCAGTACGATCGGCGAGATCGATGCGGCCTTTGCCACCATTGCGCGCGATCACTCCGATGCGCTCCTCGTCGCTCCCGACGCATTCTTCGTTAGCCGCCGCGTGCAATTTATCACCCTGACGGCGCGCGACAGGATTCCGGCGACTTATTCGCTGCGTGATTATGTGGCAATCGGCGGGCTGATGAGCTACGGAACCGACCTCGCGGACGCGTTTCGTCAGGTCGGCGTCTACACCGGCAAGATCCTCAAGGGCGCGAAGCCAGCCGATCTGCCGGTCGTGCAGTCAACCAAATTCGAGTTCGTCATCAACCTTCAAACGGCGCGAGCGCTCGGCATCGAGGTGCCGCCAGGGTTGCTCTCGATCGCCGACGAGGTGATCGAGTAGAGATGTTGTTTGCTGCGGTGCATGAGTCCGCTTTTGGCAGATATTGTTGCAAAAGTCTTTTTGCACTGCTGATCAAAAATTCTCTGGGCTCTAGATGCGATTTTGGAATAAATATGTGAGGGACCTCATCGCACAGCGATGAACTCACCGGCGACTTCGGTAATAAGCCTGAGGCCATATTAATCGGCGATCACGGCCTGTCTTGTCTTCTGGCGGAAAAATTGTCGCTCCGCGATTTGAGACTTTTGCAACAATATCGGCACATAGCGGACATTCCGCGACTACAGTCGAGAGTCCGCTTTTGGAAGCAAAGCGGACATTGGCGAACCGTGCTCATCAGCCTCAATTTTTCAGTACGCGTTTCCGCGCTTGACGCCGCCACCCGGGATAACCCCTCTCCCGCCCTGCGCCGAACACATGGCACCGAGCACTACCCCCGGCGCCGCGCCGCGCAACGTCATGCTCACGCATCCTCGGCTCCCAGCATCGTCGCTTCTACGAGCATGAACGGCGCATATTCCGTCCGTCATGCGGGCCGCACATGCGCCGATGCAGGAAAATCAGCCCCCCGCCAAAACGCCGCTTATCCCCGCCATGCGCCCCTCGCATGGCGTGATAGGAATTGTTTCACATGAAACGCGGAGCGCGTTCAGCAAAAGTGGGAACCGGTTTTGCGTCCGAACGCGCTCCACTTTTTAAATTATCGCGCTTTCCGGGCGGCTGACCGGTGCCCACTCAGCCTGAAAGCGCGTTGGCCGCTCTATTTTTGTCAACCTTTAGCGCCTATATTCAATCCGCCGGGGCAACCCGGCTATGGCGATAAATGGCCGTCGTAATAAACCTTTCGGACCCGGGGGCAGTACCCGGCGCCTCCACCCAAGCCCGCTTATTGGCCCGGCGAAAACGGGCTTCGGCGGGGGCGAAATAGGATCGACGAGGGCGTAAAGGACGAACTTTTGCTCGGCATGGTACCGCCGTTACCGGGCCAAATCGTAGTTGCAAATGACAACTATGCTCCGGTTGCTCAGGCCGCGTAAGCGGTTTGAATAACCAAGCCTACAAGCCCTAGCCGTCTTAGCAGCGGTTAGGCGGGGTTCGGAGGCACCTGGCAACAGAAGCCTCCACTTTCATCTCCATTTTGCGGAATCATGCGCTAGCATCTGGCCCGAGTCTTCAAACCGCAGCCCCGTTACCCGCATGACCGACCATTTCCGCTACGATCTCCTGACCCAGCAGGCACTGCGCGGCGTGGTGCGCAACGTGCTCACCGAGGCCGTCAAGAAGAAAGGCCTGCCGGGCGACCACCATTTCTACATCACGTTCGACACCACCGCCGAGGGCGTACGCATGTCGGAACGGCTGCGCGTGCAGTATCCCGAGCAGATGACCATCATTTTGCAGCACCAGTACTGGGATCTGGCGGTGAGCGAGCGCGGCTTCGAGGTCGGCCTGTCGTTCGGCGGCATTCCGGAAAAGCTCGGCATTCCGTTCGAGGCGATCAGCGGTTTCTTCGATCCGTCGGTGCAGTTCGGCCTGCAATTCGAGGAAGTCACCGAGGGCGAGGAACGGCAATCGCCGGCCAATATGCAGGACAAGCCGGTCAAGAAGAAGCGCGTCACGCCGACCCCGCCCGCCGTCGTCGCGCCGGCGCCGGCCGGTCCGACAGCGGCGGCGCCGGCCGAACCGGAGCCCGACAAGCCTGCAGGCGGCGGCGAAGTGGTCCGCCTCGACCGCTTCCGCAAGAAGAAATAACGGCCGCGCGATGGCCAAAAGAACAGCCAAGCGAAAGTCCGCCAAAACCCGCCAAAAGACTCGCATCGAAAGCGACGCCTTCGGGCCGCTCGCTATCCCCGCCGACAGACTGTGGGGCGCGCAGACCGAGCGCTCGCTGCATAATTTCCGCATCGGCAGCGAGCGCATGCCGATCGAAATCGTGCGCGCGCTCGGCCTGA
This sequence comes from Hyphomicrobiales bacterium, assembly GCA_003133345.1. Lineage (GTDB taxonomy): Bacteria > Pseudomonadota > Alphaproteobacteria > Rhizobiales > Xanthobacteraceae > Pseudolabrys. The sequence goes on along the minus strand of PKXB01000002.1, from coordinate 48 downwards.
TCAAGCGCGCCGCCGCCGAGGTCAACCGCGATCTCGGCAGCCTCGACG
>PKXB01000022.1 GCA_003133345.1 Hyphomicrobiales bacterium | reverse complement strand
GTCGTGGTCAGCGTGTTCTCGCCAGGCGCGTGCTTTCGAGCGAGCGGTTCGACTCGCGCGCCAGTTCGAGGTCGATGCGCAGTTTCTCGGCTTCGGCTTCGAGCGTGGTTGCCTTCTTCTCGATCTGGTAGAATTCGGTGCGAGGCCCAACGTCTGCGCCTTTTCCTGCTCGAGCGCGCGTAGCGTGCTGTTGAACGGCGCGACGATCTTGTCGAAGGCTTCCTTGAGCTCGTCGAGTTCGCCGATCTTGCGGCCGGTATCGCTCAACAGATTACGCAGCGCCTCGTTTTCCTCGCCCATCCGCGAACCGACGTCGGAAAAATTCTCGATGACGTGGTGGTCGCCGTTGCCGTTACCGCGCCCGGCGCTGATCTCGCCGCTCTTCCGACCGAACAAATTCGACAACTTCGCCATAACAAGGCCCCCGACCCAACGCCACGTGTACACTTTATTAAGTTATTATCAGTAGTGTCCGGTTAAAACTCGAATAGATTCAGTTGACTATGAAATGCGCGGTTGTTTGCGATCGGCTCGACGCCCGAAACAGCTTGTTTCAGCGGCAATTTCTCGAAGAGCGTCAACGACAATATCTGTAGCAGCGCATGCAGGGACACGTCCAAGCGAAGTTGCTTCTTGATGATTGCTACCAGGACATAGACGCTGATGGCGATCCAGATTTGCGTCCGCACAGCGTTCTCGGAAGTGCCGTAGAAGCGTTTGATGCGCAGGTGCTGCTTGATCCACTTGAAAAACAGTTCCACCTGCCATCGGCACCGGTACAGGGCGCAAATGGTCAGCGCCGGCAACGCAAACTGGTTGGTCAGGAACACCAGGTTCTTGCCGGTCTCGGGATCGCGATAGCGGATGCGGCGCAGGTGGCCGGGGTAGTGCTTGGCGGCATAGAAGCCGTTAAGGGCGATGGTCTGNNTCGCGATCCACCGGCGCCGAGTACACGCGCCGTGCATCAAGGTTTCGCTTGGCGCGCGTGATGAAGAATTCTCCGGCCTGATCCAGCGCGTAGAGCCGCTCGAAGTCCAGGTAACCCCGATCCATGATGTAGAAGGCACCGGTCTCGATGAGCAGAAGGTCCAGTACATTGACGTCGTGCATCTTGCCGTCAGAGATGTGGATGAAAGTGGGAATCGATCCCCGCAGATCGAGCAACGTGTGCAGCTTCACGGCCGCCTTGGTGGAGCGGAATGGCGCCCACGGGAACATCGACAGGCACAGATCGATGGTCGTGGCATCGAGGGCATACACTGTATTGGCCAGTTCCACGCCGAAGCCCTCGTCGACGTAGAGCGCGCGGGCCTTGATGATCAGCCGTTGGGCCAACTCGAAGTAGATGCGCCAGTCGCGCGACTCGTTGGCATCGGCCAGCGTCGAGCGAGCGACCGCTGCGCCGATGCCCATGTGGTAAAGCTTGCCGGCTTGAGCCGCCAGACACACTTCGATATCGCGCAAGCTCTCGCGGTAGGTCAGCTGCGCGAAGGCCATGACGCGAAATTGCTCGGCGCAACTGAGGCTGCGCGTCCGGTGATCACCGCCGTAACGATCGACGATGCGATGGAAGGTCTTCCACGGCAGGAAGTCCATGACCTGCACGAACAGGGGCTTGCCGAGGTACATGGCGACTCCGGGGTGGAGAAACCCGGAACGCTAGCGCAAAACGCTATTTCTGATTCAAGTCGGAGACACCCTTTGTCATCCGAAAAGCCGCGCCGCTATTGGCTTTCTCACCAATACCTCTCAAGTTAACCGGACAGCACTGATCTATGCCCATTGAAACATATGGTTGAAACATAGTGAACGTGCCGTCGCGGATTGCGGCCGCGCTGGCCTAAATCATGGTTAATGGCTGAAATCATGCATGAAACCGGCGCGGGTGCGATTTTGTTTCGCAGGCGGTCGATATGAGCATTGACCGCGCGAACGCCGGCGAGGGCGCCGTCGCCTATGCCTACCGGCCTTCGCTGCTGGGCGCGGCCTGGCAGTTCAAGCTCACTGGCGAGGGCATCGATTGGGCCACCGGGCGCAAAGCGGGCCACATTCCGTTTCGCGCCGTCCGCCGCCTGCGCATGTCGTATCGGCCGGCGAGCATGCAATCGCACCGCTTCATGACCGAGCTGTGGGCGGAGGGCGCGCCCAAGCTCAAGATCCTGTCGAGCTCGTGGAAAAGCATGGTCGAGCAGGAGCGGCTGGATAAACCCTACGCGGCCTTCGTCGCCGAGTTACATCGGCGCATCGCGCTGGCCGCGCCGCCGGCGCGCTTCGAGCAGGGCAGCCATCCGCTGCTGTACTGGCCGGGCCTGATCGCGTTCGCCGGCGTGGCGCTCGGGCTGGCCCTGCTGGTCGTGCGCGCCTTGCAGGCCGACTCCAAAGGCGGCGCGGCGTTCATCGGCGGCTTTCTCGTGCTGTTTCTTTGGCAGAGCGGCAATTACTTTCGCCGCAATCGGCCGGGCCTATATCGCCCTGAGGCGTTGCCGGCCGAGCTGATGCCGAAGGGCTGACACGGCGGTGCGCGCCGGCGGTCTCAGTTCTTAGTGTTGCGCACCACCAGCACCGAGCACTTGGCGTAGCGCACCACATGGCCGGCATTGGAGCCGAGGAAGTAAGTGCGCATGGCGGGCCGGTGCGAACTCATCACGATCAGGTCGGCGTTGATCGCCTTCGCTTCTTCCAGCACCTCGTGATAGATGCCGCCTTGCCGCACCGTGCCGGAAATATGCGCGCCGTCGAGTCCGCATTCGCGCGCGATGATGCCCATGGCTTCTTCCGCCGACTTGCGCTGCTGCACGTCGAAATCCGGCGGCACATATTCCGCCAGCATCACCGGCGTCATCGGCAGCACATTGACCAGGCGCACCGACCCGCCCGATGAGCGGGCCAGCGTCACCGCCGCCTCGATGGCGGGCTTGGCCAAATCGGTGTCGGCAAGGTCGATCGGGACCAGGATCTGCTTGTACATGACAGCGCCCCTCTTTTTCGCTGTAGGGGTTAAGATCATGGCACGTTTTCAAACATTTTGCTTGCGCATGATCTTGTCCGAAAACCGGTACCCACTTTTCGGGATCATGTGCTAGGGCGCCGACTCATAAACGAGCAGCCAAATGGCGACACGGGTGCGCCGCCCAATGTCCGTTATCGGGGGTAAGGCAGGCGTGACGCGGACATCGCGGGATGACCCAATGTATGGTCCGGC
>PKXB01000132.1 GCA_003133345.1 Hyphomicrobiales bacterium | reverse complement strand
GGAACATGTATTCCGAGCACGGATTGGACGCGCGGATCGCCCCGGAAGCCGGGCAGGTGTGCCAGTCGTTCACCGTGGTGTGGAATTGCAGGCCGGGATCGGCGCAGGCCCAGGCGGCGTAGCCGATTTTTTCCCACAGTTCCTGCGCCTTCACGGTCTTGGCGATCTTGCCGCCGCGGGTGCGCCAGAATAGGTCCCAGTTGGCGTCGGCATGCACCGCTTTCATGAACTCGTCGGTGACGCGCACCGAATTGTTCGAGTTCTGCCCGGAGACGGTGAGATAGGCTTCCGAGTCCCAATCGGTGTCGTAGATCGGGAAATCGATGTCGGTGTAGCCCTGTTTGGCGAACTGGATCACGCGCTTGATGAAATTGTCCGGCACGTAGGCTTTACGCGCCAGCTTGATCTCGCGCTTGAGCGCGGGATTCTTCTCAGGGCTGAAGCAGTCGTCGCCGCTTCCCTCGCAGTTCACGCAGGCCTTGAGCACGGCCTTGAGGTGCTTCTGGTTGATCTTGGAGCCGGTGACCAGCGCCGCCACCTTCTGCTCTTCCTTCACCTTCCAGTCGATATATTGCTCGATGTCCGGGTGATCGACGTCGACCACCACCATCTTGGCGGCGCGCCGCGTGGTGCCGCCCGACTTGATGGCGCCCGCCGCGCGGTCGCCGATCTTGAGGAAGNNTGCCGGAGCCGTATTTGAACAGCCGCGCCTCGCGCACCCACAGGTCCATGATGCCGCCTTCGTTGACCAGGTCGTCACTGATGCCCTGGATGAAACAGGCGTGCGGCTGCGGATGCTCGTAAGACGATTTCGATTTGGTCAGCTTGCCGGTTTCGAAATCGACGTAGTAGTGGCCCTGGCTCGGGCCGTCGATGCCGTAGGCCCAATGCAGTCCGGTGTTGAACCATTGCGGCGAATTGGGCGCGCACATCTGCGTCGCCAGCATGTAGCGCAGCTCGTCGAGGAACGCCTGCGCGTCCTCTTCGCTGTCGAAATAGCCGCCCTTCCAGCCCCAATAAGTCCAAGTGCCGGCCAGCCGGTCGAACACTTGCTTGGACGATTGTTCACCAACCATGCGCTCCTTCTCCGGCAGGAGGCTAAGCGCGTCCTCGTCGGCGACCGAGCGCCACAGGAAGGAGGGGACCGAATTCTCTTCGACTTTCTTCAGGCGGGCCGGCACGCCGGCTTTGCGGAAATATTTCTGCGCCAGCACGTCGGAGGCGACCTGCGACCAGAATTCAGGGACTTCGACATTGTCGAGCTTGAACACCACCGAGCCGTCCGGATTGCGGATCTCGCTGGTGGTGAGCCGGAACGCGATGCCGGCATAAGCGGCGTCCCGGGTGCAATCGGTGCTTTGAGTGCCCTGGGTGTCCTTGGTGTAGCGCCGTTCGATCCGCATGTGTCTCAAGCCCCTAATATGCCGGGCGGCTGGCGACCGCCCAATTATCCCTGACGAACCCTGTCATGTCCGCCTGTTTTTCCGCCTGTTTTGCTCGGCACGCTGTTCGACAATCCGTTACTCACCTTAGTTAGGCCCGGACCCTGGTTCCGGCACCGGCTACTCCCGGCTTTTTGAACCCGGCGCGCAGCAGTCCCCTGTCCCAAAAACACCGTTTCCGGCGTGGGCGCGGCTTGCGACTCGGCGTCGTTTGGAAGCTCGGAGGGAACCGAAAACTCAACTGCACCGAACGCACCAAAGCTAGGAGGACTCGTTACCGTCGTCAACAACAGATAGTGATCAAATCTGAATCAAACACTAAGTCTTGTGGTTAAGCGGCTAACTTCGGGGATAACCCGCCGTAAAACCAGCGTCAGTATTGAGCGATCCGGGGGTCGCGGAAAGCGTTTTTATCGCCCCGGCAGGGTAGGTTTTTATGCCTCCCCGGATGACGGAAAAATGACGCAAAATCACGGCTTGGCGATTATCCGCAGCAAAAAACGGGGTCTGGCGCGGCCGGGGATAAGGCCGGGAAAAACCGTCCGATCGGTTCTCGGGAGTCGGTGATTCTCAAAACCAAGTCAGAGCGTTAGCGCCCACGCGCGGGCACTGAAGGAGGGTGGAGAGGTAACCCACGCCTGTGAATTCAATTTTCGGGCGCCAAACGCCCCGGTTCATTGCCGAGTGATGGTATTTTTCCAACGAAAAGGGCGGACCTCAGAGAGGCCCGCCCTTTTACCGGCACTGTCATCGCTAATTTCAGCTTCGGGCGTCAAACCAAGGCGACTCAAACCGAGGCTGATGAATTCCTAGGCAGCATAGCCGCGCCTCCTGGAAAAACGCAACATGCACTGCAACATAGGCGTGCTCGGAAATCGGCCTTGCAAGGTAAGCGCTGCTCGCGCACGAAGCGGCGGGCGCGCTGGACTTGCGGGCGGCGAGGTGGCAGAACGCCCGCGTCCTCACCCCAAGTAAACGTGCAGCGGCGATGAAAATTTTCCTGGTAAAGCTTTTCACCTGGTGGAATTTGCAAACCGTCGGGACCCAGTTCTGGACCTGGATGTACGGCGAAGCGGTCGGCGAGGATGAATTCGGCAACCGCTACTACCGCACCCGCGAGGGTAAAATCGATCGCGGCCTCGGCTTCGAGCGGCGTTGGGTGATCTATAACGGCTATATGGAAGCCTCGACCATACCGCCATCTTGGCACGGCTGGATGCACCACACGGTCGATACCCCGCCCACGCAAGAGACCTACAAGCCGCAGGCCTGGCAGAAGCCGCACCGGCCCAATATGACCGGCACGGCGGGCGCCTATCGGCCGCCCGGATCGACGCTCGCCGCCAACCGCCGTCCGAAGGCGACCGGCGACTACAAGGCCTGGGTGCCTGGGAGCGAATAGCGAGTGGGGAATAGCCAATAGAGCCAGTCGCGCCCGCCACCTTTCTAACTTTCTATTCGCCCCTCACTATTCGCAATTCGCGCCTTTTCACGGCCGTATTCGCCGTGTTAACCGGGCGCTGGCGCGGGCGACGGCTTAACCGCGCCGTTCCCCAAGCGGAAAATCGGCTGATGGCGCGATCCCGTTTCACGATCTGCCTGCTAACGATTGCCGCGCTGTTCATGGCGGCGACGCCGGCTTTCGCGCAATTGGGCTCGATCTTCCGCGACGAGCCGCCGCGGCCGCCGGCCGACGTGCCGAGCGCGCCGCCGTCCAATGCCCCGCAGCCGCCGCCTTACTACCCAAACCAGCGTTCGCCGGGCGCCGTCCGCTCCGATCAGCCGCCGGCGCAGCCGCTGCCGGCGCCGATGAGCCTGCCGCCATCGAGCCGCCCCGGCGGCGGTAGCATCCAGTCGCAGCCGCTAGCGCCGC
>PKXB01000025.1:2030-2979 GCA_003133345.1 Hyphomicrobiales bacterium | reverse complement strand
GCTTCGACTATCTGCGCGACAACATGAAGTACCGCATGGAGGACATGGTCCAGCGCGGCCACATCTACGCCATCGTCGACGAAGTGGATAGCATCCTGATCGACGAGGCGCGCACGCCGCTGATCATTTCCGGCCCGCTCGACGACCGCTCCGAATTCTACAACACCATCGATACCTACATCCCGCTGCTCGACAAGACCGACTACGAGGTCGACGAGAAGCAGCGCACGGTGACGCTAACCGAAGCTGGCATGGAGAAGCTCGAGCAGCGGCTGCGCGCCGCCGGCCAACTCAAGGGCGAGTCACTCTACGACGTCGAGAATGTCTCCGTCGTCCATCACGTCAATCAGGCGCTGCGCGCGCACAAGCTGTTCCAGCGCGACAAGGACTATATCGTGCGCAACGGCGAGGTGGTGATCATCGACGAATTCACCGGCCGCATGATGCCGGGCCGGCGCTATTCGGAAGGGCTGCATCAGGCGCTGGAGGCCAAGGAGCATCAGCCGATCCAGCCGGAGAACCAGACGCTCGCCTCGATCACCTTCCAGAATTATTTCCGCATGTACGAGAAGCTCGCCGGCATGACCGGCACGGCGCTCACCGAGGCCGACGAGTTCCTCGACATCTATAACCTCGACGTGCTGGAAGTGCCGACCAACATGCCGCTGGTGCGCATCGACGACGACGACGAGGTCTACCGCACCGCCAAGGAGAAATACCGCTCGATCATTACGTTGATCGAGGACTGCAAGCTGCGCGGCCAGCCGGTGCTGGTCGGCACGACGTCAATCGAGAAATCCGAGCAGCTCGCCCAAATGCTGCGCGAGGCCGGCTGGGAGGCGCACGACTTCACCGATCCGAACGCCTTCGCCGCGCTTTATTCCGGCGACGACGGCGCCACCAAGACCAAGGTGTTCGCCATCCTCAACGCCCGCTATCACGAGCAGGA
>PKXB01000025.1:927-1942 GCA_003133345.1 Hyphomicrobiales bacterium | reverse complement strand
TTCTTCCTGTCGCTGGAAGACGACCTGATGCGCATCTTCGGCTCCGACAAGCTCGACGGCATGCTGCAGAAGCTCGGCCTCAAGGAGAACGAGGCGATCATCCACCCCTGGATCAACAAGGCGCTGGAGAAGGCGCAGCAGAAGGTCGAGGCGCGCAACTTCGACATCCGCAAGAACCTGCTCAAGTTCGACAACGTGATGAACGACCAGCGCACGGTGATCTTCAAGGAGCGACTCGACCTGATGCGCGACGAGGCGGTGGACGAGACCATCGCCGACATGCGCCGTTCGGTGATCGAGGATCTGGTCGCCAAGCATATTCCCGCCAACGCCTATGCCGAGCAGTGGGACGTCGCCGGCCTCGACACGGCGCTGCGCGAGGTGCTCACGCTCGATCTGCCGGTGAAGGAGTGGGCCAAGGAAGAAGGCATCGCCGACGAGGAAGTGCGCGAGCGCATCGAGCGCCGCGCCGACGAGCACATGGCGGGCAAGGTGGCCAAATGGAGCCCTGACGTCATGCGCTACGTGGAAAAATCGATCCTGCTGCAGACCGTCGACCATCTCTGGCGCGAGCATCTGGTCATGCTCGAGCACCTGCGCCAGGTGGTCGGCCTGCGCGGCTACGGCCAGCGCGATCCGCTCAACGAATACAAGGCGGAGGCCTTCAGCCTGTTCGAGGCGATGATGACGCGTCTGCGCGAGGCGGTCACCGGACAGTTGATGCGCGTGGAGATCGTGCAGCAGCCGCCGGAGGGGTTGCCGCCCGATCAGGCAGATTTGCCCCGCGGAACACGACCGTCACCGGAATTGCCTTACATGGAAGCGCACAAGGTCAACCCCGCCACCGGCGAGGACGAAATGGCGCTCGCCCCGCTGGTGCCGATGCTGGTCGGCAACGGCAATGGCGCGCAGGCCGAACGCAATCCGAAAGACCCCGCGACCTGGGGCAAGGTCGGCCGCAACGAGTCGTGCCCCTGCGGCTCCGGCAAGAAATACAAGCACTGCCATGGCAAAT
>PKXB01000025.1:0-780 GCA_003133345.1 Hyphomicrobiales bacterium | reverse complement strand
ACAATGGCGGCTACGTATGGCCCGGAGACGATCATTGGAAATTCTAGGCAAAACCTAGGCAATCTCGGATGCTAAAGCTGGGGCTCAGCCAGAACGCCCTTCAAGTGCAATCGCATTTTTGGCATAGTGCGTTGGGATGCTCAGGGCGCGGCGAACGAAAGGTCGGCTTGCGGTCATCAGGACTATAGCTTCTGGGGTTTTACGATGAAAATGAGCAAGCTCGGCTATTTCTCCGAGTTCCTGCTTTTTCCTCCGCTCGTTCTCCTCGCCACCCTGCTGGCGTTTTGCAGCTCAAACCCGCCTCAGCCCGCGATCTGGGTGCTTGTCTATGGTATCGGACTTTTTGGCTGGACCTTTATCGAATATCTGTTGCATCGCGTGCTCTTTCACCACGCTCCGGTTTTCTCGCAAATACACGAACGGCACCATCGCTCCCCGCTTGATCTGATTGGCACCCCTGCTTGGGTGAGCGTGTTGCTTGGCGTTATTACGGTCGCAATCCCGTCCTGGGCAGCATTCGGATTTGGTCTGGCGACTGCGGCGACAGCGGGCCTTGTCACTGGTTACCTGTGGTACGTATTCGTTCATTACGCGACCCACTATTGGCGACTGCGCAAGAATTCCTATCTTTACCGAGCGCGGCTACGCCATGCGCGCCACCACCATTTATCCAATGGTGGTAATTTTGGTGTGACTACCGGCGTGTGGGATCATGTCTTTGGCACTGCACTCGAAGGGCGTACCTCCAAAGCCTGACCGCCAAAGCCGCGAATGGTGCGG
>PKXB01000079.1:20941-23159 GCA_003133345.1 Hyphomicrobiales bacterium | reverse complement strand
TTAGTCGGCGGCCTCTTTCAAATCATCCATGAAACTATTACGCACCTTCTTAACTGACACCACAGCAGTGAACTCGATTCAATATGTGTTTATTACCGCCGGCATTGCCGCAACGATCATTTTCGGGGTGAAGGCGACCAGCGTTTCGTTTTCAAATATATGGACGACAATCGCCACCGCTCTGCGATAAGGCCGCCCCGGTTGGCGGCTTCTTTCATTTTGTGTGCAGGAACCTGCTAAATCCAATCGCGTGAGCCTCGACTGATGCGGTCGGGTATTTAAGTACTGGCCCCTTTCCATCACCCCTCGTTACGGCTGGCCCTTTTGAAACGAGGGGTAGCCCCATCTGCAATTCACGCATGGCTGATGTGCATTAGTGATTACTTAAAGTAAGCAAGTATTAGCTAATGCAACCTAGGGTTCGATCCTGAGGTCTGATTCGACCTTTCTACGTGTGGCGTTCTGGTGTGCCCCGGCCCAGTCACCCCCTACCCCCTTGACGAGCCGGGGACCCAATTTTGGGCTCACTATGCTTTTCTGCGCTGCCGAGAAATGCGCGCTTTGCTTGCTCGTCGAGGGCACTGCCGATTGCTTTCGAAAGCAGGCGCATAAGCATTTGTGGCTTTCAAAAAATGCCTGCCAAATTCAATACTAAGTTGTCGGTCTAGGAGGACGCTAATGGAATCGGAAATTCTCAAACGTTCAATCGTGATCGCCCATCACAAGACCAGCGTAAGTCTTGAGGATCAATTTTGGAATGCACTGAAGGAAATTGCCGACGCTCGGCAGAGACGATCTCTGGCCTTGTGACCGCGATCAAAATGGTACACCAGCACGGCAATCTGTCTTCGGCTATTCGCCAATTCGTTCTTGCCTATTATCGTGAGCGTCCGCCCATCAGCGCGGATGGCTGATCGATTGAGCATCGCGACTATCGAAGATGATGCGGCCGCCCCGGTTGGCGGCCTCTTTTATTTCAGATTGTTAACGCCGTCCTGGTTTGCCGGTTCGCTTGCCGTTAAACTGCGCAGGCGGTCCACCTATGAGAAGCTATGGCCATGCGAATCCTCGTCGCAGCGGCGTTCATTGCGTTATTGGCGGTGGCCGCCCAGGCCCAAGGCAGCGGACCGCGAAAAGGGGCAAGCCCTCGCCCGGACGCGCAAAAAACGGAAGATCTGGCCAAAAAGAAAGCCGACGAGCAGGCCTATAAGGACGCGCTCAAACAAATACCAGTATCCAAGGAAAAGCCCGACCCCTGGAAAACCATGCGCTAGCGCATGACCCCGAAATGCCTGCCCCCGGCTTGAACGGGGTGGCAGCCGGTTTCCCGCCGTCGCGCAACCCGCTCCTTCCTTCGCCTGCCGAAGCGGGCTTCGCGAAGGCGGGAAACNNGCGAAGGCGGGTCGGCGGGCGAAGCAAGGTCGGGAAAAGATCAGGCGCGAGAAAATGTTAGGCGGAACCCGGATGCGGTCTGTGCGGATCGGACCGGCCCTCCTTCGCGTTCCCCCATTCCCGCCAATGGGTCGGCCGCACGTCCAGCCGTTCCTTGGTCTCTACTTTCATCCAGCCGTTGAGAATGCGGCGGCACGGGAACACAAGCGCATGCGGGCCGTCATCATCGATGACGGCCAGTTCAAGGTCGCGGTCGAACGGCGCGGTGGATACNNGGCGGCACAGCGGCGCGCCGCAGCGGCTGCAAACCGCATTGATCTGGATCAATTCCGGCGCGGTTGTATTCGGTGATCCTTTCATATCGTGTCCCCTTCGCCCGGATCGGCAATTGACAGCAAGCCCGCGTCCCCGCATCCGCCATTGTCCCGTTTGCGGTATCGCCATGCAGGCGAGCAAGTCGGCGAGAGGACTTGGCGGATTTCGACACGTTCCAATGCCTGAGCTGCCAGACGGTAATCCGCGAATCCAAACCGCAGCCGGCTAAGGGCAATCTCAAGGCCCGCCAGGCGCCGCCCGAGAGCGGTAAATTGCCCATTAAAAACAATCACTAACGCGGCCAAAGCGATACGCCGCCGGTCACCCTTCGTTCATGGTGCTGTGCGGGAAGCCATTGCGCGGTAGGTAGTTTTGATCTCGGTCAATATCGCCGCGGGCAAACGCGGTCATGGTGCGGGTCACAATGTGGGAACGGCGATTCCCCGCCGCGAATAACCGTTGGAGAGACCATGAACTCCGTCAACATCAAACGCTCGATCGTCCGCAACGG
>PKXB01000079.1:213-20923 GCA_003133345.1 Hyphomicrobiales bacterium | reverse complement strand
GTCTTCGTGTTCAATCAGCTGCGCGCGCAAGCGTCGACGGCAGAATTCGGCGCCACGCAACAGGCCGCGGAATAAGCCGAAATGGTCTGAGCACCGGGGCCGGACCCGCGCAACGCGGGTCTTGGCAATGCGGCTCTCCGTCGCTAGCCTCGCTGCCGTTCGACAACGGGAGCGCCGCTTGGCCGATACGATGATTGCAGCGCCGCCCGCGCGCGTCGCCGCGCCGCTGCGGCCCTGGTACATCGCCGCCGCGGCGGCGGCCTTGGCCGCGATGATGGCGGCGATTCTTTCGCCCAGTCTCTGGGTCCTCGATTTCGTCCACGTCATGACCGGCGCGCTGTGGACCGGCATCGACCTGTTCATGGGCTTCGTGATCGGCCCGGTGCTGCGCCGCGTCACGCTCGACACCCGGCGCGCCATGATCGCCGGCATCATCCCGCGCACGCTGATCCTGATGCCGACGCTGTCCATCATCACCTCCACCTCCGGCTGGTTCCTGGCGGTGCGGCTGGGCTATCTCGATCTCGGCTACCCGCAATTCTGCTGGGTGATCGCCGCGCTTGGCATCGTCAGCGTGCTCACGGTGCAGGGGCTGGGCATTCTGCTGCCGATGAATCTCAGGCTCTATTTTGAAATCATGAAGCCCGCGCCCGACCACGACAAGCTCAAGCGCTGGATGCGCACTTACGTGCGCGTGGTGGCGGCGCAGGGCACCATGCAGGTCGCCATCATCGTGGTGATGGCCCGCTTCGCGACCGGGTTATAGACCGCCCCAGCGCAGCTCCGGACAAACATCGTTCCGTCATTCCGGGTCCGGCGCGAAGCGCCGGACCCGGAATCCAGGGGCGGCACGGCATGTGGTTCTGGATTCCGGGTTCGCTCGCTTCGCTCGCGCCCCGGAATGACAGTTAGCCCAAGTTCAATTCTTTGAAAAAATCGTTGCCCTTGTCGTCGATCACGATGAAGGCGGGGAAGTCGACGACCTCGATGCGCCAGATCGCTTCCATGCCGAGCTCGGGATATTCCTGGCATTCGACTTTCTTGATGCAGTGCTCGGCCAGGTTCGCCGCGCTGCCGCCGATCGAGGCCAGATAGAATCCGCCGTGCTTATGGCAAGCGTCGCGCACCTGCGCCGAACGATTTCCCTTCGCCAGAGAAATCATAGAACCGCCGGCGGCCTGGAACTGATCGATGTAGGAATCCATCCGTCCCGCCGTGGTCGGCCCGAAGGCTCCGGAGGCGTAACCGGCCGGCGTTTTCGCGGGCCCGGCGTAATAAATCGGGTGATTTTTGAAATAATCCGGCAGGCCTTTGCCGGCTTCCAACCGCTCGCGCAACTTGGCGTGCGCCAGGTCGCGCGCCACGATCAACGGCCCTGAGAGCGAGAGCCGCGTCTTCACCGGATATTTCGACAGCGTCGCCAGAATCTCCTTCATCGGCCGCCGCAAATCGACCTTGACCACCGCGCCGCCCAGTTTCTCCTGATCGATGTCGGGCAGATATTGCGCCGGATGATGCTCGAGTTCTTCCAGAAATACGCCATCTCGCGTTATTTTTCCCAAGGCTTGCCGGTCGGCGGCGCAGGATACGCCCAGCCCGATCGGCAGCGACGCGCCGTGCCGCGGCAGTCTTATAACGCGCACGTCGTGGCAGAAATATTTGCCGCCGAACTGCGCGCCGACGCCGGTCGACTGCGTCATCGTCAGCACTTCTTTCTCCATTTCGAGATCGCGAAACGCGTGGCCGTCCTCGCTGCCTTTGGTCGGCAGTTCGTCGAGATAATGCGTGGAGGCGAGCTTCACCGTCTTCATGGTGAGCTCGACGCTCGTGCCGCCGATCACGATCGCCAGATGATAGGGCGGGCAGGCGGCGGTGCCGAGCGTCAACACCTTTTCCTTGAGGAACGCCAGCATGCGGTCGTGCGTGAGGATCGAGGGCGTCGCCTGGAACAAAAACGACTTGTTGGCCGAGCCGCCGCCTTTGGCGATGAACAGGAACTTGTAGGCGGCTTCGTTTTCCTGGCCCTCGGCATAGATCTCGACCTGCGCCGGCATGTTGTTGCGGGTGTTCTTCTCCTCGAACATGGAGATCGGCGCCAGCTGCGAATAGCGCAAATTGCGTTTCAGATACGCGTCGCGCGCGCCCTCGCAGAGCGCCGCCTCGTCGGAGCCGTCGCTGAACACCAGGCGGCCCTTCTTGCCCATGATGATGGCGGTGCCGGTGTCCTGGCACATCGGCAGCACGCCGCCGGCGGAGATGTTGGCGTTCTTGAGGAAGTCATAGGCGACGAACTTGTCGTTGGGCGAGGCCTGCGGGTCGTCGAGAATGGCGCGCAACTGCTTGAGGTGCGCCGGGCGCAGCAGATGATTGATGTCGGTGAAGGCGGCCTCGGCCAGCGCGCGCAGCGCCTCGGGCGCGACCACCAGCATGTCCTTGCCCATCACCTTCTCGACCGTGACGCCGCCGACCTCGAGCTTGCGATAGGGAGTCTTGTCGGGGCCGAGCGGAAACAGCGGCGTGTGGTGGTAAGGCGGGATGGCGGGGGGTGGGGTGATGGGGGCGTTCATGGGGGCTCCGAACTTCAATTCCCGAGCTAGATAGCCCTATCACTCCTGATTGGGAAGCAATTGTGTTGCCGGTATACGATATAGCTTTAGTTGCATCGGCAGAAATTAGAGAGGTCGCCCAATGACCGAGCAAAACGTGGCTGTCCCTTCCGCAAGCACGAATCCATGGGCTGATCTGCATATCGATACTTTGGTGATGGAGACAAAAAATTACATTGTCTATATCGCCCCGACGATTGAGTTGAAATGGGAGACAACCGAAAAATTTGACGGTCAACAGCCGGCGCAAAAGAATTTCGATCCTACAAAATATTATTCGATCTTCTCCGAAGGAGGCGTTCTGGAGGCCCGTGTTCGGAGAGAGTTCGATGTCGACACGCGCAAAGAGCTTCTATGTTTGATTGGCAATGCACTCGTGTGCAGTTTTGAATGCGACTATTCCGCGGCAATAAAAGCGCTGGAGGATGCCCGACAATTTTTGCGCGAACGAAGCGAAGAGCTTTCGCGCTTCTGGTATTTGTCAGCAAGTTTCGTTATGGCCATTCTATTTTTAATTATTGGATTCTCAATTTGGGCAACGCGCTCTTACTTTGAAAAGGTGTTAGGGACCACTTTTGTATGGCTTATCTTTTTTGGCGTTGCTGGCGCAGCGGGAGCGCTTCTCTCGGTTATTTTGAGAAGCGGGAAATTAGCATTTGATCCATCGTCCGGACGTTTGCTGCATTACCTTGAAGGGGCTTCACGCATTTGGGCAGGAGCGCTTTCCGGCGTATTGGTGTCACTCGCAATCAAAGCAGATTTTATCTTTGGCGCACTCGGCGCAGCACGCTCCAATATTATGATAGTGCTTATTTCAATGGCGGCGGGAGCCAGTGAAAGATTGGCAACCTCTATAATTTCCAAGATTGATTCGGAATGCGGAAAGACTCCACGAAAGTAAGTGTATATTTCGATCAGCCCAAGTCAACAATTCACCCCACCACCTCCATCTCCCCCCTGCTTCTCCCGCGTCGGCTTCACCGTGATCTTCACGTCCTGACCGAGCGCGATCAAAAACTCGAACAGCCGCCCGACCGAGAAATTGCCGGCGCGGTTGCGCATCAGCGCCGAGATATGCGGCTGCTTGATGCCGAGCACGGCGCCGGCCTGCGCCTGCGTCAGCCCGCGCGCCCCTCCCGCAATCAGCGCCCGGCGCCTGCCGCCGTCCACGTCCAGCGGAAATTCGTCTCGCGGAAGGTCTTGGCCTCGTCAAACGAAGCGTGCTCGACGTCCCCGAGATTTTGGCCTTTGGCATCGAAGTAAGCGCGGTCGGCCTCGATCGTGATTTCCCGTTTGCCGATGACGCACGAATAGGGGGCGGCGCGCGCGCCCCCCAAATATTTCCATTGGTTGCCGTGCCGCGCCCCCATGCACGTCACGCGGTCCGCCTTGCGGCCGTCCTTTTTGAGCTCGCGTTCAATCTCGGCGACCAGTTTGGGCTCGGTCTTTACCGCCGCCAGCACTTCATCGAGGCCCAAGGTGCCGGGCGCCAAGGCCGGTGTGCTCAGCGCAAAAATCGCGCCCAGCAAGGAAATGGAAAAGATCGAAGCCCGCGCGCGTGCGTTCATGTCGCGCTCCCATCAGCCAACGGCGGCTTTGCAGCTCGGCCGCCGATGTTTCCGGCTGCCGCCGCGTGCTGGGAGTATGTGCGGGCGTAGAAGTTGCGTCAATTCGGGAACGTCAGCCGCCGCACGCCAAAAACTTACGTAAGGCCGCCGTTGCAGAAAGTCATCATGGTTTGCCGGGTCAAGTCCGGCAATGACGGCGGAGAGGTCTACACCACCCTCACCTTCCCCGCCTCGCCCAAGGCGCACTCCAGCGCCGCGCGGTCCCATTTCGCCAGATTGGCCGCTGCCGCGTAGGTGCTTTGCAGGAATTCCATCAGCGTGGCGTCGGGGTCGCGCGCCGAGCGCACGGCGTCGTAAGGCAAAATGAATTCGCTTAAGTCCTTGGAGAAAAACGCCGCGTCGGGCTTCACCTTCGCCGCCGCAAAGCCCTCCGGCGCCGGATAGGCGTAGGAATAAAACGCCGGATAATCGACCGGCCCCGGCGAGCCCGGCCAGAAGCCCGCGCTCGACACCTCGTGCGAATAGGCCTCTTGCGCCACCGCATTGGGCAGATGCGGCACGCCGCCGGGGTGGCGCGGCGCGCGCCGCCCGGAAAAGCGCGTCACCGCCAGATCGAAACTGCCCCAGAAGAAATGCACCGGGCTCACTTTGCCGAGGAATCCGGTGCGGAAATGCGCCATCACCTCATGCGCCGAGAGCAGCACGCGCCAGAACCGGTGCACGGCACCGGCGGCGTAAGAGGCGTGCACGGTGTCCTCATCGAACGGAATGCAGTCGGGAATTTCGCACGGCATGGTGCGGATGGCGACGCTCAGCCCCAAATCTTTGAGCGCGGCCATCAGCTGGGCGTAGAATTCGGCGACCGCCATCGGCTTGAGCGCTATCACGCGGGCATCGCCGCCGCTGGTGCGCAGCCAGAGCACGTGATCGACGAAATCGAAATCGATCTGGAAGCTGCGCGCGCCATCGGCAATCGGCCCGCTGGTCAGCCCGCGCGCCGTGACATAGAGCGCGACGTGCCAGGAATGATTGAGCCAGGGCGTGCGCGCCAGGCGGATTTTGCCGACGATTTGCGTCCACAGCTGCAGGGTGGCGGCGGTGTCCGCCCAGGCGGCGTAAGGCAGTTCGGGCCAGCGCTCGGAATTTGCCATGGCGATATCATGCAGCGGCCCGTGCCGCGCGGCAATAATGGTTGACCGTAACCTCGGCCTCAATACACCCGGCACTCGCGCGTCGACTGCGAGCTGCCGCCGTTCATCTTGGCCTTCATGGTGTAGGAATTCTTCGCCGCCGCGCCGGCCGATTTCGGCGCCAGCACGATGGTGCCGCGGTCCTGCGCAGCGCCCTTCGCGCTGGTGATATAGACGAATACCTTGCACGTGATGCGCTGTTCGCACTTGTTGGTCAGCTCAATCCGGAAGCCCACGCCCTTGCCGAGGCGGACATAGTGGTCTTCCTCGGAAATGCATTTGAGCTGCCCCGTCGTTCCGGCATCGGCCACCGGCGGCGGCTCGGCGGGAGGCGCGGTCTGCGCGGCAGCGGCGAAACATCCGCCCAGCACCAGCGCAGCGACTGCGGCACATTTGGCTTTGGTCATGGAATTCCCCTTACGAAAGAGCGCGTCTCCCTTGGTCGCGCGGTGGCAAGTAAAGGTTCAAGCCGGCGCCGTCCCCGTCTTGCCCGCCCGCCGTCCTTGCCCGATGATCGGCCACGGGGCGGTACCAACCAGCAGGGGAGAACGAGTCATGATGTTCATCTTGTCACTCAACTTTACCGATCAGGGCATCCGCGGGATCAAGGATGCCCCCAAGCGCGTGCAGGCGGCGCGCGAACTCGCCAAGAAAGTGGGCGTCGAGATCAAGCAGGTCTATCTCACCTCCGGCGAATCCGACCTCCTGGTCATGCTCGAAACGCCGAACGGCGACAACGTCGCCAAGTTCGCGCTGGCGCTCGGCATGCTGGGCAACGTGCACACCCGCACCGCGCGCGCGTGGCCGGCGGAGGAGTTCATGAAGCTGGTCGCCGATCTGCCGTAACGCGGCCACGGCATCGCAACCGGGTCTATGGCGGCGCCCGCCGCGCGCGGGCGCCGACCAACGGCGCATTGACGCGCGCGCGTTCATCTGTCATGCGTAACGCCCGTTCGTTTGCCAGCAAAGTCCGCAATGCCCAGAAGACCGTTCCGCGTCGGCCGCTCAAATACCGGCCTCGGCCTGTTCGCCACCCGGCCGATCCGCAAGCGCACCCGGATCGCCGAATACAAGGGCCGGAAGGTGAACACCAAGGAAGCCAACAGACTCGAGGCGCGCGGCAACCTTTACCTTTACGAAATCAACAGCCGCTGGACGATCGACGGCACGCCGCGCAGCAATATCGCGCGCTACTTTAACCATTCCTGCAATCCCAACGCAGAAGTATACGACGTCAAGCACCGGGTGTTTATCCGGACGCTGCGCAATATCAAGCCGGGCGAGGAGATCACCTACAACTACGGCGTCGATTACCTCAAGAACGTGATCGGGCGTTCGAACTGCCAATGCGGCCGCTGCCGGCGGCGGCGCGCGCGCAAGGCGCGCGAACGGCGGGCGCTGGACAAGCGGCGGCAGGCGCGGCTGGCCCGCAAGCGGCGGCTATAGGCCTCAGCGGCAAGCAAAGCCGCCATTCCCTTTTGCCCCTGCCCCACGGCAGCTTGCCATGCTAGGCGGATCATCCCGTCCCGCCACCAGAGGCTTAACCCCCGGTGACCTCCGAGCGCCTCGACCAGCGCCTGCCCGCCGCGCGCATCGACCGCGTGCCGCGCGGCATCCTCTACATGATCGCCGCCACCGTGATGTTCGCGGTCTCCAGCGCGCTGGCGAAATGGCAGGTTGTGACTTATTCGTTCGCCGAGGTGCTGTTCTTCCGCGCCGTCGTCTCGCTCGTCGTCTGCGCCGCGCTGATCCTGCCGCGCACCGGCCTCCTGGTATTCCGCACCGCGCGCCTGCGCGATCACCTCGGCCGCAGCGGCACGCAGGCGGTGGCGCAGAGCCTGATCATCATCGCCTTCTCGCTGATGCCGCTCGCCGGCGCCGTCGCCATCAATTTCGCTTCGCCGCTGTTCGCCACGCTGTTCGCCGCGATCTGGCTCAAGGAAAAGGTCGGTCTCGCGCGCGGCGGCGCGTTGATCGCCGGCTTCCTCGGCGTGCTGCTGGTGGCGGCGCCCGGCGCCGACAGCTTCCGCATCGGCGCGCTGTTCGCGCTCGGCAATGCCGTGCTGTTCGGCAGCGTCACCGCGGCGGTGCGCGGCATGACCACGACCGAGTCGGCGGAAACGCTCACCATGTACCAGATGGTGTTCCTCACCGCGTTCTTCGCCGTCGCCATGCCGATCTTCGGCTTCAGCTGGCCGACCGGCCTCGATCTCACCGTCATGCTGGTGAACGGGCTGTTCAACGCGCTAGGGCAATACTGGTGGACGCGCTCGCTGTCGTTCGCGCCGCCCGCGGCGGTCGGGCCGTTCTATTATTTCTCGCTGGTGTGGGCGATCGGGCTCGGTTTCCTGTTCTGGGGCGATATCCCGACGCTGGCTTTGCTCGCCGGCTCGGCGATCGTGGTCGGCTCCGGGCTGTTCCTGCTCTGGCACGAAAGCGGCCGCAAGCCGCTGCCGGCGGACTAAGACAATTGCAATCGCGGTTGCGATGCGCCAAAGATCGCCGCAACAAAATTCAAGGGAGGATGAACCGATGAGCCTGAAGATCCGCCGCGTCGTCACCGGCCACGACGATCAGGGCCGCGCCAAGGTGCTGATCGACGAGCAGGTCAGCAACGTGACCTCGACCCGGCCGGGCGCCTATGCATCGGTGATCTGGTCGAGCGTCGGCTTCCCGGTGAACAATGACGGCGAGCACGATCCCTCGCGCAAAGAAATCGCCACCACCATCGACAACGGCACGGTGTTCCGCATCGTCAGCTTCGGGCCCGGCGTCTCACCGCGCAACCACCGCACCGATTCGATCGATTACGCGGTGGTGATCTCCGGCGAGATCGACATGGAGATCGACGTCGGCAGCGTGCACCTGAAGGCCGGCGACGTGCTGGTGCAGCGCGGCACCACCCACAACTGGGTGAACAAGGGCAGCGCGCCTTGCGTGATGGCGTTCACGCTGGTGGCGTCGAAGCCGGTGACCGCGGGCGGCAAGACGCTCAACGCGCAGGGGTNNGGATAATGCCGGAAAATTCCCGACTCGTTGAACGGCAGGCGGCGCGCTGAGGCCAAATAGGCCTTGATGCGCGCTCGCGCGGCGACCCGGTCGCGTAGCGCCACCACGCGCGGAATTTTGCGCTCGATGCGCGTCATCGCCTTGGGGAAGGCATAACGCAGGCCCTCGATGAGCTGGAACAGCGACAGGTCCATGGTGCTGAACTTAGCGCCGAGCACGTGCGGCCCGCCACTTTTCTGCAGCACGCTCTCGAAATAGCCGAGATATTTCGGCACGCGGTCCTTCAAAAAATAGTGTGTGAATTTCTTGGCCTCCGCCTTCTGGTCCTCGTAATAAAGACCGCCGGCGATCGGATGATGGGTATCGTGGATTTCCTTCACAAAGTCGGTCACCGTGAGCTGCAGNNCCTGCGCGATGACGAGCTTGCCCGCCTTCAGAAAGGGCGGCGCGAACGGCGGGTGCTTGTCGCGCCCGCCGTCCATCATCGCCATCATTCTGCTCATGCCGCCGGACTTGCGCGCGACGTCGTCATAAGCGGCGCCGGCATCCTCCAGCGCCAGCCGCACGAATTCGCCGCGACCCTGGATTTCCGGCCAGTAGAACAACTGATAGCGCATGGGCAACTCCCGGCAGACCTCTGCCGGGTTTTAGCGCTTGTGTCAGTTGACCGCAAAGCAATACAGCAGCCCGTCACCGCCGGTGCTGCGCAGATCGGCTTGGCTGCAGCCGCCTTCGGGACCGCGCGAGGGATGCGAGGAGTTCCAGGAATGGGATTCCGCGTCATCGCGCAGCCCCTCGCGGTCGTTATGGCCGAGCATGACCGAACCCTGCGTGCTGCTCGTGTAGTTCTTGCAGGTCATGTCCTTGTCGGCCGGAAACGCTTTGCCATCCGCCGTCGAGCCGGTCAGAATGTCATGCCGATTAGGCTTGTCGCCGCGGCCGTTGATCACTTCGCCTTTTTCCGAAAGATTGTTTTGCTTGCTGAGCTTGTTGCTGGCGCTGTGCAAATCATCGACGCTGCTGGCGACGACCACGCCCTTGGCGTTCATCCATGGGCCCTTGCCGATGCGGTTGCGCGCGTTCACCGCGCCGGCGCCTTGGGTTGACAAATAAGCATGCCAGGTCTTGGCCCCCGCCCCGGCCGATTGCGCGAGCTGATGGCAATGCGCGTCGGCGCCGGCAAGCCCGCCGAGGTCGGCGCCCTTGCCCGGCCCGGCGCTGGTGACGAAAAAGCTCATAGCCGCCTGTTGCGCCTGCGCCGGCGCCGCACAGAGCATCGCCAAGCATGCGGCCAGCGGCACGCCGATCCGAAGAGCAGTCATTGAAGTTCCTCCCGACATTGGCGCGGCCCGTCGCCCCGCCATGGCAGTAAAGAACCCCGGCAATGTGTCGCTATTCCGACCGTTCACGCGCCCTTCATCGGCCGATGGAGCGGTGGCGCCGGGTCAGCCCGCGGGCTTGGCCTTGTATTGCGCGTCGGTCACCGGCTCCAGCCACGTCACATGCTCGCCGCCTTGATGTTCCTGCATGGCGATGTGCTCCATGCCGTGCTCGGGCGTGGCGCCGTGCCAGTGCTTCTCGCCCGGCGGAATCCACACCGTGTCGCCGGCGCGCACCTGACGGATCGGACCGCCCCAGGTCTGCACATGGCCGATGCCGGAGGTGATGTGCAAAGTCTGTCCGAGCGGATGGTGATGCCAGGCGGTGCGCGCGCCCGGCTCGAAGCGCACCCAGGCCGAGCGCAGGAGCGCTGGATCGGGCGTCTGGATGATCGGATCCTGCCACACCGTTCCGGTGAAGCTCGGCGCGCTCATGCGGCGCGACGGCCGCGATCCGCAAGCAATAATGTCCATGGTTATTCCCTCCCCGTATTGTATTCGTATCAGATCGTCTTTTTTGCGGTGGCTTTGTCTAGCACGATCGACGCGCATGCAAAAAGCCCGGCGTCGCCGCCGGGCTTTCGTCTCGGTGAAGTCCTTAAGGGGCGTCACGCCGACTGCAGATTGCCAGCCGCCTGCTTGCCACGCTCGGTGACGATCTCGTAGCTGAGCTTTTGGCCTTCGACCAGCGAACGCATGCCGGCCTTCTCGACCGCGGAGATGTGCACGAACACATCTTTGGAGCCGTCATCCGGCTGAATAAAGCCGAAGCCTTTCTGGGTATTGAAGAACTTCACAGTTCCAGTCGCCATCGTAGTTCCTTTCACGCTTCTCGTTGAACGCCCGCGCGCGCATCGCGTTGACGGCAACACTCCAAGTTTCAGGAGTTCACTTGAGGCGCAGCCCAAAGCCGGGAGCGTGTCAGCAAGGTGAGCCGAAAACCAGGTTGCGGGCGGCGACATAGACGGATTTTGACGCGCGGTCAACGCCCAAGCGCGGTTGCGCGCGCGGGCGCCGGCGTCAAATGGCACTTTATGAATTGGTAATGGCCAACCGGTATAGTCCCGCGCTGTACGAGGCCGAGCGTTAACGGATTATGAATCCCTGATTGCGCGTGCCCAATCCGGCGGCAACGAGGCTCCATGATCAAGGAAAAACGTCTAGCACGCCGACAGCCATTGCGTTACACCGCTTGGGTGGCGGTGACCGCCGAGCAACGGCTTGGGTGCGTGGTTTCCGACATTTCCGACACCGGCGCGCGCATCGACGTGCAAGATTCCAACGCGATTCCCGACCAGTTTGTCCTGTTGCTCTCGAGCAACGGCGCCGCGCGGCGCTTCTGCCGCGTGGTGTGGCGCAAGCCCACGCAGATGGGCGTGAAATTCGAACGCAGCCTCGCTGATGCCGCGAATGCCACGCTGACGCCGAAAGCCGACGCGCAAGCCGCGCCGGCGCCCGACGCCGCCGCCGCGCCGGCCATCGTCGAAGCGGCCAAAACCGAATGATCGGTTAGGCCGCAGCCGCCGCTGCGTGCCCACGATCTTCTATCATCAGGTCTGCTGAATCGCCGAGAGTAGCCAGTCGCCGCCGCGCGCGCGCCTGAACGTCCACAATTCGGTGACCTCACTCTGGCTGCCGCCCTCGACCGTGCGGCCGCTCGCGCGCTCCACCATGCTGTCGTTGAGCGCAAAGCGCATGGCAACCGTGGCGTAATCGGCGTCGCCTTCGCGCCAGGCTTCCGCCAGGTCGCCCTGCAACAGCTTCACGTCGCTGACGCGATTGATCATGCCGCGGCTGGCGTTTTGCGTCATCTGTTCGGCGAAATACGACACCATCTCCGGTGTCATCTCGGCGCGCAGAGCGGCGAGATCCTCGGCCGAGTAAGCCTGCTGGATATCACCGAGCAATTTCTCGAACGCATCGTAGTCCGCCTTGGCGATGGTGAGCGGCTCGCCTGCCGGCGCGTTGGCGCCCAGCATGCCGCCGAGCCCGGCAAAGCCGTGGCCGGTCGTCGGCTGCGCCGCCGCATAGGCCGCCGCAGGCATATTGCGCCGCTGCCACCAGGCAAAGATCAAGCGCGCGACGACCACGACCAGCACGACCTGCAACAGCANNCCGATGATCGAGGCGAAGCCGCCCATGCCGCCAAAAAGTCCGTGGCCGAACAGCATGCCAAACAGGCCAGCGCCGAGGAAGCCGGCAGCCAGACCGCCGAACAATCCGCCGCCGAAAAGACCGGGGCGCGGCGCGGCCTGACCGGCGGCACTGGCGCCGCCCGGCTGCGTGATCGTGCGCTGGATCGGCGCCGCGCTATTGGGTGCGGTGCTTGTGCTCGGCGGTGCCGAGAAGGTGCGGAAGCCGCGGCTGCCGCCTGAGAAGCCGCCGCCGGCGCGGGCATGCGCATCGGCGGCAACGAGCACAAGCGCGGTCGCGATCGCGGCAAGCGCGATCAGAAAGCGATGGCGAAACATGGTGTCTATTCCCGGCCCTAGCGGCAGCCATGACAATAGGGGTGCGCGCGATGCTTTGTAAGGGGCGCCGGGGCGGCGCGTGCTTCTGTCACGGGAATGTCATGGCTGACCCGGAACCTTCTGTCTCCCAGCCGCTTTACGGCATGACGGAGCTAGACCGATGAGAAACGTGATCACTTTTGCGCTTTTGCTGGCCCTCGGCGCGACGGCGCAGGCCAAATACGCGCCGGTCGAAGCCCAACTCGCTCGGATTTCGCCAGACGCTCTGGTGATCTCCAGCGGGCCGGGCAGCGCCACGCTCGAGCAGAATTATTTCCGCGCGCCGCAATCGCCTTCCGCCGCGCAACGCTTATTTCCTTTCCCTTGCCGCTTGCACGTCTTCGCCAAGACGCGTCTTGCGCAATCGTGCAACTGATAGTTAGCGCGCTCAACCCGCCATGGTCTCTTTGATCTTCGAGACCAGCTGCTTGAGCGTGAACGGCTTGGCCAGAAATTGGTATGGCTCCTGCTCGGGCAGGTTTTTCTGGAACGCTTCCTCGGCATAGCCCGATACGAAGATGACCTTCACGTTCGGATCGCGCCGGCGCAGCTCCTTGAGCAGCGTCGGCCCGTCCATTTCCGGCATCACCACGTCCGACACCACCAGATCGA
The DNA here is from genome assembly GCA_003133345.1 of Hyphomicrobiales bacterium. Classification (GTDB taxonomy): domain Bacteria; phylum Pseudomonadota; class Alphaproteobacteria; order Rhizobiales; family Xanthobacteraceae; genus Pseudolabrys. Next base: position 8,049 of record PKXB01000079.1, on the reverse strand, counting down.
CATGGCCGTGCTTTTCCAGCACCTCGATCGCCTCGACGCCGTTGCTGGCCTCGAGCACGGTATAGCCGCGCGAGGTGAGCCCGCGCGCGTTGAGCGCCCGCAAGCCTTCCTCGTCCTCGACCAGCAGAATGGTGCCCTGCCCGGTGAGATCGGCTGCGGCCGCGCGCGCCATAGTGTCGGCGGCCGACATGGCGCCGGCGATCGCCGGGGCGTCGGCGTCGGGAATTTGCGGCAGCGCCTCCTCGGCGCCCGCGACGTAGCGCGGCAGGAAGATGCGGAACGAGGTGCTGCCCGACTTCGAGTCCACATAGATGAAGCCGCCGGTCTGCTTGACGATNNCCGGTGCCCTTGCCGACCTCCTTGGTCGAGAAGAACGGCTCAAAGATTTTATCGATGATGTCGGCCGGAATACCGGTGCCGGTGTCGGTCACTTCGACCAGCACATGGTCGGCGCTCGGCATGCCCTTGTATGAGAACGCATCGCTTTCATTGGCCGGCACATTGGCGGTTCGCACGGTGAGCTTGCCGCCGTCCGGCATGGCGTCGCGGGCGTTGACCGCCAGATTGACGATCACCTGCTCAAACTGGGAAATGTCCGCCTTCACCGGCCACAGATCGCGGCTGAACGCCGGAATCAGCGTGACTTTCTCGCCGATCAGCCGGCGCAACAGCATCGTCAGGTCGCTGAGCGTCTCGTTGAGGTCGAGCACCTGCGGCCGCAGCGTCTGCTTGCGCGAGAACGCCAGCAATTGCCGCACCAGCGCCGCGCCGCGATTGGCATTCTGCTTGATCTGGATGATGTCCTGGAACGAGGGATCGGTCGGCTTGTGCGCGTTGAGCAGGAAATCGGTCGCCATCATGATGACGGACAGCACATTGTTGAAGTCGTGCGCGATACCGCCGGCAAGCTGGCCGACCGATTCCATCTTCTGCTGCTGATAGACCCGGTTCTCCAGCGTGCGCTGGGCGGTGGTCTCCAGCGCATAGACGATGGCGGCCTCGCCGTCGTGATCCTCGTCCTCGACGGCGGAGACAAAGAAGCTCGCCCAGCGCTCGCTGCTGCCAGTAAGCGCTGCCTCCACCGGCGCGATGTCGCCTTGGCCCTCGCCCGCCTTGCGGATTGCGGCTTCCAGTGCCGGGCGGTCGCGCTCGGCCACAACGCTAAGGATCGAGCGCTCGTCGCCCAAGCCTTCGGAACCTTTGAGCATGTCCTCGAAGGCGGAAGCGAAACGCGCATTGCTGCGCGCGATGCGGCCGGTCTTGTCGACGGTGGCGATTGCCATCGGCGTATTCTGGAAGAAACGCATAAAGCGCACTTCCGCCGCGCGCTGCGGATCGCTGCCGTCATCCTTGGCCCGATTAAGCACCAGCGTGCGCGAGGGCCCCGCCGCGCCGTCGGCGCCGAACGCCACCTTGTGAAACAGCCGCACCGGCACCGGCTTGCCGCCGCGCGTCTTGAGGTCGAGATCGAGCACCTCGGTTTTCACTTCGCCGGGCGCGGCATTGAGCGTGGTGAGCAGCGCGGCGCCCTCGCCGGCGACGATATCGCCGAGCTTGAGCGAACCGGCTCCCACTTGGGCGAGATCGTGATCGAGCCAGTTCGCCAGCGTGGCATTGAGATAGACGATTGATCCCGCCGCATCGACCGAGAAGAAGCCGGCCGGCGCGTGATCGAGATAGTCGATGGCGTGCTGGAGTTCCTGGAACACGTTTTCCTGGCGCTCGCGCTCGCGCGTCACGTCGGCGATCGACCACACCGTCATGCGCGCGTCGTGTTTACTCTCGCCGAGCGGGCGCACGCGCAGGCGCAGCCAGCGGGCGGACTCGGCCGTGGCGGCAGGAATGCGCACCTCCTCCTGCAGGCGGCGGCCCTCGCGCGCGGCCTTAAGTAGGCGGTAGATCGATTCGGAGACGTCGGGATCGCCGACGAAGACCCGCTCGATCGGCCGCACGTCGTTGGCATCGGTCGCCCCGATCAGGTCGAGATAGGTGGCGTTGGCGTAGAACACGCGGCCCGACTGGTCGGTGACCACGATGCCGTCGAAGGCGCTGTCGACCACCGCCTTGAGCAGCGGATTGCGCTCGCTCCGGCTGGCAAGCTGCATGATGCCGGAGGCCATGGCGAACAGCGCGAATACGCCGATGGTGCCGAGCAAGGCCAGCAGCGCCAGGATATAGGTTCCGGCATAGGGGCGATCGATATAGATCAGGCCGGCGGCGGCGGCGATCAGCGCCAGGGCGACCAGCAGCACCAGGCCGACCGAGCCGCTGCGCGGGGCGCTCTGGCTTTTGTCGAAAGCCCGCCGCCCCGGACCTTCGCTGCGGTCCTGCACTTGCACCTGCGTTGTGGGTTGCTGGCCTGCCATGACTCCTGAGTGCCTTAAGCCGCCCTACCGGCGCAAGAGCCAGCCTGCGGCAATCCCATTCTTTGGATAAACGTGATTTATGACGGTTTCCGGGGAACCGCCCGGCGCAGCCGCATGACATAGCCGATCACCTCGGCCACCGCCTTGTAGTGCTCGATCGGGATCGCCTGGTCGACCTCGACGGTGGCATGCAGCGCGCGGGCGAGCGGCGGGTTCTCGACCACGGGAATCGAATGTTCGGCGGCGACCTCCCGGATCTTCAAGGCCACCGCATCGACGCCCTTGGCGACGCACACGGGTGCGTCCATGCCGCGCTCATATTGCAGGGCGATCGAATAATGGGTCGGGTTGGTGATGATGACCGCGGCCTTGGGCACCGCCGCGATCATGCGCCGGCGCTGCCGCGTCTGGCGCATCTGTCTCATCTTGCCCCGGATGACCGGATCGCCCTCGCTCTGCCTGAACTCCTCCTTCAATTCTCGCAGCGACATTTTCTGCTTCTCGTACCACTGCCGGTATTGGAACAGGTAATCGGCGATCGCCACCACCGCCATGATGACGACCACGGCGCCCAGCAGTTTCAGCGCCAGCGACTGGGCGAGCGGCAACACCGCCTCCAGATCGGCGCGTTCGAGCGCCATGATGCGGGCGCGCTCGGGCCACATCAGCGCGGTGAGCACCGAGCCGATCAGTACCAGCTTGACGAGGCCCTTGGCAAAATTGGCGAGCGCCTGCGCGGAGAACAGCCGCTTGAACCCGGCGGCCGGCGAGATTTTGGACAGCTTGGGCGCCAGCACCTCGAGCGACCAGACCAGCTTATGCTGGATCAGGTTGCCGCCGAGCGCCGCCAGCATCAGCAGCAGGAACGGAATGGCGACGGCCGCGATCAGTTCGACGCCGATCTTCTCGAACAGCCGCGGCAGCGCCGGCCCGTCCATACTTATATTATGCGCATTGGCGAGCAGTCCGCGCATGGTGGTGGTGATCTCGGAGCTCATGCCGCCGGAGAACGCCATCAGCACCAGCGTGGCGCCGGCGATGACGAACCAGGTATTGACCTCCTGGCTCTTGACCACATCGCCGCGTTTGAGCGCCTCGTCCAGGCGCTTTTGCGTCGGGTCTTCTGTTTTTTCTGTATTGTCGGGTTCGTCGGCCATGCGCGCTCACCGTCAACCGTGCGGCGCCAGGCCGCCGAGCACGCCTTCGATATAACCGACGAAGGTGCCCATCATGGCGCCGATCACCAGCAGCAGCAGCAGAAAGCCGAGCAGGATCGACAGCGGCAGGCCGATGAAGAACACCTGCATTTGCGGCATCAGCCGCGACAGCACACCGAGGCCCAGATTGAACAGCAATCCGAACACCAGGAACGGCGCCGACAGCTGAATGCCGATGCGGAACGCGGTCGCCACGATGCGGGTGACGTGCTGCGCCGCGTCGCCGACCAGCGGCATCTCGCCGGGCTGGAAGATCGTGTAGCTGTCGTTCATCGCCGCGATCACCAGGTGATGCAGGTCGGTGGCGAAGATCAACGTGATGCCGAGCACGGTGAGGAAATTGCCGACCAGGATGCCTTGCTGGTTCTGCGAGGGATCGACCGCGGTGACGAAGCCCAAACCCAGTTGCTGAGCGATCACCGAGCCGGCGACCTGCAGCGCCGAGATCGCCAGCCGCGCGGTCAAGCCGAGCACCGCGCCGATCACGATTTCCTGGAACAGCATCGTCAGCACCGGCGCCAGCGCGGTCAGCTCGACGGTATAGGCCTTTTGATGCGCCGGCAGCAGGATGGCGGTGAGCACCAGCGCGATGGTCAGGCGCACGCGCGAGGGCAAGTTCAATTCGCCGACGCCCGGCAGCAGCATGACCATGGTGCCGACGCGGGCGAATGTCAGCAGGAATGCGGCGGCCAGCACCGGCAGGAATGAAACATCGACGCGCATAATGGGCTTAACCGCTGGCGATGCGGGCGGCGATCCGCAGCATCTCCGCGTGCAGCCTCTCGGCCATGAACGGCAGCGCGATCAGCAGCGAAATGAAGATCGCCAGAATCTTCGGCACGAAGGCGATGGTCATTTCCTGGATTTGCGTGACCGCCTGCAGCAGCGAAATGGCCACGCCGACCGCCAAGCCCACCAGCATGACCGGACTGGCGACGACGATGAGCGTGTAAATTGCGTCGCGGGCGACGTCGAGAACTTCGGGTCCGGTCATTGTCTTCCTTCACGTTCTCCCCTTGGCGGGAGACAAATTAGATCGGCATCTTCATGATTTCGTCGTAGGCCTGGATGACTTTGTCGCGCACCGCGACCACGGCGTCGACGGCGACCTGGGTTTCCGCCACCGCGGTGACCACGTCGACCATGTTGGATTTGCCGTTGACCATGGCTTGCGTCTGCACATCGGATTTGCGGCCTGCCTCGCTGACCGCGCCGATCGCGTCCTTGAGCAGGGACGCAAAGCTGCCCTCGCCGCTCGCACCGCCGGCACCCGGCGGGTTGGCGAGCGCGCGCGTAGGATCGGTGGTGAGACGCGCGATATTGGCGTAGGCGCTGGCGGCGGCGAGCGGTGAAGCCATGATGAATCAGCCTTTCAGGTTTTGAGGATGTCGATGGTGCGCTGGAGCATGCGGCGGGTGGCGCTGATCACGTTGATATTGGCCTCGTAGGAGCGCTGGGCCTCGCGCATGTCGGTCATTTCCAGGAGCGGATTGACGTTGGGATATTTGACATTGCCGTTCTTGTCGGCGGCGGGATGTCCGGGCTCGTATTTCAACCGGAATTCGGAGTTGTCGGTGCGCGTCTTGCCGAGCTCGACCAGTTGCACGTCGAGCGTGCGATCGACCTCGGTCTGAAAGCTCGGCACCTTGCGCCGGTACGGCTCGGCACCCGGGGCCGCCGGCGTCGAATCCGCGTTGGCGATGTTCTCCGAGATGATGCGCATGCGGCCGGCCTGGGCGCGCAGGCCGGAGGCGGCGATGGCCATGGTCTTGAGGAAATCCACGTCGGTCTCCTTCGATTAAACGCAGCGCCATTGCGCGCGGCGGAACTTCAGTTCTTGCCGAGCGCGGTTTTGATGAGACTGAGGCTGCGGGTGTAAAGTGCGGTCACGGCCTGGTAGTCCATCTGGTTCGCCGCCACTTTCATCATCTCTTGCTCGAGATTCACGGCATTACCGGTCGGGCGCACCTCGTAATCGCCGTCGCTTTGGGCGCGGAACGGCGATTCGCTCTGCTCAATCCCGGCGATATGGCCGTTCGCGGTGCGCGTGAGCGAGACAGTCGTGACCGGCGCTGCGGCCAGCGCGGTCGGCGCCTCGAATTTCGGTGGCGCCAGGTCGCGGGCGCGGTAGCTCGGCGTATCGGCGTTGGCGACATTTTCGGCCAGCACCCGCTGGCGCTCTTGCGACCATTGCAACCGGGTTCGCAGCATGGACAGGATCGGAATGTCGGTGATCGCCATGGGCCAGCCCTTGAAAGTCGCGGTTCGCGACCAAATCTGTTTGCGAGACTTGGTCAGCACTACGCAGACTTTGCCGGGCGTATGGTTAATGGCGGGTAAAAGGATAGGGATGGAACGCCCTGCCCCTGGCGCCGTTTACCACCCTCAGCTATGCGGAATCGGCGGTGGGATGGCAAAAGGCCTAATATTTGTTAATGCTCTGTTAGTATTCCGGACGGCAAATTGTGCTTTACGGAATTAACCATTTGGGCGATTCCCGGCCCATGAGCCGCGGCCCCAAGTACGGAGTGCATTGATGTTCGAGACCCTGTTTGGCTCGGAAATGCCGCTGGCTGCGCGGTTTTTCATCGCGTTTCTGGTGGTGCTCGCGCTGATCGGCCTGACCGCTTGGCTGGTGCGCCGTTTCGGCGCCAACCGCCTGGGCGGCGCTGCGCGCGGACGTCAGCCACGGCTGGCGGTCATCGATGCGGCCACCATCGACGGCCGCCGCCGCCTGGTGCTGATCCGCCGCGACAATGTCGAACATCTCTTGATGATCGGCGGCCCCACCGACGTCGTGGTCGAGCCCAACATCGTGCGCGCGGCCGGCGCCCGCGAACCGGCGCGCGAGCCAGGACGGGTCAGCGTCGCGACCGAGCCCGCCACGCGGCAAACTCCGAACGGGGATGGCTTCTGGCCGCTGCAGCCGATGAGCGAGCCGACGCCGATCCCGGCGCCGCGCCCCTCCCGTTCTTCCGCCACCGAGGAACCGTGGCTGCCGCCCGAGCCGGGTGCGCGGGCGCGCCCGACCGACAGCTTCACCGGGCAAAATCTCACAGGACTTGCCGCCGAATTGTCGACGCGGCTCAATCCGCCTGAGGTCGCAGCGCCCACAACGCGCAGCGAACCGGCGCCGCGGCCGAGCGTCGCGCCCGTGATGCCGCCGCCGCCCGCGGAGCCCGCAGTGCCGGCGCAGACCGATCATAACCTGGCGGAGATGGCGCAGCAGCTCGAAGCCGCGCTGCGCCGCGCGCCCATGCCGGAAAGCCGCCCGCCGGTGACCGATCCGCTCGCCGCCTCGCCAGCCAGAGCGGCGCCGGCGCGCGATTACAAGCCGCGCATCGAACCCAAATTCGAACTCAATCGCGAGCCCAAGCTCGAACCCAAATTCGAATCCCCGGTTGAGCAAAAGGCCGCGCACAAACTCGAGCCCGCGCCGGGCAAGGCGGCTTTCGACAATCTTGAAGAGGAGATGGCCAGCTTGCTGGGCCGTCCGCCAGGAAAGACGTGATAGGCATTTCCGACCGCCGTGTCCGTCTTGTGACGGTGGCGATCGGAGTAGCCGGACTGATCGCAGCGGCGACGACGCCTGCTGGCGCGCAGGACATCAGCGTCAATTTCGCACAAGGCAGCGGGCTGACCGAGCGCGTGATCCAGATGATCGCGCTGCTCACGGTGCTGTCGCTGGCGCCGTCCATCCTCGTCATGATGACGTCGTTCACCCGCATCGTGGTGGTGCTGTCGCTGCTGCGCACCGCGCTCGGCACCGCCACCGCGCCGCCCAATGCGGTGATCGTCTCGCTCGCGCTCTTCCTCACCGCTTTCGTGATGGGCCCGGCGCTGCAAAAAGCTTACGACACCGGCGTGCGGCCGCTGGTCGCCAACGAGATCACCGCCGAGCAGGCCTTCGAGCGCAGCGCGGTGCCGTTGCGCGCTTTCATGCAGAAGAACGTCAACGAAAAAGATCTCAAGCTGTTCGTTGATATGTCGAAGGAAGCCGANNCGCGCCTTCGAGATCGGCTTCCTGTTGTTCCTGCCGTTCCTGATCATCGACTTGGTGGTGGCCTCGGTGCTGATGTCCATGGGCATGATGATGCTGCCGCCGGTGGTGGTGTCGCTGCCGTTCAAGCTCATATTCTTCGTGCTGGTGGACGGCTGGAGCCTGGTGGCCGGCTCGCTCATTCAAAGCTACGGGACGTAAACCAACGATCTGTCATGCCCCGCCAACGGGTCCGCGCAAAGCGCGGCCCGAT
>PKXB01000079.1:0-130 GCA_003133345.1 Hyphomicrobiales bacterium | reverse complement strand
GCCTTGTCGGGCGCCGCGGCTTTCGATGAGGGCCCTTGCGGTTTCGCGGGCGCGGCGGCTGGCGGCGCGGCCTTATCGGCGGCGGCCTGTGAGATCGCCGACGAATCGGGATAGCGCGCGCGCATATCGC
>PKXB01000165.1:2055-2857 GCA_003133345.1 Hyphomicrobiales bacterium | reverse complement strand
CGCGACAACCAAGCGGTTGACGGCGCGGCCCGAAAGAGCGACCGTTTATCGTTGTGGCGTGGCGGATAGGACTCAGAATATGCCGAGGAACTGGATATTCTTTGCTGTTCAGGCGCTGATTGTCGTCTTTTCGGCCGCGACGTTGCTGCCGGCCGCGGCCGAGGTTTCTACGCGTGAATTGGCGGCCCGATCGCGCCCGCGCATCACCATCCATCCGCGCCGGATCTATCCCGGCCCCAACGCCAGGCGGCAATGCCGCTCCTGGCTGGCGAAGGAATATCGCGTCAGCGGGCCGGTGATCGTGCCGCAGATGCGCTGCTGGTGGGATTAGGTGCGCATGGCGCTGCTGGTGACACGCTTCACGTGAAACAAAATGGCCCGCCGTGAGACGGGCCTTCTTATTTTCAATATCGCCGTCGCGCTACTTCCACTCCCGCACGTCGACGAAGTGTCCGGCGATCGCCGCGGCGGCGGCCATGGCGGGCGACACTAAGTGTGTACGTCCCTTGTAGCCCTGGCGGCCTTCGAAGTTGCGGTTCGAGGTGGAAGCGCAGCGCTCGCCCGGCTTGAGCTTGTCGGGATTCATGGCGAGGCACATCGAGCAGCCCGGCTCGCGCCAGTCGAAGCCGGCGGCCTTGAAAATCTTGTCGAGCCCTTCGGCTTCCGCCTGCTCCTTCACCAGGCCCGAACCGGGGACGATCATCGCATAGACGTTGGTGTTCACGGTTTTGCCGTCGGCGATGCGCGCGACGTCGCGCAGATCCTCGATGCGGCCATTGGTGCATGAGCCGATGAACACGCG
>PKXB01000165.1:0-1951 GCA_003133345.1 Hyphomicrobiales bacterium | reverse complement strand
GAGAGCGTCTCCCAATAGCGCATGGCGTCATCCCAGGCCTTGCCCTTGGGTGCTTTCGGTCTGTCCTTGAGATAGGTGTAGGCCTTCTCGTCGGGCGCAATGAAGCCGGCCTTGGCGCCGCCTTCCACCGACATGTTGCAGACGGTCATGCGGCCTTCGATCGAGATCGCGCGAATCGCATCGCCGGCATATTCCAGCGCATAGCCGGTGGCGCCGGCGGTGCCGATCTCGCCGATGATGGCGAGGATGATGTCCTTGGCGGTGACGCCCTGCGGCAACTGGCCGTCGACCACCGCGCGCATGTTCAAGGATTTCTTCTGGATCAGCGTCTGCGTCGCCAGCACGTGCTCCACTTCAGACGTGCCGATGCCGTAGGCGAGCGCGCCGAAGGCGCCGTGCGTCGCCGTGTGGCTGTCGCCGCACACGATGGTGGTGCCGGGCAGCGTGAAGCCCTGCTCAGGCCCGATGATGTGAACGATGCCCTGGCGCTTGTCGAACTCGTTGAAATACTCGATCCCGAAATCCTTGGCGTTCTGCGCCATGACCGCGATCTGCTCGGCGCTTTCCGGATCGGGATTGGGCTGGTGACGGTCGGAGGTCGGCACGTTGTGGTCGACCACGGCCAGCGTCTTCTCCGGCGAATGCACCTTGCGCCCGGCGGTGCGCAGGCCCTCGAAGGCCTGTGGGCTGGTCACCTCGTGCACCAGATGGCGGTCGATATAGATTAGGCAGGTTCCATCCGGCGCCTCGTCCACCAGATGGTCGTCCCAGATCTTGTCGTAGAGGGTGCGCGGTTTCGCCATCGTCGAAGTCTCCCTAGCTCGGGCGTTATTTAGCGCCCGCCGCTCCAAAGAAAAGGGGCCGAACGGCGGCCCCTTCATGCATTCCAGTATGGCCGCGATCTCACTTTTTGGCGGCGGCCTCGGCAGCCGCTTCCGGCCCGCTGGTCGCCTGTGCCTCGATGCGCGCCTTCTTGCCGCGCAATCCGCGCAGGTAATAGAGCTTGGCGCGGCGCACCTTGCCGCGGCGCACGACCTTGATCGAGTCGATCATCGGCGCGTAGAGCGGGAACACGCGCTCGACGCCTTCGCCGTAGGAAATCTTGCGCACGGTGAAGTTCTCGTTGATGCCGCCGCCGGCGCGGCCGATGCACACGCCCTCGTAGGCCTGGATGCGGCTCTTGTCGCCTTCCACCACCTTGACGTTGACCAGCACGGTGTCGCCCGGCGCGAAGTCGGGAATGGTCTTGCCGGCCGCGAGTTTCTCGACCTGCTCTTTGTCGATCTGCTGGATGATGTTCATGGCTTATGTCTCCGTCGGCAGCGCCAGCAACCGGCGCGCGGTCTTGTCTGGTCTGAATGGGTTGCGCGAGCTTCTACGACAAAGCTCGCAGCTTGTCACCCTCGCGTTTTGGGCCCGTTTTTGGGCTTTTTACGGGCCTGATAGGCAGCCCACAGGTCCGGGCGGCGTTCCCGGGTTAGCCGTTCGGCCTCGGCGCGGCGCCATTGCGTGATCTTGCCGTGGTCGCCGGACAGCAGCACGTCCGGGATCGGCTCGCCCTCGAACACCGGGGGCCGGGTGTATTGCGGGTATTCCAAGAGGCCGTCGGCGAAGCTCTCCTCGGCGATCGAGGCCTCCTTGCCCATGACCCCGGGCAGCAGCCGCACGCAGGCATCGAGCAGGGCGATCGCCGCCGGCTCCCCCCCTGAGAGCACGAAATCGCCGAGCGAGACTTCCTCGAGCTTACGGGCCTTGATCAGTCGCTCGTCGACGCCTTCGAAGCGGGCGCAGACGATGACGACGCCAAGGCCCGCCGCTAGCTCTGCCGCGCGCGCTTGCGTCAGCGGCCTGCCGCGCGGGCTCATCAGCAGGCGCGGGCGCTGGTCGTGCGGGACGGTGTCGAGCGCAAGGCTATCGAGAGCTTTTGCCAGCACGTCGGCCTTCATCACCA
>PKXB01000097.1:12984-33953 GCA_003133345.1 Hyphomicrobiales bacterium | reverse complement strand
AGAGCGCAACTGTAGTGCTAACCCAGCATCGCAATGCTTAGGCTTTGAGAAACGCAAAACCTTGCTCCAGGAAAACTTGCCCAAGGAAGCTGGTTGGCCGGCCATGCTTGCGGGCAAAAGGCAAGGTTAGCCATAACGCCATACAAAAGCCCATCACGGCGCGCCCGTATCTTGCTCTTTATCGACGCATATACTTTGCTGGATTGTCGAGAATTAAGCCGCGGCCGAGATGCGCATGCTGCGAAATGTATTGAGCATAATGAGCGCACGTCGCGCCGGCAGCCTGGCTTCGGCAATGTTCCTCGCGACGATGCTGACGAGCGCCGCGACCGCGGAAACCGCGATCAAATTCAGCCTCGACTTCAGTTTCGAAGGACCATCGGCGCCTTTCCTGCTGCCGCTCGACAAGGGCTACTACAAGGCCGAGGGCCTCGATGTCAGCATCGACACGGCAGCCAACTCGTTGGAGCCGATCAGCCGCGTGGCGTCCGGCGCCTATGACATGGGCTTCGGCGACATCAATTCGCTGATCAAGTTCCGCGACGCCAATCCGGGCATGCCGATTAAGGCGGTGTTCGTGCTCTACAACCGGCCGCCGTTTGCGATCGTCGGGCGCAAGAGCCGCGGCGTCAGCGCGCCGAAGGATCTGGAAGGCAAGAAGCTCGGCGCGCCGGCGCTCGACGCGGCCTATGCGCAGTGGCCGATCTTCGTGCAGGCCAACGGCATCGACGCCTCCAAGGTGACGATCGAGAATGTCGGTTTCCCGGTGCGCAATCCGATGCTGGCCGCCGGCCAGATCGACGCTATCACCGGTTTCTCGTTCTCATCGTACGTCAATCTCAAGGACCGAGGCGTGCCGGTCAACGATATCACCGTGCTGCTGATGGCCGATTACGGCGTCCATCTCTACGGCAATGCGATCATGGTGAACCCGAAATTCGCCGCCGAACATCCCGACGCGGTGAAGGGCTTCCTGCGCGCGTTCGTGAAGGGACTAAAGGAGACGGTGAAGTTGCCATCGACCGCGGTCGACTCGGTGCTTAGGCGCAACGACCTAGCCAAGAAGGACGTGGAAGTCGAACGGCTGAGAATTGCGATCCGCGACAACATCGTCACGCCGGAGGTGAAGGCGAACGGCTATGGCGGCATCGACAGCGCGCGCTTTGAGCGCGCCATCGACCAGATCGCGCTTACCTACAAGTTCAAGGCGGCGAAGCCGAAGCCGGACGACATCTTCGATGCGTCCTATCTGCCGCCCGCCGCCGACCGCAAAGCCAACTAGCGGAGAGCATGATCCCGAAAAGTGGGAACCGGTTTTCGGAAAAGATCATGCGCAAGCAAACAAGTCTGCCTCAGGCCGCCGTGTTCGCCTTGCGCACCGTGGCGGCGCCGGCGTGCAATTCCGGCGGGCTTTCAGCCGGATCGTAGAAGCCCGCGGCGATATCGTCGGCCAGCTGTTCATAGATGGCGCGGGCACCGCCCTCGCGGACATAGATCCCGCTGTAGAGGTCCGGCAGTTTCGGCAGCGGGGGGTCTTCCCAAACGAGCATGCCGGCTTTTTCCGCCCGCCGGCGGGTGATCGCCATAACGCCGAGCCCGGCGTCGATCGCGCTGCTGAGACTGATCGTGCTCGGACCAGTGAAAACGTCTTCCCAGTCAAGGCCGACCGATTGCAATGCCTGCACCGCGAGCCGGTGATAAACGCAAAGCTCGCCATAGGATACCATCGGCACCGGCCGATCGCGGTCGATGCGGGTTGCGGCGCTGTGCACCCAGACGACCTCTTGCGCACGGCTATGGCGGGCGTCGTGCGGCGGCGCCATCGACAGTCCGACCATAAGATCGATGTCGCCGTCGCGCAGTTGGCGGACCAGCGGATCGTAGACATCGGTGCGTATGATGAAGCGCACGTCCGGCCGGCGCTCGCGGAACTGCGCCAAGATGCCAGGCAGGATCGACGCGATGTATTCACTCGGCGTCCCGACGCGGATCACCAGCTCGGGCCGCGGGCCGCTGTCACCGATATGCACGATTTGATCGTTGATCGACAACAGGCGGCGCGCATAGCTGACCACCAATTCTCCTTGCGGCGTCAGGCTGACACCCTGGACGCTGCGATCGAACAAGTCGCCCCCGAGCAGGAATTGCAGCCGCTTGATTTGCGCGCTTACCGCCGGCTGCGTCACCCCGAGGCTGGCCGCGGCCTTGGTGAAGCTGCGCAAGTCGACGACGGCGACAAGCGTCCGCAGCAAGTCGGTTGGAATATTGGTCATTTTCCGCCCTAGGTTTATTTAGACGCGGGATCGTATGCGTACGAACATCTATACGACTAATGGTTTAGATTTGATAGCACGTCCCGTTTTACGATCAATTTTACGGTTTTATGGAAAAAATCGCCTTGCTTTGGATCAAAAGTCGCAGATTTTTTTGGGCCGCCGCTGGCCGCCATGGCGGGGATTTCGGCCGGCGACGAGCGCCGCGCGCTACTTGATCCTTTCAAGAATGCTCACGTAATTGGCCACCGCCGTGCCGCCCATGTTGAAGATACCGCCAAGGCGGGCATTCTTCACCTGCAGGTCGCCGGCCGTACCGGTGAGCTGCATTGCGGTGAGCGCATGCATGGATACGCCGGTGGCGCCGATCGGATGGCCTTTCGCCTTCAAGCCGCCAGATGGATTGACCGGCAATTTGCCGTCCTTCTGCGTCCAACCTTCCAGGACGGCGCGGGCACCCTGGCCTTCGGCGGTCAGACCCATGGCCTCGTATTCGATCAACTCGGCGATGGTGAAGCAGTCGTGCGTCTCAACGAAAGACAAATCGCCGAGCTTGAGCCCCGCCTTCGCCAGCGCGCCATGCCAGGCATGGGCGCAGCCTTCGAACTTCAAGATGTCGCGCTTCGACATCGGCAGAAAATCCTGCACGTGCTCGGCGGCGCGGAACGCCACCGCCTTTTTCAGCTTGAGCGCGGTGTCGATGTCGGCGAGCACGACCGCGGCGGCGCCGTCCGACACCAGCGAGCAGTCGGTGCGCTTAAGCGGGCCGGCGACGAACGGATTTTTCTCGCTCTCGGTGCGGCAGAATTCGTAGCCGAGGTCCTTGCGCATCTGCGCATAGGGATTGCCGACGCCGTTCTTGTGGTTCTTGGCGGCGATCATGGCCAGCGCGTCGGACTGATCGCCCCATTTCTGGAAATAAAGCCCGGCGATCTTGCCGAAGATGCCGGCGAAGCCGCCGTCGATCTCGGCCTCCTCGCGTACATAGGACGCCTTCAGTAAGTTGCGCCCGATCTCGGGTGCCGGCGTGGTCGTCATCTGCTCGACGCCGACCGCCAGCACGATGCGCGCTGAGCGTGCCTCGATCGCCTTGATCCCCTGGTGCACGGCGGCCGAGCCGGTGGCGCAGGCATTCTCCACCCGCGTCGCCCGCTTGAAGCGCAGATCGGGCGAGGCCTGCAGCACCAGCGCGGCGGTGAAATCTTGCTGCGAAAAGCCGGCGTTGAAATGACCGAGCACTATTTCGTCCACGTCCGTGGCCGGCACCCCGGCATCGGCCAGCGCCTCGCCGGCCACCCGCACGATCAGGCTTTCGACGCTTTCGCCGCTAAGCTTTCCGAAGGGGGTATGGGCCCAGCCGACGATACAGGCGGTCATTGAACCCTCCTTTGCCGAACTTTGGTCGCATTGGTCGGCGATGTACGGCTAAGTCACCATGATTCAAGCCGGGGGTGGGGGGCGGACTTTGCCTCCCGTCCAAAGCTTAGATAGCCTAGCGCCACCGCCTATGGAACCCACTCGTTTTCTTGGGTCTTTTCCTTTGGCCCGAGGCGCTGAACCGGACCGCGAACATTGCCATATTGCGCTAGCCCCCGCTCCCTGATGCTTGGCCTTGCCATGACGGCAGCGCTGGCGCTTGCCGGCACGACGCAGGCCCGGGCCGAAGCGCAGCTGCTGATCGAAGCCTCCACCGGCAAGGTGCTGCATGCGGAAAACGCCACCTATCCGTGGTATCCGGCCTCCGTCACCAAATTGATGACCGCCTACACCACGCTGCGCGCCATCAAGGAAGGCCGCGTCGGCTTCAGTAGCATGCTGACCGTATCGCGCAACGCGGCGGCGCAGCAGCCGACCAAGATGGGACTCAAGGTCGGCACCCGCCTCACCATCGACAACGCCCTGAAGATGTTGATGGTGAAATCGGCCAACGACATGGCGGTNNGCGATCGCCGAAGGCGTCGGCGGCTCGATCGAGGGCTTCGCCGACCTGATGAACGCCAACGCCCGCCGGCTCGGCATGACCGAGTCGCATTTCGTCAATCCGAACGGGCTGCCGGCGGAAAACCACGTCACCTCGGCGCGCGACCTCGGTATCCTCGCCCGCGCGCTGATCCTTGAATTTCCGGAAGACGATTCCTATTGGCATATCCACGCGATCCAGTACGGCAATCGCGTGATGCGCAATTACAATTCGCTGCTCGACCGCTATCCCGGCGCCGACGGCATGAAGACCGGCTTCATCTGCGCCTCCGGCTACAATGTGGTGGCGTCGGCCACGCGCAATGGCCGCCGGCTGATCGCCATCGTGCTCGGCGCCTATTCCGGCGCGGTGCGCTCGCAGAAGGCGGCGCAGCTATTCGAGCGCGGCTTCAACGGTGGCGGTCTCACCTGGCTCACGCCATCGCTCGGCACCGTCGACGCCTTGGCGCCGATCGATGCGCAGCCGCCCAACCTGCGCGAAGAAATGTGCGGCGGCCATCGCCGCAAGCCGCCGGCGGAAGACAATGACGAAGAACAACAAGACGCCGCGGCCGTCAACGGCGACAGCGGGTCGGCGCAGGCCTTCATGCTGTCCAGCCTGCGGCCGCCGAACGGCAAGTTCGTGCTCGGGCCGCCGGTCGAGACCGAGGCGCCAATCAAGGTGTTCACCGGCCCGCCCGACCATCCAGATGCGGTGCAGACCGCAGAGCCGCGCTCGAAGAAGAAAAAGAGAATCGCCGCCAAGAAAGACGCCCCCGCCAAGGCCGACGCCAAGACAGACGCCAAGGCAGACGCCAAGGCAGACGTCAAACCCGCAAAAGCGCCCAAGCACGCCAAACGCGCGGCGAAGCCGAAGGTCAGTTCGGCTAACTAATGCCCGCGGCCAGCCATAGCGCTGATCGGCGCCGGCCGCCGGAGCCACTGCCGCTCACCGTCCTCACCGGCTTTCTCGGCGCCGGCAAGACCACGCTGCTCAACCGCCTGCTCAAGGACGAGGCGCTTAGCCAGACCGCCGTCATCATCAACGAATTCGGCGACGTCGCGCTCGATCACCTGCTGGTGGAATATATCGGCGACAACATGGTGCTGCTGCAAAGCGGCTGCCTGTGCTGCGCCATGCGCGGCGATCTGGTCGACGCGCTGGAGACCTTGCTGCGCGATCTCGATAATAGGCGCTGCACGTTCCGCCGCGTGCTGTTGGAGACCACCGGCCTCGCCGATCCGGCGCCGGTACTGCACACCGCCATGGCGCATCCCTATCTGGTGCTGCGCTACCGGCTCGACGGCGTGCTGACGGTGGTCGATTGCGTTAACGGCGAGGCCACGCTCGACGCGCATGCCGAAGCGGTGAAGCAGGCCGCGGTCGCCGACCGCATCGTGTTGACGAAAACCGATCTAGCCGACGATCAGCAACGCGAGCGCATCGTGGCGCGCCTGCGCGCGCTCAACCCGGCCGCGCCGATCCTCGATGCGGCCAAGGGGGAGGCGACGGCGGAGCGACTGCTGAACTGCGGCCTGTACGATCCGGAGCGGAAAATCCCCGACGTGAAGAAATGGCTCGCCACTGAGGCCTATGCCGACGATCACCACCACCATCATCACGA
The DNA here is from genome assembly GCA_003133345.1 of Hyphomicrobiales bacterium. Classification (GTDB taxonomy): domain Bacteria; phylum Pseudomonadota; class Alphaproteobacteria; order Rhizobiales; family Xanthobacteraceae; genus Pseudolabrys. The sequence goes on along the minus strand of PKXB01000097.1, from coordinate 28,096 downwards.
CGTAAACCGGCACGACGAGCATATCCGCTCGTTCGTGCTCACCGCCGATGTCGCAATTCCCGCCGGCACGCTGGAGATGTTCCTCGAGCTGATGCGCGCGACCCATGGCGATAAGCTCTTGCGCCTCAAGGGCATCGTGAAGCTGGCCGAGATGCCCGATACGCCGGTGGTGGTGCACGGCGTGCAGCACGTCTTCCACCCCACCGCACGGCTGGAGCGCTGGCCGGACGACGACCACCGCAGCCGGCTGGTGTTCATCACCCGCGACTTGCCCGAGCGCACCGTGCGCGAGCTATTCGAGGCCTTCCTCGGCGCCGCCGCCATCGACCGGCCAGACCGCGCGGCCCTGACCGACAATCCGCTTATCCCGTTCGGCGGCGCGGATCGGTAGCGGTCGCCCTTGCGCGGCCTCCCGACTCGACTCATGCTGATCCCCGTCCGCCGGCCAAGTTAGAAACTTGCCTGAAAAGAGCCCGGCGGCAGGGGAAAACGCTATGGAACGGCCAATGGAGCGACCTTGGCTGAAGCATTATCCGCCGGGCGTGCCCGCCGAGATCGACCCGTCGCGCTACCCGTCGCTGGTGGCGATGCTCGAAGAAAGCTTCCAGACGCACGCCGCCAAGCAAGCCTGCGTGTGCATGGGCAAGACCTTGACCTATGCCGAGATCGATGCGGCCTCGCGCGCCTTCGCCGCCTGGCTGCAGAGCAAGGGACTGCAACGCGGCGCCCGCGTCGCCATCATGATGCCGAACGTGCTGCAATATCCGGTGGCGATCGCCGCCATCTTGCGCGCCGGCTTGACCGGCGTGAACGTCAATCCGCTGTACAAACCGCGCGAGCTGGAATTCCAGCTCAAGGATTCCGGCGCCGAAGCGATCATCGTGTTGGAGAATTTCGCCTCGGTGCTGCAAGAGGCGTTGCCGCACACCGATGTGAAGCATGTGGTGGTCGCCAGCATGGGCGACATGCTCGGCATGGTGAAAGGCACGCTGGTCAATACCGTGGTGCGGCACGTCAAGAAGATGGTGCCGGCCTATGCGCTGCCGGCCGCGACCAAATTCAACGATGCGCTTAGCTTGGGCGGCAAGCTGCCGTTCACGCGCGTTTCGGTCGGGCCCGACGACATCGCTTTCCTGCAATATACCGGTGGGACTACCGGCGTCGCCAAGGGCGCGATCCTCCTGCACCGCAATCTGGTGGCCAACGTCTTGCAGATGGCGGTCTGGGTGGTCCCGGCCATGGCGCTGCCGCCGCCGACCGACCGGCTCATTTTCGTCACCGCGCTGCCGCTCTATCACATCTTCGCCCTGACGGTCTGCTTCCTGTTCGGCGTGCGCAGCGGCGGCCTGAGCCTCCTGATCCCGAACCCGCGCGATATTCCCGGACTGATCAAGGAGCTGTCCAAATACAAGGTGAACATCTTCCCGGCGGTGAACACACTTTTCAACGCACTGCTGCATCATCGGAATTTCGGCAAGCTCGACTGGAGCATGCTCAAATGCGCGATCGGCGGCGGCATGGCGGTGCAGAAGTCGGTCGCCGAGGCGTGGATGCAAGCAACCGGCCGTCCGATCATCGAAGGTTACGGCCTGTCCGAGACCGCGCCGGTGCTCACTTGCAATCCCAGCGACGTCGCCGAATGGACCGGCACAATTGGATTGCCGGTGCCGTCGACCGATATTTCCATCCGCGACGACCAAGGCCACGAGGTCGCGCTCGGCGAGCAAGGAGAAGTCTGCGCGCGCGGGCCGCAGGTGATGCCCGGATACTGGCGGCGTCCCGACGAGACCGCCAAGGTGATGACCGAGGACGGCTTCTTCCGCACCGGCGACATCGGCGTGATGGACGAGGCTGGCCGCGTCAAGATCATCGACCGCAAGAAGGACATGATCTCGGTGTCCGGCTTCAAGGTGTTCCCCAACGAGGTCGAGGACGTGGCGATGATGCAGGGCGGCGTGCTGGAATGCGCCGCCGTCGGCGTGCCGGACGCCTATTCCGGCGAGGCCGTCAAGCTGTTCGCGGTGAAGAAATCGCCGGAGCTGAACGAGCACGNNGGCAAGATCCTGCGCCGCGCGTTGCGGGACGAGGCATGAGCGAAGCGCCCGCTGCGCCGTCGCTCGCCGACGTGGTCGCGTTCTGGCGCGCGGCCGGGCCAAAGCGGTGGTTCGAGAAGGACGCCGCTTTCGATGACGACATCCGCCGGCGCTTCCTCAAGCTGCACGAAGCAGCCAGCACCGGCAAACTCACCGATTGGGAAGCGAACGCGGAGGGCGCGCTGGCGCTGCTCATCCTGCTCGATCAATTCCCGCGCAACATGTTCCGCGGGCAGGCGCGCATGTTCGCGAGTGACCCGCTGGCGCATGCCATCGCCAGCCGCGCCATCCTCAACGGCTTCGACGGCGCGTTTTCCGACCTGTTCGGCTTTTTCTATCTGCCATTCATGCATTCGGAGGAACTCGCTGATCAGAAACGGGCGATCGCGTTCTATCGCGCGCGCAATGACGCCGACGGCCTGAAATGGGCGAAACGGCACGCCGATATCATCCGCCGCTTCGGCCGCTTCCCGCACCGCAATGCGGTGCTCGGCCGCGTCAGCACGCCGGAGGAGCAGGCCTTCCTCGACGGCGGCGGCTTCGCCGGCTGACAATTGCCATGCTAGTGGTGTGCGCATGACAGACTTCCACGGCGTCTTTCCCTATCTGGTCTCGCCGATCGATGCGCAGGGCCGCATCCTCACCGATGTGCTCGGCCGGCTCGCCTCCGATCTCATCAAAGCCGGCGTGCATGGCCTCACCCCGCTCGGCTCCACCGGCGAGTTCGCTTACCTGTCGCGCGAGCAGCGTCAAGCGGTCGTGCAAGCCACCATCGAGGCGGCGGCCAAACGCGTGCCAGTGATCGCGGGCGTCGCCTCCACGTCCACCGCCAACGCGGTCGAACAGGCGAAAAGCTACCAGGCGCTCGGCGCCGACGGCATCCTCGCGATCCTGGAAGCCTATTTTCCACTCAAGGACGCGCAGATCGAGTTTTATTTTCGCGCCATCGCCGACGCGGTCGACATTCCGGTGGTGCTCTACACCAATCCGCAATTCCAGCGCAGCGATCTCACCCTCGACGTGATCGCGCGGCTGTCGACGCACCTGCGCATCCAATACATCAAGGATGCCTCCACCAATACCGGGCGGCTGTTGTCGATCATGAACCGCTGCCCGGCCATAAAGGTATTTTCGGCGTCGGCGCATATTCCGGCGGCGGTGATGCTGATCGGCGGCGTCGGCTGGATGGCGGGCCCGGCCTGCATCGTGCCGCGCCAGAGCGTGAAGCTTTACGAGCTGTGCCGTGCCGGGAAATGGCCGCAGGCGATGACGTTGCAACGCGAGTTGTGGCGCATCAACGAGGCCTTCGCGCGCTTCAATCTGGCCGCCTGCATCAAGGCCGGCTTGCAGATTCAGGGCTACGCGGTCGGCGATCCCGTGCCGCCGCAGGCCGCGCTCAGCCTTGAGGAACGCAAAGTCGTCGAGGGCATTTTGGCCGACGTGGCAAAGCTCGAAATGCCTTGAGGCATCGGCACAAACAGCCCCATCCAACCTAATCTTAACGATTCCTTGCTAATCGGGCGCGATGGCCTTGCCGTCGCTCGCAACCCGGCCGCCGCCGGCGCGGAGGGAACCCGTGGCATTGATCGGTTCCGAGAACATTGCGCCCGCGCCGCCTGCGTCGTCGCTGGCGTGCGCCTTTGCGCGCCTCAAAGCCTGGCGCGCGGACGGCGGCGACAGCCGGCTGGCGCAACTGGTTGCCGGAAAAGTTTTTCTGATACGCGTCGGCAGCGCGCTGCTCGCGCTCGCCTCCCAGGTGCTGCTGGCGCGCTGGATGGGCAGCTTCGAATTCGGCATTTACATCTATGTGTGGACCTGGGTGCTGATGATCGGCGCGCTCTCCGACATGGGCCTGTCGTCGGCGGCGCGGCGCTTCATTCCGGAATACACCGAACTCAAGGCTTTTGACCGGTTGCGCGGATTTCTTGCAGCCTCGCGCTGGCTCGCCTTCGGCATCGCCACGGCGATCGGCATTGTTGGCGCAATCGGCGTGACGTGGCTTTCGCCCTCTCTCGATCACTTCGCGATCATTCCGCTCTACCTCGCCTGCGTTACCATTCCGATCTACGGCCTGGTACAGGTGCAGGCCGGCATCGCGCAATCTTACGACTGGCCCAATCTCGCGCTGATGCCGTTCTACATCATACGCCAGCTCGCCATCACGATCCTGATGGGCGCGGCCTATCTGTTCGGCGCGCCGACCGACGCGGTGACCGCGATGGTCGTCGCCGTCATCACCACCTGGGCGGTGACCGTCGGGCAGCTGTTCGTGCTCAATCGCCGCCTCCAGCACAAGGTGCCGGCCGGCCCGAAACGCTACGAGGTCAAGACCTGGTTCGCCACCTCGATTCCGATCTTCGTGGTGGAAGGGTTCTACCTGCTGCTCACTTACGTGGACATTCTCGCGCTTGAGCATTTCCGCTCGCCCGATGAGGTCGCGATCTATTATGCCGGCGCCCGCCTGCTCGCGATCGTCGCCTTCGTCTATTTCGCCATCGCCGGCGCTACCACCCACAAGTTCACCGAATATCACGTGGCCGGCGACAAGGCGCGGCTCGCTTCGTTCTTCGCCGAGACCATTCGCTGGACATTCTGGCCCTCGCTCGCCGCCTGCGCGATGATCCTCGCCTTTGGACTGCCGCTGCTGGCTTTGTTCGGCGCTGGCTTCGAGCGCGGCTACAGCGTGATGTTCATCCTCTCGATCGGCATGCTGGCGCGTGCGGCAGTCGGTCCGGCCGAGCGTCTGCTCAACATGTTGGGCGAGCGCAAGCAGTGCGCCGCGGTCTATGCTGCTGCCTTTGCAATCAATCTCTGCCTGTGCGTGATCCTTATTCCGCGCATCGGCATCGAGGGCGCCGGCGTTGCGACCTCGACCGCACTGGTCGCCGAATCGATCATGTTTTATTGCGTGGCCAAGCGGCGCCTCGGCTTCCACTTGTTCATCATGGGCGGCGGCCAAACGCCTTAAGTCACGCTCGCTCGCGCAACAACCTTCGGATCACTTTGCCGGTCGTGGTCATCGGCAGGTCGTCGATGAAGGCAACCTCGCGCGGATACTCGTGGCCCGACAGCCGGGTCTTGACGAAATTCTGGATCTCGGCGGCGAGCGCATCCGACGGCGCGTGGTTCTTCTTGAGCACGATGAAGGCCTTGACGATCTCGGTGCGCAGCGCATCGGGCTTGCCNNCGGCCGACGAAGCTGAAATAGCCGTCCTCGTCCATCACGCCCTGATCGCCGGTGGTCATCCAGTCGCCGATGAACTTGTCGCGCGTGGCTTGTGGATTGCCCCAGTATTCCAGGAACATCACCGGATCGGGACGCTTGACCGCGATCTGGCCCGCCTCGCCCGCCTTGAGCGGATTTCCGTCGCGGCCGATCACCGCCACGGTGTGGCCGGCGACCGGCTTGCCGATCGCGCCCGGCCGCGACACCCCGAGGGCGCCGCAGGCCGAGAGCACGAGGTTACATTCGGTCTGCCCGTAGAATTCGTTGATCGTCAGGCCGAAGGCCTGCTTGCCCCACTCGTAGGTTTCCGCGCCGAGCGTCTCGCCGCCGGAGCCGATCGAGCGCATCTTGAGGGCGTGGCGGCCTTGCGGGTTGCGCGCCGCGCGCAGCATACGCAGCGCGGTCGGCGGGATGAAGGCGTTGCGGATCTGCGCGCGCGCCATCAGCGCGTAGGCTTCCTCCGGATCGAACTTCTCGAAGCGGCGCGCCACCACCGGCACGCCGTAATGCAACCCCGGCAGCAGCACGTTGAGCAGCCCGCCGGCCCAGGCCCAGTCGGCCGGCGTCCAGATGCGGTCGCCTGCTTGCGGCAAGAAATCGTGGTGCGTCTCGACGCCGGGCATGTGCCCGATCAAGACGCGATGGCCGTGCAGCGCGCCTTTCGGCTGACCGGTGGTGCCGGAGGTGTAGACCATCATGGCCGGGTCGTCTGCTGCGGTATCGACGGGCGTGAAGTCGGACGCGGCGCGCGCCAGTACCGCGGCGAAATCGAGAGCGCCGTCGCCGGCACCGTCGAGCGAGAGCACGAGTTTCAGGTCGGGCAAGTCTTGCCTGATCTCGGCGATGTGCGCGACGCCTTGCGCATTGGCGATCAGCGCCGTCGCGCCGGAATTCTGCAGCCGGTAGCGCAGCGCATCGATGCCGAACAGCACCGCCAGCGGCAGCGCCACGGCGCCGAGCTTGTAGATCGCGATATGGGCGNNGGACGTACGTGCAGGATGGCGAGCCGGTTAGGCTCAGCTTGCGCCCAGCGGTCGCAGACATCGACGCCGATATTGTAGCGCGCCGGCACCTGCCAGCGGAATTGGCGATAGATGTCGTCGTAATTGTTCAGGCGAGGCAGCACCGGCATGGCGGCAGACGTTATTCAGTCCATGCCGCGCGGTCCAGCCGGGCACCCTAGCCCTTCTTCTCCTCCGGCTCGGCCAGGATCAGCGCCCAATACACTTTGTATTTCGAGGCCGGCGTGTAGATCGCCGCGATACCGATGCGGGTCGCGCCCGCGAGCAGCATGTTGGCGCGGTGCGGCGCCGAATCGCGCCAGCCCGAGAACGCCTCGGCCAGCGTGTGATAGCCGGCGCCGATATTCTCGGCCGCCCTTTTGGCGTCGTAGCCCGAGGCTTTCAGCCGCACCACGAATGGCTTGCCGGCGTTGTGGTCGAGCTTGTCGCGCTTGGCCATGAGCGCGGCCTGCGCCTCGGCCAGCCGCGTGAGCTCGGGATCGAGCGTGACCGCCGGCAGCCCGTTATTGCTGCGGTAGCCGGAAATCATCGAGGCGGCGGCGGCGGCGTCGAGCTGCGCGCCCGGCTGCGCCAGATTGCGATAGAAACTCGGTTCCGCCTTCGGCACAGTGTCGGCGGCGCAGCCGGACAGCGCCACCAGCGCCAATACAGCCAGGAGCGGATGAGCCAACTTCATCGGTAACGATCTCCTCTCCGACCGCGACGGAACCTGACCACCGAGGAGGGCCGAACCGTGGTGGCTACTGGCGCGGCCATTGCGGGTCGATTAGGCTTGCGCATGATCTATTCCGAAAACCGGTACCCAACTTTTAGGGATCATGCGCTAACATCGGCACAACAATAAGCCGTTAATCGCCATTGAAGGGAGAAAGCTCCATGTCCACCCAGCCAGCCCCGCGCACCCCGGGCGCCACGCGCGCCGCAGCGGGCCAATACGTCTTCGATCTCGGCACCGTCGCGAAGATCATGGGCGGCCCCGCCTATTCCACCGCGCACGGGCCGTGCGTCGAAGGCGACCGCATGATCGTCGGCCTGATGCGCATGAAGGCCGGCACCGGCGCCGAGCCGCATTCGCATCCCAACGAGCAGTGGATCTACATCCTGGAAGGCACCTTCCGCGCCGTCGTTGACGGCAAGCCGGTCGAGGCCAAGCCCGGTTCCGTCCTCTACATCCCGGCCAACACCATTCACGCCGGCAAGGCGACGCCGGAAGGCGACGTGGTGTTTTTCACCTGCAAGGACGCCTCGCACAGCCTGCACGGCATCAAAGCAACCTGACGTCATCGGCACGAAGACTGAAAAGAATGCCCGCCGGCAACCAATTTTCACGGAGGATTCCCATGAAACGTCTGACCGCGATCCTGCTGTCCGCCGCCTGCCTTGTACTCGGCATGGCGGCCGCCTCGGCGCAGGACAAATATCCGAACCGGCCGATCAAGGTGCTGGTGCCTTATGCACCGGGCGGTGCGACCGATATCACCGCGCGCATCATCGGCGACGCCATCCAGAAGATCACCGGCCAGAGCTTCCTGGTGATCAACAAGCCCGGCGCCTTCGGCATGCTGGCGATCGACGAAATGGCGAAGGCGGCGCCCGACGGCTACACGCTGATGATCGGCAACGTCTCGACCAACGCGATCACGCCGATCATCTACAAAGACAAACTCAACTTCGACTACAAGCAGCGCGTGACCGCGGTGAGCAACCTGGTCGACGTGCCGGCGTTCCTGCTGGTGACGACGGCAGACGATTTTCCGGTCAAGTCGGTGCCCGAGCTGATCGACTACGCCAAGAAAAATCCGGGCAAGATCCACTACGGCACGGTCGGCAACGGGTCCTATCCGCATTACGACATGGCCTATTTCGCCAAGCGCGCGGGCGATCTCGACATGTCCGCGCTGCCGAACAAGAACGGCGCCTCCGGCGTCATTCAAGACATGCTGCGCGGCGACGTGCAGGCCGCGTTCCTCAATGTCGGCAGCTCCGCCGGCATGGTGCAATCCGGCAAGTTTCGGCCGCTCGCGCTCGTCAACAACACGCGGCTGCCGGAATATCCGAACGTTCCGACCATGAAGGAAGTCGGATACGCGGACGTCGGCACCCTTGCCTGGAACGCCTTGTTCGCGCCGGCGGCGACGCCCAAGCCGGTGCTGGACGCGCTCTATGCCATCGTCGCGAAAGCGATCGCGTCGCCCGACGTGCAGGAGAAATTCAAGAAGCAGAATTACAACATCGTGCCGAGCAAGTCAGTGGCCGACGCGCAGAGCTGGCTCGCCGCCGAGAGGAAACATTGGGAAACCGTCACCAGCGCGGTGAAGATCGACGTTGGGCAATAACCGACTGAAGTTATCGGCCGGCCTGCAACACCCGCCAGATGCGCTCGGGCGTCGCCGGCATGTCGAGCGCGGCGCCTGCAGGCAGCGCGTCGAGGATCGCGTTGATCACCGCCGGCGGCGCGGCGGTGGTGCCGGCCTCGCCGGTGCCCTTGACGCCGAGCGGATTGGTGCGGCAGGCGACGGCGCGGTGCTCGACCGTCATATCCGGCATCAGCTCCGCGCGCGGCAGGGCGTAGTCCATGAACGAGCCGGTGACGAGCTGGCCGGCGGCGTCGTAGATCGTGTTCTCGGTCAGCGCCTGGCCGAGCCCNNCATAGGACACGATCGAAACCGCACCGGTTAAGGGATCGATCTCGACCTCGGCGACATGACAGCCGTTCGGGAACGACGGCGGCGTTTTTATAGTCGCTTGGGTGTCGAGGTTCTCCGGGATCACGCCCGTGCGCGCCAGTTCGACGGCGCGCTCGGACACCTCGAACAGCGACACTTCGCGCGCCGTGCCGCGTACGCTAAATTTTCCGTCGCGATAATCCACATCGCCATCCGGTGCCTGCAGCAGCATGGCCGCCACGCGCTTGCCTTTCTCGATCACCTTGTCGGCGGTGACGGCAATCGCGCCACCGACATACATGGCCGAGCGTGAGGCGACGGCGCCGAATCCAGGAACGTCGCGCGCGGAATCGCCGGAAGTTACCGTCACCGCCGCGGGCGCGATGCCGAGCCGGCGCGCCGCGACGCGGCCGAACACCGTTTGATGTCCCTGACCGCTGGCGCCGGCGCCGATGCTGACAGTGACGGCATTGCCACCGGGAAACGTGATGCGCGCGGCTTCTTCCGGAAACGCGCCGGCGATCTCCAGATAGCAGCCGATGCCGATGCCGCGCAACTTGCCGGTTTTTTTTGCCGCCTTCCTGCGCGCGGCAAAGCCGGCATAATCGCCGACCACAAGCGCGCGCTCGAAGATCGCCGGAAAGTCGCCGCTGTCATAGGTGTTACCGAAGGCAGTCGTGTAGGGAATTTTGTCGGGCACAATCAGGTTGCGCCGGCGCAATTCGGCGGCATCGATGCCGGTCTGGTCGGCGGCGGCATCGATCAGCCGCTCCATCAGGTAGCTCGCCTCCGGACGGCCGGCGCCGCGATAGGGTCCGGTCGGTAGCGTATTGCTGAGCACGCAGCGCGTGTTCACCTGCGCGTGCGGGATGTCGTAGACCGTCGGCAGGCAGCCGGAGATGTGCGTGGTGAAGACGAAATGCGCGACACCGGTGATATAGGCGCCGACATTGCCGAGACAATCGACGCGCAGGCCGAGGAAGCGGCCGCGCTTGCTGAGCGCCAGCTGCGCGCTCCAGAACGAGTCGCGGCCCTGGTTGTCGGAAACGAAAGCTTCCGAACGGGTCGAGACCCAATGGATCGGCTTTCCAAGCGCGCGCGCGGCGTGCAGCATGGGCACATATTCCGGATAGCACCAGCCCTTCATGCCGAAGGCGCCGCCGAGATCGTCGGTGAGGATGCGGAGTTGCTCCGGCTTGATGCCCATGGCGCCGGCGACCTGGCCGCGCACGGCGGCAACTCCTTGCGTCCCGCAGCGCAGGGTGAACTGCTTCTGGCCGGCGTCGTAGCTCGCGGTCGCCGTGCGCGGCTCAAGCGAGGCAGCCACCAGGCGCTGATTGACCAGATCGACGCGCACCACATGGGCGGCGTCCTGGAAGGCGCGCTCCAGCGCCGCTTGCTTCTTGCCGTCGGGATCGGCCGGCGCGCTCCAATCGAAGCCGATATTGCCGGGCGCTTCCGGCCAAAGCTGCGGCGCGCCGATTGCTGCCGCCGCGCGGACATCGGTCACGGCGTCAAGCGGCTGGTAATCGACCGCGACTTTTTCGCCGGCGTCCTGCGCCGCCTGCGCGCTCACCGCGATCACCATCGCCACCGGCTCTCCCACATGCAGCACGCGGCTTGCAGCCAGCGACGGCCGGTGCGGCGCGACCGCCACCTTGCCGCCGCGGCCGGGGATCGGATGCGGATGCGAGATCGAATGATAATGCGCCTCGGCCAGATCTGCGGCGGTCAGCACCGCCGCCACGCCCGGCGCGCGCTTGGCGGCCGCAACGTCGATGTGCTCGATAGTGGCGAAGGCGTGCGGCGAGCGCACGAAATAGGCGGCCAAGGCACCCGCGGGCTTGCCGTCGTCGCCGAAGCGCCCGGCGCCGCGCAGCAGCGCGTCGTCTTCGATGCGCCCAGCCCAGGCGGGTGGACTGGCTTGGCGAGCGGCAGTCGACTCCATGACGATGCTCCGGACTTAGCCATTAATCTTTGCTTAACCGCTCAACAGCATGCAATTAACTGCAAAACAACCGCTAGGGGAATAGCGTGACCGCCGACCCGGGTACCACCATGGCCGCAGCTTCCGTACCAGAAATCCCGCGCGATTGGCGTTTGGTCGCGCTGATCGGCTGCGTCTGCTTTCCGGCAAGCTTCGCGCTGTTCCATTTTGTCGTGCCGCTCGGCGCCTGGGTCGCCGCGGCGCCCGAACTTCTGGTCTCGGCCCTTTGCGCCGGCCTGACGACGGTTTTGGCGATGCTGATCGCCGGCATCCTCATCACCCGGCGCATGCAAATCGACAACATTCGCATGCGCGTCGCGATCAATAACATGTCACAGGGCCTGTGCATGTTCGACGGCGACGAGCGGCTGGTCGTCTGCAATCGCCGCTACATGGATCTGTACCAACTGCCCGACGAGGTCGTGAAGCCGGGCCGCACGCTCGCCAGCCTGCTCGAATTCCGCATCGCCAACGGCAGCTTCTCGCGCGATCCCGACGAATACCGGCAAGGGCTGGTCGCCGCCATGGCGCAAGGCAAGACCACCACCGCGGAAGTCAAATCCGCCAGCGGACGCGTGGTCGCCGTCATCAACCGGCCGATGGCGGACGGCGGCTGGGTGGCGACCCACGAGGACATCACCGAACGGCGCGATGCCGAACGAGAACGCGCCTCGATGCAGGAGCAGCAGGAACGACGCTCCATCATCGAGCAGGCGATCGCCGCCTTCCGCCAGCGCGTCGAGGAGCACCTGCGCACGGTGACCGACGGCGCGATGGCCATGCGCTCCACCGCCAGCACGCTGCTGACAAGTTCCGGCCAGACCTCGCAGCGCGCGGAGAGCGCGGTATCGGCCTCCAACGAAGCCAGCAGCAATGTGGAGACCGCCGCGGTCGCCGCCGATGAATTGAGCAGTTCGATCGGGGAAATAAGCCGCCAGCTCGCAATGACCACCGATATCGTGCGCGCGGCGGTGAGCGAGGCGCAAGGGACCAATGCGCAGATCACCGCGCTGTCGCAGGCCGCGCAGAAGATCGGCGACGTGGTCAAGCTGATCCGCACCATTGCCGGCCAGACCAACCTGCTNNGCGCTCAATGCCACGATCGAGGCCGCGCGCGCCGGCGAGGCTGGCAAGGGTTTCGCCGTGGTCGCCTCGGAAGTCAAATCGCTGGCGGTGCAGACCGCCAAGGCGACAGAGGATATTTCCAAGCTGATCGGCGCGGTGCAGACGTCGACCGGCAGCGCCGTCGATGCGATCGGCCGCATCTCGAGCCGCATGCAGGAAATCGACAGTTGCACCAGCGCCGTCTCGGCCGCCGTGCACGAACAGAGCGCGGCGACGGCCGAGATTTCGCAGAACGTCGCCAGCGCCGCCGACGGCGCCAAGCTGGTGGTGTCCGTGCTCGGCAATGTCACCGGCGCCGCCAGCGAGACCCGCCAGTCGGCCGAAAGCGTGCTCAGCGCTTCGCAGGCGGTGGAAGCCGCCGCCGCCGAGCTGCGCCACGAGGTCGAAGGCTTCCTCGCCCGCGTCGCGGCCTGATTAGCCAAATAAACCGGACAGCCAGTAGAACAGAGCGGCCAGCAAACTGGACGCGGGGATCGTGATGATCCAGGCCGTCACGATTTCCTTGGCAACGGCCCAGCGCACCGCCGACATCTTTTTCGCCGCGCCGACCCCGATGATCGACCCGGTGATCGTGTGCGTGGTGGACACCGGAATGCCGAGGCTGGTTGCCGCAAACAGCATGACGGAGCCGGCAGTTTCCGCGCAAGCGCCCTGCATCGGCGTCAGCCGGGTGATCTTCGAGCCCATGGTCTTGACGATGCGCCAGCCGCCGGCCATCGTCCCAGCGGCCATCGCGATCTGACAGGCGATCACCACCCAGAACGGAATGTAGAATTTGTCGCCAAGGCTTCCCTGCGAATACAGTAGGACCGCGATGATGCCCATCGTCTTCTGCGCATCGTTGCCGCCATGGCCGAGCGCATAAAGCGACGCCGACACGAATTGCACACGGCGGAAAATATTGTCGACGCCATACGGCGTCAGGCGAACGAAAATCCACGACACCATCAGCATGAGCACCAAGGCAAGCAGCAAGCCGAGGCCGGGCGACAAGAAAATGGCGGCAACGGTCTTGCCGACGCCAGACCAGACCACGGCGTGGATACCCGCCTTGGCCAGACCGGCCCCGACCAGGCCGCCGATGAGCGCATGCGAACTCGACGACGGAATTCCCAGCCGCTGGGTGAAAACTTGCCAGACGATCGCGCCCGCCAGCGCGCCGAAGATCACGCGTGAATTGACGACATCCGCCTCGACAATACCGCGGCCGACCGTTTCGGCGACATGCAGGCCGAAGAACAGAAAAGCCACGAAATTGAAAAAGGCGGCCCAGGCGACCGCATATTGCGGACGCAACACGCGCGTCGACACAATCGTCGCGATCGAATTCGCGGCGTCGTTCATGCCGTTGAGAAAGTCGAACGCCAGCGCAACGGCGATCAGCGCGAACAGGAATGGCAGAGTGAGCGCGGCGGCGTCCATCGTCGTTCGGCCTCGAGGCGGTTAGCTAAACATGCTCGATGACGATGCCGTGCATGATGTTGGCCACGTCATCGAAACGATCCACGACTTTTTCCAGATGATCGTAGACTTCGTTGCCGACAAAGAAGGCCATCGGATTTGAGTTCACGTGGGTCTTATAGAGAGTCGTGAGCCCGATATCGTGCAGCTCGTCGGCATGGCCTTCGAGCTGCGAAATCCGTTCGGTCAAGGTGCTGATATGCACGGCCTCCGAACTGATCGAGCGTAGCAGCGGCACGGCTTCCTGCACCAGATGCGCGCATTTCACGATCGCGTCCGCCATCTCCTTCATCTGCGGCGTGAACTCGGTCACCTCGAACAGCTTGATGCCCTTGGCGGTCTTCTGCATCTGATCGATGGTGTTATCCATCGAGGTGATCAGGTCGCGGATATTGCCGCGGTCGAACGGGGTGATGAAGGTGCGGCGCACCGCGATCAGCACCTCGCGGGTGACGTCGTCGGCGTCCTGCTCGCGGTCCATNNGAATGGCGCGCGAACAGGTCGAAGAAGCGCTCCTCCTTCGGCATCAAGGCATGAAACCAGCGCATCATGGGCTTTACTCCCGAGCGAATCGAAGGCGGCCTGGCGGCCAACCTAGTCTTTTGCCGGCTGGTTCCGAAACGGGGTGCCGGCCGCCTGTGGGTAGAGTGGGTACAACTTGGCAGGCGGCGGCCAATTCCAGTAGTTAGCCCAATTCCGGTATTTAGCGTTGACAAGCGCAATGCAGCTTTTGGCCGAGCCGGTGATGCCGCGCGTGCACGCGGCCATCGGCAAGCTAGCGGTCAGCGCGGCGGAGTGAAAGTCGCGGCGATCGTTCGTGTCACCCGCCGTGCGCCAGGCGCCAGAAAATGCCGGCCAGAGTTCCGATAAAAAGCGCGCCGCAGGCAAAGGCTTGCAGCGCGAAGCCTCGGTGGCGCTTGTCCGCCGCTGCGGCGTAGCCGCGGATGTAGATGATCCGGCCGACGATCCAGACCAGCCCCAGCAGCGCGGCGCCCCAATCGTTGACATAGAGCACAAAAAACCAAAGCAGCGGCAGGAAGATCGGCATCCATTCCAGCGTGTTCATCTGCACGCGGAACACGCGCTCGAATTCGAGATTTCCGGTCGTTGCCGGCGCCTTCACGCCGTATTTCGCCCGCGCCTTGGCGACCATGAGGCCGGTGTAAAAATACAGAGCAACAGCCAACAGCGTGACCAGCGCGGTGTAGTGCGGCATGCTCAAAATCCTTTCGTTAAACAGACATCGGTTCGGTGCCCAACTCGGCGTAGAGCCCGTGCTTGGCGCCTTCACTGAACGAGACGCCCTGGCCGAGCTCGATCGCCACCGAGCGCACGCGCTGCGCCTGCGGCTCGGTCGCCGGCACCGGCTTGCCTTCGGCCGCGGCCTTAGCCGCGCGCAACATCAGCTTGCGCGTCATGATGATGCCGGCGTCGGTCGCGCACAGGTGCTCCTGGGTGCGGTCCTGGATCGCGCCCATGCTTTCCTGAATCGAGGCATCCTGCATGGCGATGCCGTCGACGCCGGTGGCGCT
>PKXB01000097.1:0-12968 GCA_003133345.1 Hyphomicrobiales bacterium | reverse complement strand
ATGCCCTCGCCGTCCTGCATCGCCGAGACTTCCGCTTTGGTGAGCGCGCGCTTGGGGTGATAGTTGATGCTCCAGGCCCAGCAGGTCTCGTCGTCGATCGGCACCCAGGCGTGCGCGCCCAGGGGATGTCCCGCGCGCGGCGGAATGATGGTGTACCAGGGCATGATCCAGGGCGTTATGCGCCAGTAATATTTGCCGGCGTCGGCATTGCGACGCGCGCCGATCAGTAAGCCGCCGGAAAATTCCTCCACCTCGAACAGCGGCATGCGGTCNNGAGTCGATGCCGCCTTCCATCGCCTGCAGGTAATTGCATTCCTGCAACCGCTTGGAGACGAAGCGCTGCTCGGGCGCCACCTCGGTCCATTCCAGCGCCGGCGGCGGCGGCTGCAATTTCGGCGGACCCGTATAGGCCCAGATGATGCCGGCCTTCTCGATGCAGGGATAGGATTTCAATTTGATGTTCTTGCGAAAGCCCGAGTCCTCCGGCTCCGACGGCAGGTCGGTGCATTGCCCGGTCACGTCGTATTTCCAGCCGTGATAGTGGCAGCGGATGCCGCAGTCTTCGCTCTCGCCGAACCACAGCGAAGCGCCGCGATGGGCGCAGAATTCGTCGATCACGCCGATACGCCCCTTGCTGTCGCGAAAGGCGATCAGGCGCTCGCCCATCAGCTTGACCCGCACCGGCGGACAGTCCGGCGCGGGGATTTCCGCTGCCAGCAGGAACGGCGCCCAGTAGCGCCGCAACAGCTTGCCCATCAGCGCGCCCGGGCCGATGCGGCTCAACTGGTCGTTTTGTTCACGCGACATCATGGCGACGTTTCCTCGAACTTTGTTATGCTTCCGCGGCAACGCGGGCTGACCATTATAGGCACTCGCGCTTGCCGGGAAAGACGACCATGAACTTGCCGCGGATCGCCATTGCGACCGGAGACCCGGCCGGGATCGGCCCGGAAATCGCGCTCAAGGCCGCGCTCGACGCGCGGGTGCGCGCCCTGTGCCGGCCCTTGCTGGTGGGCGACCCGGCGGCCGTGGAACTGCATGCGAAAGCCGCTGGTCTCGCGCCGCAGTTGAACGTCGTCGGCGAAGCCGGCGATGCCGACTGGTCGGACGGCGCGATCAACCTGCTCGATGCCGGCGACGGCACTAATACGCCGGTGAACTTCGGCAAGGTCGATGCCGCTTACGGCCGCGCCTCGCTGAGCAGCGCCCGCCGCGCGATCAAGGCTGCGCTCGCCGGCGACGTCGAGGCGGTGGTGGCAGCGCCGCAGACCGAACGCTCGATCCAGGCTGCCGGCATCGCCTTCGACGGCTATCCCTCGTTCGTAGCGCGTGAAACGGGAACGCCGGTCAACGACGTCTATCTGATGATCTGCTTCGACGACGTGCGCATCGCGCACGCCACCCTGCATGTGAGCGTTCGCGAGGCGGTCGCGCTGATCACGCCGGAGCGGGTCGAGCGCGTGATCCGCGTCACCGACGCCGCGCTCAAACGGCTCGGCATCGCGCGGCCGAAGATTTTCGTCAGCGGGCTCAATCCGCACGCCGGCGAAGGCGGCATGTTTGGAGCTGAGGAAATCGAGATCATCGCGCCGGCGATTCAAGCTGCGGCCAAGTCCGACATCGATGCGTGCGGCCCGTTCGGCGCCGACACCATGTTCCGTAAGAAAGGCTGCGACGCATATATTGTTATGCTGCACGACCAGGGCCACATCGCCGCCAAGCTGCAAGCCTTCAACCGTACCGCCGGGCTTTCGATCGGCTCGCCGATCCTGTTCTCGTCGGTGGCGCATGGCAGCGCGCACGACATCGCCGGCAAAGGCGTGGCCGATGCCGGCGCGATGATCGAGGCGGTCACAAGGCTCGCGAAAGTAAGCGTTGCGGGAAACGGGCGCGCTTAGCGCGCCGGCGGCAGCGGCGATGCGGAAACCGCAGTGCCGTTGTGCGGCGGCGGCGCCATCGGGTTCGCCGGTTCCGCGTTCGGCGCTGTGCCGCTATTTGCCGCCGTCTCCGGCGCCTTGCCGGGCATGACGACGACGCGCGTGCCGACCTGAACGCGGCTGTACAGGTCCTCGATGTCTTCGTTGAGCAGCCGGATGCAGCCGGACGACACGAACGTGCCGATGGTCGAGGGCTGGTTGGTGCCGTGGATGCGGTACAGCGTGTGCCCGAGGTAAAGCGCGCGCGCGCCGAGCGGATTGCCCGGTCCGCCCGCCATCATGCGCGGCAGATAAGGCTGGCGCTCGATCATCTCCGACGGCGGAAACCAGTCCGGCCAGTCCTTCATCTTGGAGATGCGTTCGGTGCCCGCCCAGGTGAAGCCCTCGCGGCCGACGCCGATGCCGTAGCGCAGCGCGTTGCCGCCGCCGAGCACAAGATAGAGGTAGGTGTTCGGCGTATCGATGATGATGGTGCCGGCCGGCTCCTTGGTGGAGAGCGTCACCATTTGCTTCTTGAGATTGGGCGCTAATTCCTTGGGCTTGCCTTGCTCGGGCTGATCCTCCGGTGGCAACGCGGCGGTCGCGCCCGGCGGTGCCGGCTGCGGCGTCGCGCTAGGCGCTGCACCGATCGCGCCCGGCGGGCGGACCTCATCCGGATCGCGGGTGGCGGGCGGCGCTGCCGCGGCGGCTGGCGGCGCCTGCTGGTCGAGCTGATGGCCATAGAGCGGCGGACGCCCGCTGGGCGGGGCAAAGCCGGGCGGCGGCGGCGGCGCGTCGGCCTCGTCCGGATAGGGCAGAATCCGGTTGGGGGCGCCGGCTTGGCCTGGCGGAACCTGGCTCAGCTGCGGCGAGCGATACGGCCGGCGCGCCGGTTGATCGTCGTCATCGTCATCGTTCCAAAAGGCAGGCGGCGGCAGCCGGTCGTCGTAATAAGCGCCCGGCGGCGGACCGCTCCGATAGTAGCCAGGCGGCGGCGCCGACGAATAATACTGTGCGACGGCGGGCGCGGCCGAAAAGACCGCCGCGACCGGCAGCGTCAGCAGGAAAAGTCCGTAGCGTCGGATCATTGTCCACCCTAAAGGCGGCAAAGCCTCAGCCGTGCCGAGGCCTTGATTGCCCCGGGATGAAGGCACATTCAAGACAAGAATACGGCTATCTCAATAACGTGATTCTGCCGTGACGCCTGGGATTTTCGTCATGTTTTCTTGGCTTCCGCCGCCAAAACCTGCTTGGCCACGCGCTGGCAGTCGACCGCGGCCGGGAAGCCGCAATAGACCGCGATCTGCCGCAGGATGGCGCTGAGTTCCGTCGGCGTCAGCCCATTGCGTAGCGCGCCGCGGAAATGCGCCTCAAATTCGTGCATGCGGCCGAGGCAGGCGATCATGCCGAGATTGAGCAGGCTGCGGTCGCGCGGCTTCAGAGCGTCATCGCCCCACACCGCACCCCAGCAATAGGTGTTGAGCAGTTCCTGAAATTGGCGATTGAAATCGTCGGTGTTGGCGACCGCGCGATCGACATATTCGTCGCCCAGCACCTTGCGCCGCATCGCCATGCCCTTGTCGTAGAGTGCTTTGTCCATGGTGGTATTCCTCCCTCATGACCGGTGAATTCCGGCGATATTCCTCATGTTGACAGCAATTTGCCGGTTTCGTCTATTTCCCAGCATGCCGGTTCCCTGGCGCTCGACATCGCGCCCGGTGCCCCGAAAAGGACCGATCGCGCGGCCAAGCGCCGACTTGCTAAACCACGGTAATTCAATAGGTTAGGTTGGCGCGCGAGCAAATTTATCCCCGGTTTCCCCGCTCTTCCTTGCCCACAGGTTTCCACGCCGCTGCGCGTTTAATGGACAGGCCAAGGACTACAATGGACGGGTATTCCCGATGGCGGTCGCCTCACTGCGATGGATGACAGCGACGAAGCGCTCATGGCCCGGATCGCGCGCGGTGACGAGCGGGCGTTCCGCGCGCTCGCCAGCCGCCATCTGCCGGTCATGCTCGGGCTCGCCCGCCGCATTCTCGGCAACGCCGCCGATGCCGAGGACGTGGCGCAGGAAGCCATGCTACGGGTCTGGACCCATGCGCCGCGCTGGCAGCCGTTCGCGCTGTTTCGCACTTGGCTCACGCGCGTGGTGGTCAATCTCTGTCTCGACCGCAAGCGGCGCGCGCCCTGGGTCGCGCTGGAAGCGGCCGGCGAGATCGTCGATCCGGCGCCCGGCGCCGGCGAAAAAACGGAACGCGACGAGCGCGAGCGGCTGGTCGCGGTGGCGATCGCCGAACTGCCCGCGCGCCAGCGCGCGGCGATCGTGCTGACTTACGGCGACGGCATGAGCAATGCGCAGGTGGCGGAAATTCTCGACACTTCGGTGTCGGCGGTGGAGACCTTACTGGTGCGCGGCAAGCAGAACCTGCGCCGCGCGCTCGACAGCGTCGATTGATGAGGACGAGTAAAATGAACAAAAAGCAGCTGCAGGATTTTCTCGAGGCCACGCTCAAGCGCCACACGCAGGCGCCGCCGGCCGATGACGCGGCGGTGGAGCGCGTGCTCAAGCGCCTGAGCGGTCCGCTGCCGCGGCAGAAGATGCCGCTGTGGCGCCTGCCGGGCGTGCTGCTCGACTGGCAATTCGCGCCGGCCTGGCCGCGTGTGGCGGCGCTGGCCTGCTGCGCCGCGCTCGGCTTCGTCATCGGCATCGCCGGGGTTGACCGGCACTTCGACGGGGGCGGTTCGCCGTTCGCGGTCGCCAGCCGCGCCGATCTCGGCTCGATCGTGTTCGAGCCCGAACCGCTGACCGGAGCGCGTCCATGACCACCGCCCAATACGCTCCCGCGATCACGCGCGGCTCGTCGCGCTGGCTGTTGCTCGGCTCGCTGGCGCTCAATTTGTTCTTCGTCGGCGTTGCGCTGGCGATGGCGATCCGCGCGCCGGCCCCCCCGGCCTGGGACCGCAACGTGTTCGTGCGCGTCGAGCATATCGCCGATACGCTGCCGCCGGCCGATGCCGACCAGCTGCGGGGCCAGATCAACGCCAACCGCCAGTTGATCGACGACACGCAGCGGCAATATCACTCCGCGCAGGACCAAATCCACGAGACGCTGCGGCACGAGCCGTTCGACGTCGAGGCGATGCGCGCCGCCATGGCGAAGACCCGGGCGGCACGCCAGGCCTTCGATCAGGTCATCCAGGGCGTGTTCGCGTTCTCGGCCTCGCAGATGTCGCCGGCCGGCCGCAGCGCGCTGGCCGACTGGCCGCCCAGCCGTAAAGACACGAGCGCCCGACAATAAAACAGGCTAATTTCCCCCTCTGATTCTGGTTTTGAGCCGTTTTTGAAAGTCGTCGGGATGCGTCGCGATAGCCAGAGTGTGAGGTGGGGAACAAAACGGCGCGGGCGCCCGTTTGTGGCCATGCTGCAAGGACTCTGCCTAATGCTGCCGCTCGGCGGCTGCCTGCTCAGCGGCGACAAGCCCGATCCCGCGCTCGATATTCCGCAGGCCTATGATGGCGGCCCGAAAAATCCGGCACTGGCGGAAGCGGCGGTGCCGACGCTCGACTGGTGGCGCGGCTTCCATTCGAAGGAATTAACCGAAGTCATTGAAGAAGCCCGCGCGGCCAATCTCGACATCGCCGCGGCGGTCGCGCGCATCGTGCAAGCCGACGCCCAGTCGCGTATTGCCGGTGCGCCACTACTGCCGGGCGTCAATCTTAATGGCGGCGCCACGCGCTCGCGCGCCTCGCAGGCCACCGGTGGACTGGGCGGCCCCAGCGCCGGCAGCTTCGCTGGTAGCAGCTCCGAGCGCGACTCCCTGTCGGCTTCTCTCACCGCCAGCTACGAGATCGACTTCTGGGGCAAGAACCGCTCCGCCTTGCGTGCGGCGGAAGAAACCGCTGTCGCCAGCCGCTATGACCGCGAGGTAGTCGGTCTGACCACCGTGGTTGCCACCGCCAATGCCTATTTCCAGGTTCTGGCCGCGCAGGATCTGCTGCGGTCAACACGCGAAAACGAGAAAAGCGCCACCCGCGTGCTCAACCTGATCCAGCAACGGCTCAACGCCGGCACCGCTTCCGCCCTCGAAACTGCCCAGCAGGAAAGCCTGGTCAATACTCAACGCGCCTTGATCCCGCCGCTGGAGCAGATACTTACGCAGAACCGCAACGCGCTCGCGTTGCTGATGGCGCGCTCTCCGGAAAGCGTGCGCGTCCGTGGCGGCAGTTTGCGTAGCATCGCCTATCCGCGGGTGACGCCGGGCCTGCCGTCCGAGCTTCTCGCACAACGCCCTGATATCCGCGAAGCGGAAGCCAATCTCGCCGCCGCCAATGCCAATGTCGAGAATGCGCGCGCGCAGATGCTGCCCAGCATCACGCTCACCGGCGAGGGCGGCTATCAGAGCGCGGTGTTGCGCACGCTTCTGCGGCCGGAATCGGCGTTCTACACGCTCACCGCCGGCCTGACGCAGCCGATCTTCGACGGCCTGAAACTGCAAGGCAATCTCGACCTGCAGAAGGGCAAGCAGGACGAGCTTCTGCAGAATTACCGCAAGGCGGTGATCTCGGCTTTCTCCGACGTGGAAACCGCGCTCGACGGCATCCGCCAGACCGCGCTGCGCGAGCGGCTGCAGGGCGATGTGGTGACGAGCTCGCAGCGCGCCTTCGATATTTCCGAGCAGCGCCTGAATCAGGGCACCATCGATCTGGTCACCGTGCTGCAGACCCAGCAGGCGCTCTATACGGCGCAACTAGCGCGTGTGCAGGCGCGGCTCGCGCATGTGCAAGCGATCGTGAGCCTTTATCAGGCGCTCGGCGGCGGCTGGCTGCCGAAGCCGCTGGAGACCACCGATGCACGGTGAACTGCCGAAGCAAATCTGGGCAAAGACCAAGGGCCGCACCCGCCGCAATCTGGCGATCGTACTGATCGTCGTCGCAGTCGCCGCGGCGCTGGTCTACGTCTTCAGCAAATCGCCGCCGCAGCAGAACCGCAGCCGCTTCGGCGCCGAAGGCGGACCGGTGCCGGTGCTGGCCGCCGCCGCGGCCAAAGCCGACGTGCCGGTCTACCTCGACGCCGTCGGCACCATCAAGGCGCTCAACACCGTGACGGTGCGTCCACAGGTGGACGGCAAGCTGCTCAGCGTCGGCTTCAAGGAAGGCGACGACGTCAAGAAAGGCGACGTGCTGGCGCGCATCGATCCCACCATCTACCAGGCGCAGCTCGACCAGGCCATCGCCAAGAAAGCGCAGGACGCAGCGCAGCTCGCCAACGCCAAGATCGACCTCGACCGCTATGAAAAACTGGCGGCCACCAATGCCATCAACAAGCAGCAGGCCGACACGCAACGGGCGCTGGTCGCGCAATTTGCCGCGCTGGTGCAATCCGACCAGGCGGCGATCGAGAACGCGCAGGCGACGCTCGGTTACACCACCATCGTCGCCCCGATCGCAGGGCGCACCGGCATCCGCATGGTCGACGAAGGCAATATCGTGCACGCCTCCGACGCCAATTCCGCGATCGTGGTGATCACCCAGATCAAGCCGATCTCGGTGCTGTTCAGCCTGCCGCAGCAGGATCTCGGCCAGGTCAACGACGCCTTCGCCAAGACGCCGCTCACCATCGAGGCGCAGCGCCCCGACAGCGACGCGGTGATCGACCGCGGCGTCTTGCGCGTGGTCGACAACCAGGTCGATCAGACCACCGGCACCGTGAAGCTCAAGGCCGAGTTTCCCAATACCGGCCTGCAACTCTGGCCGGGCCAGTTCGTCAATGTGCGGCTGTTGATCGACATGCTGCAAGATGTGGTGACGATCCCGACCGGCGCGGTGCAGCGCGGCCCGAACGGCACCTTCGTTTACGTGGTCAAGGACGACAACACCGTGGCGATGCGCCCGATCGTGGTGCAGAAGCAGGATGAGACGCAGACCGTGGTCAAGAGCGGGCTTACGCCGCCCGAGCGCGTGGTCACTACCGGCTTCGTCCGGCTCACCGACGGCAGCAAGGTGACTATCGGCAACGCCGACGGCGCGCCGGCAGCAGGCCAGCAAGGCGCGCGGCCGCGCAGCGGCCAGCGCTCCGGCGGCGGGAGGCCGAACCCGCAGCAATGAGCGTCTCCTCCCCATTCATCCACCGGCCGATCGCCACCTCTTTGCTTGGCGTCGCGGTGATGCTGGGTGGCGCGCTCGGCTATTGGTGGCTGCCGGTTTCCGCGCTGCCGCAGGTGGACTTCCCCACCATCCAGGTCACCACCCAGCTGCCCGGGGCCAGCCCCGACACCATCGCCTCGCTGGTGACCGCGCCGCTGGAGCGGCAGTTCGGCCAGATCCCGGCCCTGCAAACCATGACCTCGGCGAGCTCGTTCGGCATCAGCCAGGTCACGCTGCAATTCGATCTCAACCGCGACATCGATGCCGCTTCGCAGGACGTGCAATCGGCGATCAATGCCGCCGGCTCGACGCTGCCGCGCAACCTGCCCTACCCGCCGCTCTATTCCAAGGTGAATCCGGCCGACGCGCCGATCATCACGCTGGCGCTCACCTCGCAAACCATCGACCTGCGCGCGCTCAGCGACATGGCCGACACCATCATGGCGCCGCGGCTTTCGGAGGTAACCGGCGTCGGTCACGTCTCGGTGCAGGGCGGCATTCGCCCGGCGATCCGCATCCAGGCCGACCTGTCGCGGCTCGCAGCCTATGGCCTCGCGCTCGAGGACCTGCGCACCGCCATCGTCAGCGCCAACGTGGCCGGCGCCAAGGGCTCGCTCGACGGCGCGCACCAGTCCTACACCATCGCCGCCAACGACCAGATCACCGCCGCCGCCACCTATAAATCGGTGGTGGTGGCGTTCCGCAACGGCGCGCCGGTGGCGATCAGCGACGTCGCCGACGTGGTCGACGGGCTGGAGAACACCAAGGTCGGCGCTTCCTACAAGGGCACGCCGGCGATCGTGGTCGACGTGCAGCGCCAGCCCGGCGCCAATGTGATCGAGACCGTGAGCCGCGTGCGCGCCGAACTGCCGCGGCTGCGGCGCGCGATGCCGGCGGCGGCCCAACTCACCATCGTCAACGACCGAACCACCACCATCCGCGCCTCGATCCACGACGTGCAGTTCACGCTGATGCTCAGCGTGGTGCTGGTCGTGCTGGTGGTTCTGATTTTCCTGCGCACCGTCCGCGCCACCATCATCGCCGGCGTGGCGCTGCCGTTGTCGCTGATCGCGACCTTCGGCGTGATGTGGTTTGCCGGCTTCTCGCTCGACAATCTGTCGCTGATGGCGCTGACCATCGGCACCGGCTTCGTGGTGGACGACGCCATCGTGATGATCGAGAACATCGTGCGCCACATGGAGAGCGGCGAAAAGCCGCTCGACGCGGCGTTGCGCGGCGCCAGCGAAATCGGCTTCACGGTGATCTCGCTGACGCTGTCGCTGATCGCAGTGTTCATCCCGCTGTTGTTCATGACCGGCCTGGTCGGCCGCATGTTCCGCGAATTCGCGCTAACGCTCACCATCGCGGTGGTCGCTTCCGCAATCGTCTCGCTGACGCTGACGCCGATGATGTGCAGCTGGCTGCTGCGGCAAGGTGGCGGAAGCGTTGGCGTTGGCGGCGGCGACGACAACGCGCTCGCGCGGCGCTTTTCCGGCCTGATCGAGCGCACGGTCGAGGCCTATCACCGCAGCCTGATCTGGGTGCTGCGCCGCCAGCGCGAAACGTTGCTGGTCACGCTGACGACGCTGGCCGCCACCATATTCCTCTACATCATCATGCCCAAGGGCTTCCTGCCGTTGCAGGACACCGGCCTGATCACCGCGGTGACGGAAGCCGGCACCGACGTCTCGTTCAATGAGATGCAGCGCCGCCAGAACGAAGTCGAAGCCATCATCCNNCCCAATGCCGGCCGGCTCGCCATCACCTTGAAGCCGCGCAATGCGCGCAGCGCGCGCGTGGACGCGGTCATCGCGCGGCTGAAAGACGCGGTCGCCGGCATTCCCGGCATGAACGTGTATTTCCAGGCCACCCAGGACATCCAGATTTCCACGCGCTCGAGTCGCGCGCAGTACCAGTACACGCTGGTCGGCAGCGATGCCGCCGAGGTGCTGGAATGGGCCGACAAGCTGGCGCGCAAGCTGCGCGGCGATCCGGCGCTGCGCGAGGTCGCCTCCGAAGCGCAGGAAGGCGGCCCGCGCGTGAACGTCGACGTCGACCGCGAGCAGGCCGGGCGGCTCAGCGTCTCCATGCAGAGCATCACCGACACCCTCAACGACGCCTTCGGCCAGCGGCAGATTTCCACCATCTACGGCCAGTCCAACCAGTATCGCGTCATCCTGGAAGCGCAGCCGCGCTACCAGCAGGACCCCGGCTCGCTGGGCAAGCTCTACGTCACCGGCGCCAGCACTTCGACCGGTACGGCGGCGACCGTCGCCAACACCGCGGCCGGCAGCACCAATACCAACATCACGGCCACGCCCAACGCGGTGACCGGCTCGACCCAGGTGCCGCTCGCGGCCTTCGCCCGCTTCGTGAACAGCTCGGCGCCGTTGGCGATCGCGCACCAGGAGCAGTTCCCCTCGGTCACCATCAGCTTCGATCTTAGCAGCGGCTACGCGCTGAGCGACGCGGTCAGCGCCATCGGCGCGGCGCAGCAGGCGATCGGCATGCCGCCGTCGGTGACCGGCAGTTACTCCGGCGACGCGGCGGAATTCGCCAAGTCGCTCACCGGCGAGCCCTGGCTGATCCTCGCCGCGGCCATCGCCATCTACATCGTGCTCGGCGTGCTGTACGAGAGCTTCATCCATCCGCTCACGATCCTCTCCACTTTGCCCTCGGCCGGCGTCGGCGCGCTGCTGGCGCTGATGCTGTTCGGCTATGACCTGTCGGTGATCGCGCTGATCGGCATCGTGCTGCTGATGGGCATCGTGAAGAAGAACGCGATNNGCGGCGCTGCTGCGCTTCCGGCCGATCATGATGACGACGCTGGCCGCGCTGTTCGGCGCGCTGCCGCTGGCGCTCGAAAGCGGCACCGGCTCCGAGCTGCGCAATCCGCTCGGCATCACCATCGTCGGCGGCTTGCTGCTCAGCCAGTTGCTCACGCTCTACACCACGCCGGTGATCTATCTCTACATGGAGCGGCTGCGCGCGCGGCTGACCGCGCCCGGCAACGTCCGGCCGCATCCGGCGGAGTAGGTTATGAACTTTTCCTACCCGTTCATCCGCCGGCCGATCGGTACCACGCTGCTGGCGGTCGGGCTGTTCCTGGTCGGTGCCGTGGCCTATAGCTTCCTGCCGGTCGCCAGCCTGCCGAGCGTGGATTTCCCGACCATTTTCGTAAGCGCCAGCCGGCCCGGCGCCGATCCCAATATCATGGCCTCCACCGTCGCCGCACCGCTCGAGCGGCGGCTGGGCGAGATTTCCGGCGTCACCGAATTGACCTCGGTGAGTTCGCTCGGCCTCTCGCGCATTACCGTGCAATTCGACTTGCGCCGCAGCATCGAGGGCGCCGCCCGCGACGTGCAGGCCGCGCTCAACGCCGCGCTCAGCGATCTGCCCGGCGACCTGCCGACACTGCCGACTTTCCGCAAAGCCAATCCGGCGGCGGCGCCGATCCTGATCCTGGCGTTGACCTCCAAGACCNNCAGCCGGCCATCCGCGTGCGCGTCGATCCGGCGCGCATCGCCGCCATGGGCGTGAGCATGGAGGACGTGCGCACCGCGATCGCCAATTCCAACGCGGTCGGGCCGCTCGGCACCTTCGACGGCGCCAAGCGCGGCGTCACCATCGGCATCAACGCCCAGCTGCGCACCCCCGTCGAATACAATCCGCTGGTGGTGAAAACCGTCGACGGCACCGTGATCCGCCTGTCCACCATAGCCTCGATCGAGCCGAGCGTGCGCAACAGCCGTTCCGCCGGCTGGTTCAACAAGGAGCCGTCGGTGCTGCTGATCGTCACCAAGCAGGCCAATGCCAACGTCATCGACACGGTGGACCGCATCTACGGCCTGTTGCCCGAGTTGCGGCAATGGGTACCGGCCGGTCTCGACATCTCGATTTTGGCCGACCGCACGCAGACCATCCGCGCCAGCGTGCACGACATGCAGCTCACGCTCGGCGCCACCGTCATCCTGGTAATGCTGGTGGTGGCGCTGTTCCTGCGCCGCACGGCGGCGACGCTGGCCGCCGGCGTCACCGTGCCGCTGTCGCTCGCCGGCACCTGCGCGGCGATGTGGGCGGCCGGATTCTCGATCGACAACCTGTCGCTGATGGCGCTGGCGGTGTGCATCGGCTTCGTGGTGGACGACGCCATCGTGATGATCGAGAACATGTTCCGCTATCTGGAAAAGGGCGCCTCGCCGCTGCGCGCCACGCTGAAAGGCGCCAAGCAGATCGGCTTCACCGTGGTATCGATCAGCGTGTCGCTGATCGCCGCGTTCATTCCGCTGTTGTTCATGGGCGGCATTGTCGGGCGGCTGTTCCGCGAATTCTCCGTGACACTGGCCTTCGCGATCGTGGTGTCCACCGTGGTGTCGCTGTCGGTGACGCCGATGATCTGCGCCTATTTCGTGCGCTCGGCGCCGAGCCGTGACGCCACCTGGCTCGACCGCCTGGTCGAGGGCGTGCTCGCGCGCACGATACGCTTCTACGACCGCACGCTCTCGTTCGTATTCGAACACCACGCGCTGGCGTTGATCGTGTTCGTCGCCACTATCGCGCTAACCGTCGGGCTCTACATCAAGACCCCGAAAGGCTATTTCCCGCAGGACGACACCGGACTGATCTTCGGCGGCACGCAGGCCTCGACCGATATTTCATACGAGGCCATGCTGCAATTGCAGCAGAAGGCGATGGACGTCGTGCTGACCGACCCGGCGGTGGCGGGGCTTGGCTCCTCGGTCGGCGCCTCCGGCTTCAATGCCTCGGTCAATCGCGGCCGCATGTTCATCAGCCTGAAGCCGCTGGCCGAGCGCCACAATGTGAGCACGCAGCTCGTCGTCGCGCGGCTGCGCGCCAAGCTCAATCAGATCCCCGGCATCCGCGTCTTCATGGTGCCGGCGCAGGATC
>PKXB01000179.1:219-10195 GCA_003133345.1 Hyphomicrobiales bacterium | reverse complement strand
GGTCGAGAGCCACATCATGGCGGGCTGGGCCGGCGGCATCGGCGCGGAATATGGCATCACGCCGGCCTGGTCGGTCAAAGGCGAATATCTGTACATGGACCTGGCGGATCGCGGCTTTTCGATCACCGGCATGGACAACGGCTACCGCGCCAACATCCTGCGCCTCGGCGTCAATTATCACTTCTGAGCGGCAAGTCGCCGCTCGCGTGGCGGAAAACCCCGGGCCTCGCGGCCCGGGGTTTTTCTTTAATGGGAACCGCGCAGGCTGAAGTTCCACATCGACTTAAGTCTTAAGTAATACTTTACCAGTTGAGTATTCTAGCCAGTTTCGATCGAGGCGATAACATGGCATTTCATCGGCGTAATTGAGACTATACATCATACAACTTGGCTCTACGGTGTGTCTTTTACGCACTAGACGTTCCGTCAATTTTCAATACTTATGCGACCTCGATTGTGGGGGGCCACAGTGACGGAGGTTTGATGATGAAGCGTTTGGTTCTGGCGGGCCTTGGTGCGCTCGCCGTGGTGACGATGACGGGCGCGGCGAGCGCCGCGGACATGCCGCGCCGGCAAGCCATGCCGGCTAAGGCGCCGATGTATGAGGCGCCTTACAACTGGACCGGCTTCTATGTCGGCATCAACGGCGGCGGCGGCTTTGGCCATTCGGATTGGAGCAACGCGCTCGGAACGAACGGCTACAACCTCTCCGGCGCCGTCGTCGGCGGCACCATCGGTTATAATTACCAGATGGGCCAGGCCGTATTCGGCCTCGAGGGTGACGGCGACTGGAGCAATATCCGCGGCAGCACCAGCGGCGGCGCCTGTCTCGGTACATCGTGCGAAACCCGCAATTCGTGGCTGGCGACCGCGCGGGGCCGTCTCGGCTATGCCTTCGGCCGCTTCATGCCCTACGTCACCGGCGGCGCGGCCTTCGGCGACATCAAGGCGACGGCGGTTGGGCTCGGCAGCCAGACCACCACCCGGGCCGGCTGGACCGGCGGCGGCGGTCTTGAGGCGGCCATCGCCGGACCGTGGACCGCCAAGATCGAATATCTCTATGTCGATCTCGGCAAGGGAAGCTGCGGCGTCGTGCCATGCGGCGCGGCCACCGACGTGAGCTTCACCACCAATCTGGTGCGCGCCGGCGTCAACTACCGCTTCTAATCAGGCGGAAAACACGAACTGCAAAAAGCCCCGGACAGAGTTCCGGGGCTTTTTCGTATGGCCGGCAAGATCTGCGCACCGGCATAGCGCGATCGGGGCCCAATCATGGCCAAATGGGCGTTGCCGCCCGGCCACAGCCGAAGGCAATCGCGGTGTTGTGCGAGGAACCCTTATCGGCAATGGCGCGTTGAATGCGCAATCGGGGGACGGCGCATCCGCGACCGTCCGCACAATTTGGAATGAGGTGCGTCATGAAAAAGTTCCTGCTTGCAAGCGCGGGCGTCCTGGCGATTGGCGTGGTCTCGGCAGCGGCCGCCGACCTCCCGCGCCAACGGCCAATGCCGGAGAAGGCGTCGGTCTATGTAACGCCGCCCTATAACTGGACCGGCTTCTATGTCGGCATCAACGGCGGCTGGGGCTTCGGCCGTTCGGATATCTCCGCGCCCGTTTCGTCGGGCAGCTATGACACGTCGGGTGGCTTGGTCGGCGGCACGCTCGGCTACAATTATCAGATGGGCCAAGTCGTATTCGGCCTGGAAGGCGACATCGACTGGAGCGATCTCCACGGCAGCGCGCCCTGCGGCGTCACGACCTGCGAAACGCGCAACAACTGGCTGAGCACCGCGCGCGGACGCCTCGGTTACGCCATCGACCGCTTCATGCCCTACGTCACCGGCGGCGCCGCCTTCGGCGATATCAAGACCTCAATCGCTGGCGTCGGCGATACGCGGACGACCAAGGCCGGCTGGACCGTCGGCGGCGGCATTGAAGCGGCGATCGCCGGGCCTTGGACCGCCAAGGTCGAATATCTCTATGTCGATCTCGGCGATACCGGAACCGCGGTACCCGGTGCGAATGCAAACTTCCGCAGCAATATCGTGCGCGCCGGTCTTAATTACCGGTTCTGATCGAAAATATCTGACGTGAAAATGCAAAGCCCCGGGGTTCGCTCCGGGGCTTTCGCTTGCGCGCAGCGCGTTAAGCCGCGACCTTGGTCGCCGCGAAGGCCGGCACCTGTGCGGTGAATTTGTCGAGCCAAGCGACCAGGCGCGGATGATCCTTGCGCCAGCTGCCGCCGAAGCGCAGGTCGCGATAGCCGAGCGCGCAGGCGAGCGCGATCTGCCCGACGTCGGGAACCGGATCGAGCTTCGGCGGCGCGGCTTCCAGCGCCGCCAGCCCGCGCGCGACCTTGTCGGCCTGGCGATCGACCCAGGCCTGCACGCGCTTGTCGGCCGGCCGGAAACGGTTCTCATAAACCAGCAACAGGCTGGCATCGAGAATACCGTCGCACAGTGCCTGCAACCGCAACGCCGCGAAGCGCGCCTTCGGCTCGCGCGGAATGATGCGGCCGCCGCCGGCGAGATGATCGAGATATTCGAGGATCACGCGCGAGTCATAATAGGCGGTGCCATCATCGAGGATCAGCACCGGGATTTTTCCGACCGGATTTTGTGCGCGTATGCTATCGGCGGGATCGTTGAGATCGGTTTCGCTCACTTCGATCTTGTCCGCGAGCCCAAGCAGGCTGGCGGCGATGCGCGCCTTGCGGCCGAACGGTGAGGCGGGTGAGGATCTGAGGATCATTTAGAAAAATATCCCGCCGCGACAGGCGCGGGGGCCCCGCAGTTGGTGAATAACAAGAGCAAGTCGGCGGGCGGCCGTTGCCGGCGCAGCCCGCTTCTCAATCAGTCGGTAACGACCAGGTTCACGGCCTTCGGGCCTTTGCCCTTTTTGTCCGGTTCGACATCGAAGCTGATCTTCTGGCCTTCGTTCAGGCTCTTGAGTCCGGCCTGCTCCACGGCGGTGATGTGCACGAACACGTCGCGCCCGCCGTCATCCGGCTTCACGAAGCCGTAGCCCCGCTCGCTATTGAAGAACTTCACAACACCAGTCTGCGCCATCGGGAAAACTCCTCTCCCCGCACTGCTCCGCCGCGCGAGCCCCACGCTCGGCGGCTCGGCCGGACATTCACATGCGGGGAAAGCGTCGGCCGCGAACGGCCTCTGTCACTCCGCCGGCCCCCCAAACCGGAGGCGGAACGTACCTGCCAATGACGGAACTACACACCAACTGGGGTCCTGTGGAAAGGGGCCTAATGTCACCGGGCGGCTTGCGGCGCCGCGCGGGTGAGCCGATCGAGCTTGAACCCGCCCTTGCCGTCGCGCCCCAGGATGCCCGCCAGCGCTGGCAGCAGGACGGAAAGCTCGCTTTCCAGGGTCCAGGGCGGGTTGACCAGGATCAGGCCGCAGCCGTTGAGGCGGGTCGGATCGCTGAGCGGCGCGACGATCAGTTCCGCGCACAACATTTTTGCGATGCCCAGCCGGCGCAGGCTCTTGGCGAGCGCGTCCGGTTCGCTGCGCCCCTTGATCGGGTACCAGAGCGCATAAATGCCGGTGGCCCATTTGCGGTGCGCGGCGGTGAGCCCGCGCGCCAGGCGGAAAAAATCGCTGTCCTGCTCGAACGGCGGATCGACCAGCACCAGGCCGCGGCGCTCCTTCGGCGGCACATAGGCGCCGAGCGCGGTCCAGCCGTCGATTTCCAGCGTTTTGATGCGGGTATCCCCGCGCAAATTTTGCCTGAGCGCGGCGGCCGCCTGCGGCTCGATTTCGCAGGCGATCAGGCGATCCTGCGGGCGCAGCCAGGCGCGCGCCAGCGCCGGCGAGCCGGGATAGGTCTTGAGCCGGCCGCGCTCGTTGAGCGCGCCGATAACCTCGAGATAGGGCGCGAGCAGCGCGGCCACCGGGGCGGCAAGCTGCGCGGCCATCAGCCGCTCGATGCCGTCGTGCCATTCGCCGCCGCGGCTCGCTTCCGGGCCGGCCAGATCGTAGAGGCCGGCGCCGGCATGGGTGTCGATCACGCGGAACGCCGCCGGCTTGGCGCGCAAATAATGCAAGATGCGGCAGAGCACCGCGTGCTTGAACACGTCGGCAAAGCCGCCGGCATGGAAAGCGTGGCGATAGTTCACGTGTTTGCTCGAAAGCTCCGCGCATAGCCGGCGTTTATCGCCAGCGCTGCCGAGCTTATGCCATAGCCTTATTTTGTTTGCGCATGATCTTTTCCGAAAACCGGTGCCCACTTTTCGGGATCATGCGCGTTCATTCCGGCATGCCGCGCAGGCCGAAATGGCTGCGCGGCTTGACCGGGCGCAGCGGGTGCGCCGGCTTTCGCCGCCGCGGCCGCAGAACGGCGGCAGGCTTACGCATAGGAACCGCCAGCGCAGCGCCGGCCGCGGCGCGCCACCGGCTAACGGCGCACAACAGCAGGCGCACGGGGACGAGCATCGCCGACGCCACGCCGACCGCGTGCAGGGCCGGCGGCAGCATCAAATGATCGGGCGAGCCGAGCAGCCACAACACGATGTAGCCGAGCCCGGAAAACCAGACCGCAAAACCGATATAGTCCCACACACGATTCATAGCCGCGCTCCCCCGCGCTGATCGCGGGCGGAGGATTGCGGATTTCCCTTACGAGAATCTTGCGCCAATTCTCGACGATCGGGGGTTATCCCCGAAACGCCTATGGCCATCGTTAGTGGCGGCTTAATGCGATCGCAGACACAGGGCCCAGATTTAGTCGACCGTATTTAGGCTCCGTTTATCCGCGCACCGCCGGCATCGCGATCGCATCGCGTTTGCAGGCGCGGTGCACCACCTCGGCGCAGTCGCGGAAAGAAAAGTCCTTGTTCAGG
This sequence comes from Hyphomicrobiales bacterium, assembly GCA_003133345.1. Lineage (GTDB taxonomy): Bacteria > Pseudomonadota > Alphaproteobacteria > Rhizobiales > Xanthobacteraceae > Pseudolabrys. The sequence goes on along the minus strand of PKXB01000179.1, from coordinate 5,340 downwards.
CACACCCGCACTTCGCTCAGCCGCTTGCTGTCGCAAGCCACTGCAAACGCTGCGCGCGACAATCCCGCATTGGCCTTGACGAAGGCCTCGGCGACATCGTCCGGCTTCACCGTGATGGGCTTGTCCAGTTCGGTAAATTCCAGCGGAATTTTTACCACCGATCGCGCTTTGCGCACGGCCTCGAAAAAAGCGTGCTGCGAAAGCCCCGAGCAGGTTCCGTGGCGATCCCATTCATGGAAGATCAGCCGCGGGCTCGGCATCGGGTCGAGCACGCTGCCGACGATATTGCGGTCGAGCCGCGGCGCCGGCACCTGGCAGAAGGACGGGAACCCCTGCTCGTATTGAGGCCAAAGCCCATGCACCACGAAGGAAAACGGCCGCCCGGCGCATTGCTGGTCGGGCGCCCGCTCGGGCGCGCGCTCATGCGCGGCCTCGCAATAGGACGGCGACCAGGACAGCGCCAGCACGTAGAAATCGAATTGCCCGGGCGCGTTCTGCCGGTGGTCTTGCGCAAAGCTGCCTTGGGTTTGCCGGTCCTGCGCCAGCGCGACGATGGCGAAAATGAACAGGAAGCTCAGGGCAACGGCGGCGGCCTGCGCCGCCCGGCTAACGCGATGACGAAGCAAATCGCGAAACATTGGACGCCCCCATCACAAGGACACCGGAACAAACCGTAAATTGATTTTTCGCAACGGTTCCAGAAAACCGTAGCTGATCGGCGAGAACATTTCAAGAACAAAATGAAACAAATCAGGATTGGTTTGACCGGCCGGCTTTAGGGCTGCGCCATCTTGCAGGCCGGGTTATAGGCCCAGTTGCGGTCGAGGCCGACTACGCACCATTCGACGCCCCAGGTCATGCCGATCATGCCGGTATCCTCGCCGATCCAGTAATTCACCCGGTGCTGGCTCCCGTCACTGACCGAGGCCACCGCCGTGCAGAACCGGCGCGGAATGGTCCCCTCCGCCCAGGGCCGGTAGGCGGTTTCGCGCACCCGCTCGAAGTCGAGGATTTGCAGGTTGGAGTTCCAGAATCGGCTCTCCTTCTCGGCAAACCGTGCGGAAATCTTGCCGAGCGCGGCCTCGCAGGGCGGCAACAAGCCGCTGTAGTTCTGCCCGCTCAGATAGGAGTTCATTTCCAGCCAGTTCGCCGCCTGGGCCGGCGCCAAGGTGCCGAGGCCGATCAAAACCGCGGCCGCAAGCAACCGACTGTAACGAAGCACCTCAGCCATGACCGAACTCCCCNNCAGCGCGAGCGCCGCCACCGCCGCGGTATCGGCGCGCAGGATGCGCGGCCCGAGCGCGATCCGTACCACATTCGGCCGCTTGAGCAGCGAGTCCCGCTCCTCCTCGGCGAAGCCGCCCTCCGGGCCGATCAGCACGGCGAGCGGCCTGCCCGCGCGCGCGGCCGCGGTCAGCGCCGCCACTGGGTCTTTCACCTCGGCGTCCTCGTCGCAGAACACCAGCAAGCGGTCGGCATCGGCCGGTCCGATCGCCGCCTTGAACGTTACCGGTTCGGCGACCTCGGGCAACGTCAAAATGCCGCACTGCTGCACCGCCTCGATCACATTGGCACGCATGCGGTCGAGATTGACGCGCGCCACCTGGGTGTGCCGGGTGATCACCGGCTGTAGGCGCGCGGCGCCCATTTCCACCGCCTTTTGCACCAGATAATCGAGCCGGGCATGCTTGAGCGGGGCAAACAGGAAATGCAGGTCGGACGGGCGCGGCTGCTCCCGCATGCGCTCCCCAATAACGGCCGTCGGCGCCCGCTTGCCGGTGCCGGCGAGCCGAGCCTGCCATTCGCCGTCGCGGCCATTGAACAGCAGCAGCACGTCCCCGTGCTCGAGCCGGAGCACGTTAAGCAGGTAATTCACCTGGGCGCGGTCGAACGAAACCGCTTGCCCTTCAGCCAGCGGGGCATCGAGATAGACGCGCGGGGTGCGGAAATCGTAGTGCGGCATGCGGTAAGGGTTAAGGCGTTGGCCAGGCCCCGTTTACGCCAGACGGCGGGGCTTTGGCGAGGGGGCGCCGATTATGCCTGGATTGCCGTGTTCCCGACGCATTCGGCCGCTTGGTATATCCGGCCGGTCGCACGCCAACCTGCTATAATGCATGCCGGATCGGGAGAGGGCCAGTTCATGAACTTGCGCCGGGCAGCGCTCATCGCCGCGTGCATGTCCGCCGTTGCCGCTGCTCCCGCCGCGGCGCAGGCGCCGTGGCCGCAGCAGCAGCAGCCTGCTGCGTCGCCGTGGACGCAGCAGCAGATACCGCCTTGCCTCCAAGAATTCGGCAAGCTGCGCGATGAGACGCAAAAACGAGCCGCTGCAATCCAGGCGGCGGGTAAGCGCAAGGCGCCGCCCCAGGAGGCCTGTGCATTGTTCAATGCGTTTTCCGCCGCCGAGGTCAAGTTGCTCAAATTCGCCACCACCAACATGGCGTCGTGCGGCATCCCCCCGCAAGTTCCGGAACAAATCAAAAAGGGGCACGTCAGGACCGAAGACATTCGCAGCAAGGTCTGCCAGGCCGCCGCCGCGCCGCCGCGGCCGGCGGGGCCGAGCTTGAGCGACGCGCTCAGCGCTCCCATTACCGACTCCAATAACATCAAGACCGGCGGCGGCACCTTCGACACCCTGACCGGTACCCCACTCGGCAGCAAATGAGCGAGCAGGCCGGACGCGTCGCCGATGCGACCGGAAACTGGGTCGACGGTCTCGCGCCGCCATTCGCCCGTCCCTATTTGCGGCTGGCCCGCCTCGACCGGCCGATCGGATCCTGGCTGCTCTTGATGCCGTGCTGGTGGTCGGTGGGGCTCGCCGGCATGCGCGTCGAGCAATTCCCCAGTCTCTGGCACGTCGTGCTTTTCTTCATCGGCGCCTTCGCCATGCGCGGCGCCGGCTGCACCTGGAACGATCTGGTCGATCGCAATCTCGATCGCCTGGTCGAGCGCACCCGCTCGCGCCCGATCCCCTCGGGCCAGGTGACCGTCGCCGAGGCCACCGCGTTCATGGTGGCACAGGCGCTGATCGGTTTCCTGGTGCTGATCCAATTCAACCGCTTCACGGTGTTCACCGGCCTCGCCTCGCTGCTGGTGGTCGCGATCTATCCGTTCATGAAACGGATCACCTATTGGCCGCAGATCGTGCTTGGGCTGGCTTTCTCCTATGGCGCGCTGATGGGCTGGCCGGCCGCGTTCGGACGCCTCGATTGGCCGGCGATCGTGCTCTATGCCGGATCGATCTCCTGGGTGATCGGCTACGACACCATCTACGCGCACCAGGACCGCGAGGACGATCTCTTGATCGGCATCAAGTCGACCGCGCTGCTGTTCGGCGAGAACACGCGGCCGATGCTGGCGGGCTTCTATTGCGGCGCCGTGGTGCTGATCGGCATCGCCGGGCTCACGGCCGGCGGCCGGCTCATCTTCGTGCTCGGGCTGATCGCTTTTGCCGCCCATCTGGCCTGGCAGGTCGTGCGCCTCGACATCAACGATTCCGCGCATTGCCTAAAGCTGTTCAAATCGAACCGCGACGCCGGGCTGATCCTGTTCGGCGCCATGTTGCTGGAAGCGGTCTTCTGAGCCCGCGCGCTAATGAACCGCGGACCTGCGTTCTTCGGCGCGAATAGCTGCATCGCCGGCCGCGGCGGCGGCTGAGTGGTCGATCGAACGAGTGACTTGTGGCGCATCGTCGAATTCGCCATCGGCGCCGGGAACGGCAGAAGTCGCTTTTTTCGGGACCGCGGCGATCGATCCGGTCACCATCGCATCGCCGTCCTCATCTGCGACATAACCGTCTTGGCCCGGCACCGCGACCGGTAGCTTGTTCGCCTGCGTCGCCAGCGAGCCGGTATAGGCCGGCGCGCCATGCTTGCTGGCATAAACCGCGCGCGCCTTGGCAGCCACCACTTCGCCAGGGATCGCGTTTGGCCGGCAGGGATGGCTTCCGCTCGATCGCCGCATCAGGTCCACATGCATGTGGTCGTAGTGATAGATGTTGTAGCCGGGCGCCAGCACCGTGGTGAAGGTCTCGCAGGCGTGAAGCTGCACGTCGTGCAGGAAGCCCTGCTCTTCCGGCGTGCCGTGCCAGCCGTCCTTGACCGTAATCTTGCGCCCATCGGCGAGCGTGAAGCCGGCGATGTCGAGCGCATCGCCGAAGGCGTGCTCGGACATGCTCGATGTTCCCGAGCCGACCATCTCGCGGCAGGAATAGGATCCGATCTGCTTGATCTCGGTGACCTGGGTGCCGAACCAGTGCAAGGCCGCCGGCTGCACGCCCTCGCTGACCCAGCGGTCGAGCGCCGAGACCAGCGGACAGGCAAGCGTCGCGGGCGGCGTCACCGCCGCCGGCATGATCGCCGCACTCGCGTTCGGGCCGCGCATTGGTCCGAGCGATGGCACGGCGCGCTGCGGCGGCGGCTGATAGACCGGCGCGTTATAGGCCGGAGCGTTGCGCGGATAAGCAGGCACGGCGCGGCCGGGCGGCAGCACGGCATCGTCGGGAATATCGTCGGGCTGCGCCACGCCCGGCGCATAGATCGACATCGGGCGGCCGGCGGGCGCGGCAGGTTCGGGCGGCTCGATCGCCGGCGCATAGCGAGCCGGCGCCGTGACCTCGGGCCGCTCGGCCGGCGGCGGTCCCGGCACCCAGCGCATCTGCTGGCCCTGCACCGGCGCCGGCGGCGCGTAACGCGGCTCGCTCGCCGGCCAGCGCGGATGCGCCGCGGATGCGTTGGGGATTCCTGCCGGCGGGCGCAGGTCGTCGGCATAGCCCATGGCCGTACCCTCGCCCAGCAGCGCCACCTTGAGCGGGAATTCGGCGCCACACATGCCCGGGCCTGCGATCGGCTGCATCTGCACCACGCCGGCGCCGATCTTGACCGTACCTGATTTGAGGCAGGTGACCTCGGCCTCGTGCCGCCAAGCCGCGCGCTCGCCTTGCAGGAAGCTGCGCCCGCAGCCGGCGAGCGCCAGCAACACGACCGTGCCGGCGAGATAGCAACGGACCCCACTCTTCATACTCGCAAAAATGCGGGCAGTTTCTTTAACGAGGCTTCAATGCTGACGGTGTGGGAATTCGTTAAGGATAAGGAATCGTTGCCAACGCATGATCCCGAAAAGCAT
>PKXB01000179.1:0-194 GCA_003133345.1 Hyphomicrobiales bacterium | reverse complement strand
GAGCGCGGCGGCGAATTCGGCCGGCGATCCCGGATTGACGACCTGCCCGGTGGCGCTGAGCCGCGCCACAACGTCAGGTTCGGCGGCGATGGTGCGAATATCCGCCGCGATCCGATCGCGCACCGCCAACGGCATGTTGCGCGGCCCGAGCAGACCGACCAGGCCGTCGAATTCCAGCGATTTGTAGCCCGCCT
>PKXB01000223.1 GCA_003133345.1 Hyphomicrobiales bacterium | reverse complement strand
CCATCAAGCGAAAGTGAGCCTTTTCTGGACCTTGGCAGGGCGGCCCGCCATTGCCACAATTGTAGTATCGAGCTAGCCAACTCCCATTCGGCCCTAGCTAAAAGCCCACGGAGCATCAGTTGCACATCACCCGACGTGAATTCTGTAAGAGCACCGCCACCATAGCGCTCGCCGCCGCCGTGCTCGGCGCATCTGTGCTGCCGCCGTTCCCGAGCGATGCGCTGGCGGAAGCGGTGTCCACCGCCGACCTGATGAAGCCGGATGCGCTGCCCGATCTGGCCTTGGGCGACGACAAGGCGCCGGTCACCATCGTCGAATATGCCTCNNATGACCTGCCCGCACTGCGCGCATTTCCAGGAGGCGACATTCCCGGAACTTAAGAAGCGCTACATCGACACCGGCAAGGTCCGCTACATCCTGCGCGATTTCCCGCTCGACAATCTGGCGGGCGCGGCGTTCGTGCTCGCGCATTGCGCCGCCAAGGAAGACAAGAATAAATATTATTCCATGATCGACACGTTGTTCAGCCAGCAGCGGCAGTGGGCGGTCGAAAAACCGATCCCGCCGCTGATGGCGATTGCCAAGCAGGCCGGCCTCACCGAGCAGAGTTTCAACGCCTGCCTGACGAATCAGAAGGCCTGGGATGCCATGGAAAGCGTGCGTCAGCGCGCCATGAACCAGTTCAAAGTGCAGTCGACCCCGACATTTTTCATCAATGGGACGCTGGTCAACGGCGCCGTCTCGATCGAGGACTTTGCCAAGGTGATCGACCCCTATCTCAAGGGCGGATAAGGGTTTTTCGGCGCGGCGCGCTGCCCGCGGCAGCGCCATTCCTGAGCCGGGCCAAGCCGAAAGGTCTGGAAAACCACGCTTCTCCACCGCTGCCCTGTTGCTCAAGCGGGCGCGGCGATTCATTCTCCGGCCGATGCAGCACAAGCCAGCCAGCCTTCGGGGCTATGCCCCGGACAGGATTACGATTCTGCCAAATGCAACACCAAGCGCGACCGCGGGCTCCCGCGCGGCGCATGATCCCGAAAAGTGGGAACCGGTTTTCGGACAAGATCATGCGCAGACAAAAAACTTCGAGGCCTGAATTATGAAACTTACGCGGCTGCGCCTGATCGGGTTCAAGTCGTTCGTCGAGCCGACCGATTTCCTGATCGAGCCGGGGCTCACCGGCGTGGTCGGGCCGAACGGTTGCGGCAAATCCAACCTGGTCGAAGCGCTGCGCTGGGTGATGGGCGAGTCCTCGTACAAGTCCATGCGCGCTTCCTCGATGGACGAGGTGATTTTCTCCGGCACCAATAATCGCCCGGCGCGCAACAATGCCGAGGTCGGGATATCGATCGACAATGCCGAACGCTCGGCGCCGTCCGCGTTCAACGATTCCGACGCCATCGACATCGCCCGCCGCATCGAGCGCGAGGCCGGTTCCACCTATCGCATCAACGGGCGCGAAGTGCGCGCCCGCGACGTGCAGATCCTGTTCGCCGACGCCTCCACCGGCGCGCGCTCGCCGGCGCTGGTGCATCAGGGCCGCATCGGCGAGATCATCCAGGCCAAGCCCGAACAGCGCCGCCGCGTGCTGGAGGAAGCCGCCGGGGTCGCCGGCCTGCATGCACGCCGGCACGAGGCGGAACTGCGGTTGAAGGCGGCGGAAACCAATTTGCTGCGGATCGAGGATGTGATCGGCCAGCTCGCCGCCCAGGTCGACGGGCTGAAGAAACAGGCGCGCCAGGCGATCCGCTATCGCACCGTGTCCGCGCAAGTGCGCAAGTCGGAGGCGACGCTCTACCATCTGCGCTGGGCCGCCGCGAGCGGCGAGGTGACCGAGGCCGAGCACGCCAAGGATGTTTGCGTGCGCGAGGTCGCGACCCGCACCGGCGCGCAAGCGGAAGCCTCCAAGCGCCAGGCGCTGGCTTCCGCCACGCTGCCCGAATTGCGCGAGGCCGAGGCGCGCGCCGGCGCCGCTTTGCACCGGCTCAATATCGCGCTGGCCGACCTCGACCGCGAGGAAGCGCGCGCCAAGGACCGCATCGCCGAACTCGATCTGCGGCTGGTGCAATTCGCCGCCGACGGCGAGCGCGAGCGCAAGCTCGCCGCCGACGCCGAAGCGGCGCTGGCACGTCTGGCCGCCGAGGAAGACAGCATCCGCAAGGAAGCGCGCGAAAGCGCTGGCCGCCGTAGCGGCGTCGATGCCAAAGTAGCGCTGGCCGATGGTGAACTCAGCGCCGCCGAGAAGATTTTCTCCGATCTGACCACCGCGCTCGCCGATCTCACCGCCCAGCGCCACCAGTTCGAGAACGCCGCGCGCGAGCAAGGCGAGCGCGTCACGCGCATCGCCGGCGAGATCGCGGCGATCGAGCGCGAATTGGCCACGCTCAAGAGTGCCGACCATGCCCCACTCGCCGCCGCGGTCGAAGGCGCCCAAGCTGCGCTGACCGAGGCGGAAGCCGCCGCCGTCGCCGCCGAGGCCGCGCACAACAATGCGCGCGTGGATCTGGAAACCGCGCGCGCTGAGCTAGGTGAATCCGAAAAGCGCGTGCAGCGGCTGGAGACCGAGGCCAAGACGCTCGGCCAGATGCTCTCGCTGGAGACGCGCAATTTGTGGCCGCCGGTGATCGACCATGTCTCGGTCGACAAAGGNNGAGAAGGCGCTGGGCGCCGCGCTCGGCGACGATCTCGACGCGCCGGTCGATGCCTCTGCGCCTATGCACTGGTCGAAAGTTGCAAGCGACGCCAGCGATCCGGCCTTACCGAAAGGCGCCGAGCCGCTCTCGCGCTTTGTCAAAGCGCCGGCGCAGCTGGCCCGCCGGCTGGCGCAGATCGGCGTGGTCGACCGCGAAACCGGCAGCAAACTCGCCGTAACCCTCAAGTCCGGCCAGCGGCTGGTCTCGCGCGAAGGCGATCTCTGGCGCTGGGACGGCTACGTCGCGGCCGCGCATGCCCCGACCGGGGCGGCTCGCCGGCTGGCGCAGCGCAGCCGCTTTGCCGAGATCGACGGCGAACTAGTGACGGCGCGCGCCGAGGTCGACGGCAAGCGCAACGCACTGGAAGCCGCGCAAGCCGCCTTCGATGCCGCGAGCCACACTGAGAGCGAGACGCGCGCGCGCGAACGCGACCTCAACCGCCAGGCGGCGCGGCTGTCCGCGCTGGCCGAGGCGCGCACGCGCCTGACCGCGAGCCTCGACGAGGCGATTGCCGCCAAGGCCGAGGCCGAGCGCGCGCTGGCTGCGCTGGCGCCCGCCGCCAAAATTGAAAGCAAGCTCGCCGCCGTGCGCGACGACATCGCCGGCAAGCGCGCCAAGCTGGCCGAGGTGCACGCCGAGCAGCAGGCGATCGTGCGCGAGGCGGAACTGGCCGACCGGCGCCTGGCGGCGCTTGCCACCGACAGAGCCGGCTGGATCGAGCGCCGCGACAGCGCGCGCAACCAGATCGCCACTCTCGACCAGCGCATCGCCGAGGCCAAGCGCGACCGCGCGGAACTGGAAAACGCGCCGCAGATTTTCGCCGGCAAACGCAAGGCCCTGATCGGCGAGGTGGCGAACGCGGAAACCGCGCGGCGCGCCTGCGCGGATCGTCTGCAAGAGGCCGAGAACGCGCTGGCGGAAGCCGACCGCGACGCCCGCGCCGCTTTGGAAGCCGCCAGCGCCGCGCGCGAGGAACTCGCCCGCGCCGAGGAACGCTTCGAGGGCGCCAAGCGGCGGCTGGCCGACATTGGCCGCGAAATCCACGACATGCTGGAGATCGAGCCGTCGGCGGTGGCCGAACTCGCCGGCATCAAGCCGGGCGCTGAACTGCCGGACCTGGCCGAGATCGAGGCGACGCTGGAACGGCTACGCCGCGAGCGCGAGCGGCTGGGCGCGGTCAACCTGCGCGCCGAGGAAGAGCTGCGCGAGGTCGAGACCCAGCACACCTCGCTCACCACAGAGCGCGACGACCTGGTGGAAGCGATCAAGAAGCTGCGGTTAGGGATCCAGAGCCTCAACCGCGAGGCGCGCGAGCGGCTGCTGTTGTCGTTCGAACAGGTCAACAAGCACTTCCAGCATCTGTTCACCCGGCTGTTCGGCGGCGGCACCGCCGAATTGCAATTGATCGAAAGCGACGATCCGCTCGAAGCCGGCCTTGAGATCATGGCCAAGCCGCCGGGCAAGAAGCCGGCGACGCTCTCGCTGCTTTCGGGCGGCGAACAGGCGCTCACCGCGCTAGCGCTGATCTTCGCGGTGTTCCTGACCAATCCGGCGCCGATCTGCGTGCTGGACGAAGTGGACGCGCCGCTCGACGATCACAACGTGGAGCGCTTCTGCGACCTGCTCGACGAGATGACGAAGTCCACGGATACGCGCTTCGTGATCATCACCCACAACCCGATCACCATGGCGCGGATGAACCGCCTGTTCGGCGTCACCATGGCCGAGCGCGGGGTATCGCAACTCGTGTCGGTCGATCTGGAAGTCGCGGTGCGGTTCCGGGAAGCCGGCTAACCCGCAGTCCCGGTCCGGCGCCGCCCGTTGTTCGGCTCGTCGGCAAGCCAAGCGGAACTTGTGGCCCAGACGTGCTCCTGCCCGCAGGCCGGGCAGAGTATGCGGGCGCTGACCTTGGGCAATTTGCGGAACACAGTCGGCTCGACCTCAATCGCGGTCGACACCGGCTCGCCGGTAATGGGGCACCTAATCATCATGGAGCTCATGGCCGGGCCCTCCGAATGGATTTGCATCCCAACGCGATACTCAATGGAACTCTTGGGCGCAGGGAACCTTGGGATCGTGACCGCCTTAAGACCGTCTGCCCCCTGTGGATAAAGTCTCGGTGATCGCTGCGAACCCCGGAACCAATCCCGGGTGGCCGCGTTATTGGGGTGTGTTTCAGTCGGGCGGCTCCCCCCTTACCCCCCGAATAGCCGTCTGGCGATAAGGCCTCGAGCTTCGGCTCGGGGCCTTTTTTTTCAATATCAATAGGTTATGGGGCATCTCGCGGGCGGGACGCCGTACCGGCCGCCCCCTACCCGGTTGCCGTTGGCTTGCTGCATCCCATCTAGGCTAGGCTAGTTCCGTTCCAACGTTTCCCTTTCAGGAGCCGTTCCATGTCCACCACCGGCTGGGTCGTTCTCGGCGTCATTGTCGTGATCGTGATCTGGGCGATCAGCATCTACAACGGCCTGGTCGCCATGCGGCAGAGGACCAACGAGGCCTTCGCCGACATCGACGTGCAACTCAAGCAGCGCCACGACCTGATCCCCAATCTGGTGGAGACGGTGAAGGGCTATGCCGCCCACGAGCGCGGAACCTTGGAGGCCGTGATTGCGGCCCGCAACACAGCCATCGCCGCGCCCGGCGTGGAGCAGAAGGTGGCGGCGGAAAACATGCTCTCCGGCGCATTGCGGCAATTGTTCGCGCTGTCGGAGAACTATCCGAACCTGAAGGCCAACGCGAATTTCCAGCAGCTGCAGTCGGACCTCTCCGACATCGAGAACAAGCTCGCCGCCTCGCGCCGCTTCTACAACAACGCGGTGCAGGAATATAACACCGGCATCCAGCAGTTCCCGGCCGCGCTGTTCGCCGGCATGTTCGGCTTCGGCCAACGCCAGTTCTTCGACGTCGGCGAGGACCGCGCGCAACTTGAGCAGGCGCCGAGCGTGAAGTTCTAGGACGCGGGTCGCCGCGTCCCTTGCCGAAGGACGGAGCATGGCCGCCTACGGTCTCTACACCCATATCCAGTCGAACAAGCGCCGCTCGGTCGCGCTGCTGATCGGCCTGTTCTTCCTGGTCTATGTGATGGTGTTCGCCGGCGCGCTCTTGGCCGAGTCGCTCACCGCATACGACAACCAGCCGCTCGATTACCTGATCCGCGCGGCCGAATTCGATTTCATCAAGGCGCTGCCGTTTGTCACCGTCGGCACCGTGATTTGGATCGCGATCGCCTACAAATTCCACCAGCGGATGATCGACGCGATCACCGGCGCGCATGAAGTCAGCCGGACGGAAGAGCCGCGGCTCTACAATCTGCTGGAGAACCTCTGCATCTCGCGCGGCATCACCATGCCGAAGCTGCGCGTCGCCGACGACGACGCGCTCAATGCCTTCGCCACCGGCCTCAATGACAAGCAATATTCCATCACGGTGACGCGCGGGCTGATCAACGCGCTCAACGATCGAGAAATCGAATCCGTGCTCGGCCACGAACTCACCCACATCCGCAATGGCGACGTGCGCATGCTGGTGATCGCGGTAGTGATCGCCGGCGTGATTTCGTTCTTCGGCGAACTGGTGTTCCGCGTCTTCTTCCAGAACGTGTTCTGGGGCGGTGGCCGGCGCTCGAGTGGCGGCGACAAAAAGGGTGGCGCCGGCATCGCGATCGTGATCGCTTTGGCGATCATCGCGCTGGTCTGGATTCTGTCGATCATCATCCGCTTCGCGCTGTCGCGCCAGCGCGAATATCTCGCCGATTCCGGCTCGGTCGAGTTGACCAAAAACCCCGACGCCATGATCTCGGCGCTGCGCAAGATAGAGGGGCGCGGCGAAATCCCCGGCGCCAATTCCGCCGTGATGGAAATGTGCATCGACAATCCGCGCGAGGGATTTTCCAATATTTTCGACACCCATCCGGCGGTCGATAAGCGGGTCGAGGCCCTGGTGAAATTCGCCGGCGGCCATGATCCCGGCCCGCTGGCGATTGCGGCGCCCGAGGAGGCCTCCGCCGCATCGGAGCCGCCTCCGGGCGGCCCATGGGCTGGCGACACCCCGCAGCAAGGCGCCGCGCCGTCTGGCCCGTGGGCGCCGGAAGCGGGCCCCAAGGCGCCCGGCCCAAGCGGTCCGTGGGATCCGCCGCGGTAAATTTTAGCTGCGCGGATCTTGTCCGAAAACCGGTTCCCACTTTTCGGGATCACGCGCTAATGCCCCTCGAACGAGATCAGCGTCCTGACCGGCACGTCCATCTTGCGCAGCTTGTCGGCACCGCCGAGTTCCGGCAAATCGATGACGAAGCAGGCGGCCAGCACGTTGGCGCCGAGCTGGCGCAGCAGCTTGACCGCCGCTTCCGCCGTGCCGCCGGTGGCGATCAGATCGTCCACCAGCACCACGCGCTCGCCCGCGACCAGCGCGTCGGCGTGCATCTCAATCATGTCCTCGCCGTATTCCAACGCATAGGCGACGCTCACCCTTTTATGCGGCAGCTTGCCCTTCTTGCGGATCGGCACGAAACCGGCCGACACCTGGTGCGCCACCGCGCCGCCCAGAATAAAGCCGCGCGCCTCGATGCCGGCGACCTTGTCGATCTTCATGCCGGCCCAGGGCTGCACCAATTCGTCCACCGCGCGGCGGAACGCACGCGCGTCGCCGAGCAGCGTGGTGATGTCGCGGAACATGATGCCCGGCTTGGGATAGTCCGGGATCGAGCGGATCGAAGCGCGCAGGTCGAAGTCGGGAGAGGTCATGGCGTTCGCTCACCTTTGAGATCAAATCGCAAAAGTACCGGCTAAGAATTTCCCCGCCAAGAATTCAAACGCCACTCGCAGTGAAGCATCTATGCTCATATTCAAATCCATTGCTTCAACGCCGCCAGTTGTATCATCCCATCTGCTTAAGCCCCAAACAGCTACCCCATAAAATGCCGGTGGCCTTTCAACAATTTTGTCGATTGTGAAACCAGATTTGCCATGTTCCATATGTTTAGCCGAAATTGCGACGAGATAAATAGCCCAACATTCGGGACATGCTGACTGAAGGCTTTCAAAGAATTCTGTTGTCGTTTCGGATGATGGTCTTTTGCCGTTCATTTTGAGTGCGTCATGCAGATGAATTAGCGTCATGCTCGCGAGCATCGCTTTTCGTCGGCTGCGTGGTTCTCCAAAATAATCACGAAGCGTCGGCAGTATGATTTCGCCCGTATATTCTTCTGGTGTCATATTTTTCCCAGCACCCGGCCCGCGACCGCGTCGAGCTTTTTGATCAGCACGGGATCGCGCGCCTCGGGGGCGGTGATCAGCGCGGTGTCGAGCGCGCGGTCCGAGCCAATGGGACACGGCTCGTGCTCACGGGAAAAATCGCGCGCCAGCCGCGCCACCAGACGCTGCGCGCGATCGGCATTCTCCATCAGCACCTTGATGATGTCTGGCATGGTGACGGCATCGTGGTCGGGATGCCAGCAGTCGAAGTCGGTCACCATGGCGACCGTGGCGTAACAAATCTCCGCCTCGCGCGCGAGCTTGGCCTCCGGCATGTTGGTCATGCCGATCACCGAATAGCCGAGTTGCTTGTAAGTCAGACTCTCCGCCAGCGTGGAGAACTGCGGGCCTTCCATGCACACATAGGTGCCGCCGAAGTGCGGCTCGATGCCTTCCAACAAAGCGGCCTCGCCGAGCCGCGCGCGCAGCCGCGGCGACACCGGATGCGCCATCGACACATGCGCCACCAGCCCCCTGCCGAAAAACGAGCTCTCGCGCTTGTAGGTGCGGTCGACGAACTGNNGCCCGGTAGTTGATGTCGGAGGGCGACAGCCGGTGGCCCTTGTCGTGGCGCGACAGAAACACCACCGGCAAGCCATCGATGTCGCCGATGCGCAGGGCGCCCGACGACTCGCCCCACGGGCTGGGGATGCGCTGCTCGCGCACGTTTTGCAGCCCCGGCAGATCGTAGATGCCGGACCCGCCGATGATGCCGAGGACTGATTTGGTCATGATGCCATCACTGCCAATCGTTCTCGTCATTGCCGGGCTTGACCCGGCAATCCATGAAGCGATGAAACAATTTGGACAGCCGAATGGATGCCCGGGTCAAGCCCGGGCATGACAAAGAAAGTCAGTGCACCGCCGACCACACCTTCTTCTTGGTGAAGTACATGAGCCCGGCCAGCACGATCAGGAAGATCATCACCTGGAAGCCGATGCGCTTGCGCGCGTCGAGGTGCGGCTCGGCCGCCCACATCAGGAACGCCGCCGCGTCCTTGGAATACTGTTCCGCGGTCTGCGGCGAAGCGTCGTCATAGGTCACCTGCCCCGCTTGCAGCGGCGGCGGCATGGCGGTGGTATGGCCGGGGAAATATTCATTGTAGTGGCCGCCCTCCGGCAGAACGAAGCCCTTCGGCGCGTCCTTGTAGCCATTGAGATAGGCGGCGATGTAATCCGGGCCGTGCTCCTGGTATTGCGTGACCATGTCGAACACGAACCAGGGAAAGCCTCGGCTGTAGCTGCGCGCCTTGGCCAGCGTCGACATGTCGGGCGGGGCGACGCCGTGGGTCGCCTTCGCCGCAAGTTCATTCGCGAACGGCGCCGGGAAATGGTCCGCCAGCCGGCCGGCCCGCTCGATCGGATTGCCGAGATCGTCGAGGTCCTTGACCTTGTATTCGGCCGCCACCGCCTCGGCCTGCGCCTCGCTGAAACCGGGACCGCCCGCGTCCGCCAGATTGCGGAACGAGAGCATGTCCATCGAATGGCAGTTCGCGCAGACCTCGCGGTAGATCTTGAAACCGCGCTGCAGCTGCGCCTGGTCGTATTTTCCGAACGGGCCGGCGAACGACCATTTCAGCCGCGGTGGCGGCACCTGCTCGGTCAACTGTGCGGACGCGGGCAGCGCCATGGCGGCCAGCGAACCGGCGAGGACAAGGGCGAAGATGGGGCGCTGTATGTTCATGACCATCCTCACGCCTTGGCGCCCAGAACCGATTCCGAAATCGAATTCGGCAGCGGCTTGGTCTTCTCGAAGATGCCGAGCAGCGGCAGGACGATCAGGAAAAAGGCGAAGTAGTAGAACGTTAAGATGCGCGCGAGGATGACATAGATGCCCTCCGGCGGCTTGGTGCCGAGCCAGCCGAGCCCGACGGCCGCGATCACGAACAGCCAGAAAAACTGCCGGAACAGCGGCCGATAGCGCGCCGAGCGCACCTTCGAGGTGTCGAGCCAGGGCAGGAATGCCAGAATGCCGATCGAACCGAACAGCGCGATCACGCCGAGCAGCTTGTTCGGGATCGAGCGCAGGATGGCGTAGAACGGCAAGTAATACCATTCGGGCACGATTTCCGACGGCGTCACCGCCGGATTGGCCGGGATGTAGTTGTCGGAATGGCCGAGGAAGTTCGGGATGTAGAACACGAACCAGGCAAATAGGATGCAAAAGCACACCATCAGGAAGCCGTCCTTGATGGTCGCATAGGGCGTGAACGACACCGTGTCCTGGTCCGACTTCGGCTCGATACCGGTTGGATTGTTCTGACCCGTCACGTGCAGCGCCCAGACGTGCAGCACCACCACACCGGCGATCACGAACGGCAGCAGGTAGTGCAGCGAGTAGAAGCGATTGAGCGTCGGATTGCCGACCGCGTAGCCGCCCCACAGCCAGGTGACGATGGCGTCGCCGACGCCGGGTATGGCGGAGAACAAATTGGTGATCACGGTCGCCGCCCAGAAGCTCATCTGCCCCCAGACCAGCACGTAGCCCATGAAGCCGGTGGCCATCATCAAAAGGTAGAGAATGACGCCGAGGATCCAGAGCACCTCGCGCGGCTCCTTGTACGACCCGTAATACAGGCCGCGGAACATGTGGATGTAGACGGCGAGGAAGAACATCGCGGCGCCGTTGGCGTGCAGGTAGCGCAGCAGCCAACCGAAGTTGACGTCACGCATGACGATCTCAATCGACTTGAAGGCCATGTCGACATGCGGCGTGTAGTGCATCGCCAGCACGATGCCGGTTATGATCTGCACACCCAGCATGAACGACAGGATGCCGCCGAAGGCCCACCAGTAGTTCAGGTTGCGCGGCGTCGGATAGGCGATGAACGAGGAATGAACCAGGCCGCCGATCGGCAGCCGCTTCTCGAGCCATTGCAAAACGCGATTGGTCGGCTGGTAGGTCGCGTGTCCGCTCATAATCGAACCTTCAAGAACAATCCGTCGCGGATCAGCCGATCCGGATCTTGGTGTCGGAGATGAATGCGTAGGGCGGCAGCGGGAGATTCTTCGGCGCCGGGCCTTTGCGGATGCGGCCGGCGGTGTCGTATTGCGAGCCGTGGCAGGGGCAGAACCAGCCGTCATATTCGCCCTGGTGGGCGAGCGGGATGCAGCCGAGATGGGTGCAGATGCCGATGACGACCAGCCATTGGTCATGGCCCTGCTTGACGCGCTCTGAGTCCGGCTCGGGATCGGGCAGGTTGGCCACGTCGACCTTCTGCGCTTCCTCGATGTCCTTCTTGGTGCGGTGGGAGATGAAGATCGGCTTTGAGCGCCAGAACACCTTGACGATCTGCCCGTCGGCGATCGGCGCCAGATCGATTTCGACCGGCGCGCCCGCGGCAATGGTCGAGGCGTCGGGATTCATTTGCGCGATCAGCGGCACCAGGGCCGCGGCTGCGCCCACCACGCCGACGGCGCCGGTGGCGATATAAAGAAAGTCGCGTCGCGAATGCTCCGCTGAAGACACGGTCGTCACGTCTTGAGCCCTCTCCCCCGGCTGCTTAGTCATCCGCCCGCGGCTTTAAGCCGGCAGGACAAGTCCCGCGGCGGCGGGGCGGACCGGTTGCGGCAGCCCTGGGTAAGGCAGGACGGCGCTACGGTGGCGTTTTATTGGCACCCTTGTGGTGGGAGTGCAAGCCCGCTATCGCCGCAGTCCCTATTAGGCGCATAAGCCGTTCGTCTAGAGCGATTTAGCCTTGGAACCGGGTGAAAAACTGGCAGGCCGGCCGATACAGATCGCCCTTTACGAGCCCGATATCCCCCAGAACACCGGGACGATTCTGCGGCTCTGCGCCTGCTTGCGGCTAGAGGCGCATATCATCGAGCCGGCCGGCTTCCCGGTCACCGACCGCGCCTTTCGGCGGGCCGGCATGGACTACCTCGACCAGGTCGCCCTCACCCGCCATGGCTCGTTCCAAGCCTTCGAGGACTGGCGAGGCTCCGAGCGGCTTAAGCTGGTGCTGCTCACCACCACCGCCGAAACTTCCTATCTCGACCATAACTTCCGCGACGACCAGGTGCTGCTATTCGGCCGCGAAAGCGCCGGCGTGCCGGAGCCTGTGCATGCAGCCGCCGATGCCCGCCTGCGTATTCCCATCGCTAAGGGCCTGCGCTCGCTCAACGTGGCGATGGCCGCGGCGCTGGTCGCCGGCGAGGCGCTGCGGCAGACGGGGGGCTTCCTCACGGCGCACGGTGTATAATGGCGCCTGGAGGTCGCTATGGCGCAAGACAAACTTAAACCGATTCCAAAATTCCGCGACGAAGCGGAGGAACGAGCATTCTGGGAAAGCCACGATTCCACTGACTATGTGGACTTAAGCAAAGCGCGGCGCGTACGTTTCCCCAATCTTAGGCTATCAGACGAAAAACGGGACGCCGAGTGAATCGTCGAGTGGCATTGCTCGTTTTCACAGCCACGCTCGTCTTGACCGCGAGCGAAGCCGATGCCGCGCGCCCGCTGCTGGCCGAATTGCTGGCGCGCGCGCCGGTCGATGCCGGCCAGCCAGCGATGACGAGCCTGGCGCTGCAAGCCTGCCTGCGGCTGGCGCGCGAGCTCGACCGCACCGGCAGCGCGATCGACACCGAGATCGCCGCCATCGACCGGCTCGCCGCCGAAGGTATGTTCCTGCAAAACCAGATCGACGCCGAGCTGCCGAGGCTGGGCGGCTATGACGAGCCGGGGCTCAACGATTTCCAGCACCAGCTGATCCGCCACGAGCAGCTGCCGAAACAGTTCCAGGCTGAATTCCCGCTCTACCAGCAAAAGCAAAAGGCCTACGACGCCGCGGTCGCCGAGTTCGACCGCGATTGCGCGCAAGGCTTCACCACCGGCGACCTCGGCGCGGCCAAGGCCAAACTCGGGATCAAATGATGGACTCTACGCCCATCGAAGCCCGTAAGACCCGCGCGCGGACCTGGTTCGAGACGCTGCGCGACGATGTCTGCGCTGCGCTCGAAGCCGTCGAGGATGCGCTGCCGGCAAGCGCGCCGCTCGCACAAAAACCGGCCGGCCGCTTCACACGCACGCCCTGGAGCCGCACCGATCACAGCGGCCAGCAACCGATCTCGGGTTTACCCGAGATCGGCAATTCAAATGCCGGGTCGGCTAAAGCCGACCCGGATGGCGGCGGCGGCGTGATGGCGCTGATGCGCGGGCGCGTGTTCGAGAAGGTCGGCGTGCATTGTTCGACCGTGCATGGCGAGTTCGCGCCGGAATTCCGCAAGGAGATCCCGGGCGCCGCCGACGATCCGCGCTTCTGGGCCTCCGGCATTTCGCTGATCGCGCATCCGCAAAATCCGCATGTGCCGGCGGGGCACATGAACACGCGCTTTGTGGTCACCAGCAAAGCCTGGTTCGGCGGCGGCGCCGATCTGACGCCGGTGCTCGATGCGCGCCGCACGCAAAGCGATCCGGACAGCATCGCCTTTCACGCCGCCATGCGCTCGGCCTGCGATGCGCATCCACAAGTCGCGCCCTACGACAAATACAAAAAATGGTGCGACGAATATTTCCACCTCAAGCACCGCGATGAGCCGCGCGGCATCGGCGGAATTTTCTACGACTATCTCGAGACCGATTGGGACGCGAGTTTTGCCTTCACGCAAGATGTCGGCCGCGCATTCCTGCGCGTCTATCCCGAACTGGTGCGGAAAAACTTCGCGACGCCCTGGAGCGAGGCCGAGCGCGACGAACAGTTGATCCGCCGCGGCCGCTACGTGGAGTTCAACCTGCTGTACGACCGCGGCACGATTTTCGGCCTGCGCACCGGCGGCAATGTGGAGTCGATCCTGTCCTCCATGCCGCCGGTGGTGAAGTGGCCGTAAGCGCATGATCCCGAAAAGTGGGAACCGGTTTTCGGATAAGATCATGCGCAAAATAAACTATCGCAGCGCCGCCGCCACCATCACGACGCCGCCCAGCAGCACCACCGCGTCGAGGATCGCCGTGTGCACGTGCACCGGCATGCGCTCGACGAAAGCCTTGGCCAGAAACGCGCCCGGCAACGCGACGATGCCGATCAGCAGCGCGAAGGCCACCACCTGCGCGGTGAGCACGCCGGCCAGCCCGAATACGGAAGTCTTCACCACGCCGATCACGATTGACACCGCCGCGTCGGTGGCGATGACGCCGGCGCCCTGCACGCCCGCCGCCATCAGCAGCGAGAGCAAGATCACGCCCGAGCCGGCGGTGCCGCCGACAACCACGCCATAGCCGAGGCTGCCTAACGCCAGCCCTTTGTCGCCGACGCGGAAATCGCGCCGCTTCAAATGCCGGCGCAGCGGCACGCTGAGGATCAGCATGGCGCCGATCACCAGCGCCGCGCCGGCGCTGGAGAGCCGCGTATAGCCCCAGGCGCCGAGCACGCAGGTCGGCACCGCAAAGGCGAGCACAATTCCGGCGCGCCGGAAATCGGCATAGCTGCGGAAGGCGGTGAGCCGGCTCGTATTGTTGAACAGCGCCGAGATGGCGATGATCGGCACCACCGGTTCGGCGCCGACCAGCGGCACCAGCACCAGCGGCATCAGCGCGCCGGTGCCGTAGCCCGACACGCCGCCGACGATCGAGGCAAACAACGCAACGCCCGCGACCAGCGCAAGCTGCCAGAGCGAAATGTCGGCGAAGCCAGAGAGCACGTTCATGAGGTCAATCGCGGCGGCACGGCGCGTGCCCAAGTACGTACCGTAAGCGCGCGCCCAAGCTGCCTGCCGAAGCGCAATGCGCGGGTCAAGCCGGTGAATCTTGACACCTATCGCACGCAACGCGCCCGCTAATGGCAGCGCGCAAAGCGGTCCTTGCGGCGAAAATGCGTTGTCTGGAGGTAGCCCGCTCGGCATTTATTCGGCGACAAAGTCCGGTCCGTACGGCAGACCTTAAAAAGACCAGGCGCCCTAATGAGTTACCCCGCCAATGGATGCGCCTAACGGCGAAAAAGGCCTAAGGCGACCGCTTTTTATGTCTGTCACCCAAACGCAACATAGGCGCGGATTCGATGCGGAACTAGCGCTAAACTGTTCAATGACGGCCTGGCGCGCTTGCCTCGAGTGGCCTGCTAATGGCGGCGCCTTCGGCGGCCAGGTTGGCTTCAATTATCAGTGGAACCAGATCGTACTGGGTGCCGAAGTCGACGGTGACTGGCTCAATCTTAAGGCGAGCGCCGCCTGCGCCAATCCGACGTTCACTTGTAACACCGAACTCAACCACCAGTTCTCCGCGCGCGGACGCTTGGGTGTCGCATTCGATCGCTTCCTGGTCTACGGAACCGGTGGCGTGGCGTGGACGACCTTCGAAGGCTCAACAGTGAACGCCACAACTACTTTCTGAGACACCAGCGACCGTACCGGATGGATCGTGGGCGCCGGCGCCGAATACGCGGTCTGGGATCACCTCATTCATCGGTGCTGAATATCTGCATGCCGATTTCGGAAGTAGCAATATGCAGTATGACTCGCTCTATCCGAATGTAAAGGTCACCACCGACGTGGTGCGCGCCCGAGTGAGCTGGCTGTTCAACATGCACTAGGATACGCGGCGCCAACCACCAATCGATCCAGACCCCGGGATTTTCCCGGGGTCTTTTTTTGCCGTCACGCTCGTTGCCATTGGATCGCATCATTTGCAATTCTGTCGATCGCGGCAGTATCGCTTGGAAACCCCGCCGCGATCCAAGCCGCTTCCGCGGCGGCCAGCGCCGCGCCGAGCGCTTGGCCCTTCTCGACGCCGCGCTTGATGAAGTCCGCCGCCTTCAATGGAAACGCCGGCGCGCTCCAGTGCTGCGGCAAAGTCGCCAGCGCATGCCAATCGGTATCGCTGGCGGAGCCTTGCGAACGCGCCCAGGCCAGCAGCACACGGTCGGTGTAGCGTTCGCCCTTGAGCCGGTAGAGCAGCGCGCGCGCCGCCGGCTCACCGAAGACCGGCGAGATCCGCCGCCAGCCCTCGGCCATTGAGGCCAGCCGCTCGTGCTCGTTGTTGGTCAGCCGCAGCTTCTGCCACAGCCGCTCGGCGTCCTCGGCGACCGCGACGCCGAGCGCGCCGAGCCGACGCACCGGATCGGGCGGCGCGCCGATCGCCGCTTCGGCTTTGGCCATGTTCTCGAACGAGCCGAGGCAACTGATGCCGCCGAGCACCCGCAGCGTCAGCCCGGCGTCGGTCATGGAGATCAGCGTCGGCACCGCGTGGGTTCCGACCACGAGCTTCATCAGCTCCATGCGCAGGCGTTCGCGCGACAATTGACCAAGGCCCTCGCGGCCGGCGATGCAGGCCGCGATGCCTTCGGCGTCGGGATGATCGCTGGTGCCATAGGCGGCATGGAAGCGGAAGAAACGCAGGATGCGCAGATAGTCTTCCGCGATGCGCTTTGCCGGATCGCCGATGAAGCGCACGCGCCGCGCGGCCAAATCGTCGAGCCCGCCGACATAATCGTAGACCGCGCCGTCGCGCGTGGCCGACAGCGCGTTGATGGTGAAATCGCGCCGCTCGGCGTCGGCTTTCCAGTCGCGGCCGAAGGCGACCTTGGCGTGGCGGCCATAAGTCTCCACGTCCTGGCGCAGCGTGGTCACCTCGAACGGATGCTTGTCGATGACGACGGTGACGGTGCCGTGCGCGATGCCGGTCGGCACCGGCTTAAAGCCGGCCGCCGTGACGCGCTTGACCACCTCGTCCGGCACCGCCGTGGTGGCGACGTCGATCTCATGGATCGCAATGCCGAGCAGCGCATTGCGCACCGCGCCGCCGACCACGCGTGCTTCCTCGCCGTTGCTGTCGAGCACGCCGAGCAGGCGCGGCAGCGCGCCCGCGCTCAGCCAGGCGGCGCCGGCCAGGCTGCGCGAGGTCGCGCCGGACGTCACTTGGTCTGCCCCGGCACGAATACGCCGTTCTCCATGTGCGCCGGCACATAGGTCGAGCCCGGCTTCGCGCCGGTGAAATGCGCGAAATAGATGAAGCTGCCGACCACCAGCACAAGCGCGGCGATGGCGAGCCAGGCGATGCGCGAGATCGGCCAGGAATCCGGATGCATCACGCCGGCCTTGGTCGCCCACAGAAAGACGACGTAGAGCACGAACGGCGCCACGAACAGGACGATTTCGGTGAAGACCGGGCGGATCATGGGCTTGCTCCATCCCTCCCCCGAAGGGGGAGGGTGGTCAACGGAGCTGACCGGGTGGGGGCGCTATCAACGTAACCCCACCCGTCCGCTCGCTGCGCTCGCGTCCACCCTCCCCTTACAGGGGAGGGATTAAGAGAGCAGGTCGCGTGGTGCCGCCTCATCGATAAATCCGTTCGTGCAGATTGCGCAGGATACCAGCGGTCACGCCCCAAATGTAGCGCTCGCCGAAGGTGATCGCATAATAATGCCGGGTCATGCCCTGCCAGCCACGCGCGTGGCGCTGCACGTTATCCTGATCCATGAGAAAGGCGAGCGGCACCTCGAAACTGGCGTCCACCTCGCTGGTGTTGAGCGTGAGCGTGAACCCGGGCTTGACCCGCGCGACTACCGGCACGATGCGGTAGCCGAGCGTGGTCATGTACAGATCGAGATAGCCGAGCGGCTCGACGAATTGCCGGTCGAGGCCGATTTCCTCGTCGGCTTCGCGCAACGCTGAAGCGAGCGGGCTGGCGTCGCTCTGGTCGATTTTGCCGCCCGGAAACGACACCTGTCCGGCATGATCGGGCAGATGCTGGGCGCGCTGGGTGAGCAACACGGTCGGCTCGGGATGATCCACCACCGGCACCAGCACCGCCGCCGGGCGGATCGGACGCACCGCGGCGATTTTCTCCATAACCGGATCGGCGACATGGTCGCCGTGCGCTGGCGTGATATTGGGATCGGCGATGCCCGGCGGCACGTCGAGGGTCAGCCGCGTGCGGGCGCGCGCGAAAAACTCATCCGCCGTCATGGCTTGCGTCGCCCCCGCGCCGTGCATTAGAGCCTGATCCATTCAGATTGAAACAAAGTGCGCTCCTAACATTTTTCTTTGCGCATGATCTTATCCGAAAACCGGTTCCCACTTTTCGGGATCATGCGCTAGGCAAACTCCCGCACCGTGCTGGCCTCGGCCATCGCGAAAAATTCACCGCCCGAGACGACGCCGAACATCGGCTTGCCGTCAACCACGCGCTCCTCGCCGAGCTCGACCAGGTCGTAGAACAGCGCGCGCGTCACCTTGGCCCACAGCTCGCGGCGGACATGCAGATAGGGCTTGAGGCCGCCGTTCGCGGCTTGCTGCTCGAAGCGCAGCGCATGACCCGGACCGGCCGCGACCCAGTCGTCGACATTTGTTCTAAAATTGAGAACTTGCCCGCGAGCATCGTGCTCGACCTTAAGCTCGACGCCGAGGAACGGCACTTCTTCGACGATTAAACCGACCTTCTCCACAGGAGTGACCAGGAAGTATTTGTCGCCCTCGCGTTTGAGAATCGACGCGAAAAGCTTGACCAAAGCCGGCCTTCCGATCGGGGTCTTCTGATAGAACCAGGTCCCGTCGGCGGCGATCCGCATGTCGATATCGCCGCAAAACGGCGGATTCCAGCGCTCCACCGGGGGCGGACCTTTGCGTTTTTCGCCGGTTACCGCCGCCGCGATGCCCTCCAGCCCGCCAATCCCTGCGCCTTGCCCTGCCTTCGCCATTGTTTCCCTACGTTATTCAGGCCGCCTCTGGCCTGTTCGCAACTTTGTGACTCAACCATTCAGGCGGCAGAAGATAGCGTAAGCTTGCCCGTAGAATGCGGCAGATTCGCTTTAATTGGCGCACAAAATTCGTCTCTGGTGCGTTTGTTGCATAGCTCCCAACTTGTCTAAAGGCGAGCGACGAAAGGAACCGAAATCATGGCGTCGGCAAGCGGCGAAAGCCTTGAAAAACTGGAAGATATGATCGTGCGCGCGGCGGAATCCACCGCCGCCCATGTGCGCGCCGCGAAAGCCGCCATCAGCTCGGTGATCTTCGGCCAGGACATCGTGGTCGAGCGCGCGCTGGTGACCGTGCTGTCCGGCGGCCATGCGTTGCTGGTCGGCGTGCCCGGCCTCGCCAAGACCAAGCTGGTGGAGACCATGGGCATCGCGCTCGGGCTCGACGCCAAGCGCGTGCAATTCACGCCCGACCTGATGCCGTCCGACATCCTCGGCACCGAGGTTTTGGAAGAAACCCCCGGCGGCAAGCGCAGCTTCCGCTTCATCGCCGGCCCGGTGTTCGCACAATTGCTGATGGCCGACGAGATCAACCGTGCCTCTCCGCGCACGCAATCTGCTCTTCTACAGGCGATGCAGGAACAGCACGTCACGGTCGCCGGCGCGCGCCACGATCTGCCCAAGCCGTTCCATGTGCTGGCGACGCAAAACCCGCTCGAGCAGGAAGGCACCTATCCGCTACCTGAGGCGCAGCTCGACCGCTTCCTGATGGAAGTGGACGTCGATTATCCGGACCTGGAAGCCGAGCGCAAAATCTTGTTCGACACCACCGGCGCGGATGAAACGCGCGCCAAGGCGGCGATGACCGCCGACGATCTGATCGCCGCGCAGCGGCTGGTGCGCCGGCTGCCGGTCGGCGAATCCGTGGTCGAAGCGATCCTGGCGCTGGTGCGCTCGGCGCGCCCCGGCCCCGAGGCCGGCGACATCGGCAAGCTGATCTCCTGGGGCCCCGGCCCGCGCGCCAGCCAAGCGCTAATGCTGGCGGTGCGCGCTCGTGCGCTGCTCGAAGGCCGCTTCGCACCATCGGTGGATGACGTGCTTGAACTGGCCGAGCCCGTGCTCAAGCACCGCATGGCGCTCACCTTCGCCGCGCGCGCGGAAGGCGAAACCATTCCGAACGTGATTGGGCGGCTGAAAGCGCGCATCGGATAATCTCAGATGCCCGAGCCGAGGCTCAGCGATATCGAGGCGAGCGCAGTACGGCAGGCCACCGGCAGCGGCCGCATGCTCGCCGACGCCATGCCGCGGCTCATTCTCGAAGCGCGCCGGGTCGCCGCCACCGTCATTCACGGCTTGCATGGCCGCCGCCGCGCCGGACCGGGCGAAAATTTCTGGCAATACCGCCGCTTCATGTCGGGCGAGCCGGCGTCCAATGTCGACTGGCGGCGCTCGGCGCGCGACGATCATCTCTATGTGCGCGAGCGCGAATGGGAAGCCTCGCACACGGTCTGGATCTGGCCCGACCGTTCGCCGTCGATGGCCTTTGCCTCCGCGCTGGTCACCGACAGCAAGCTCGAGCGCGCGCTGGTGGTGGCCTTCGCCTTGGCCGAGGTGCTGGTGCAGGGCGGCGAGCGGGTCGGCATTCCCGGCCTGTTGCGTCCGACGGCGAGCCGCAACGTGATCGATAAAATGGCGCAGGCGATCCTGCACGATCCTCTGGAACGCGCCAGCCTGCCAATGTCGTTCGCGCCCTCGCCGCTCGCCGAGATCGTGCTGCTGTCCGACCTGTGGAGCCCGATCGGCGAGGTGCAGCAGACTATCGCCCAGCTTTCCGCCACCGGCGCGCATGGCCATGTGGTGCAGATCGTCGACCCGGCCGAGGAAAGCTTCCCCTATTCGGGCCGCGTCGAATTCATCGAGCCGGAAGGCGCCGGCAGCGTCACCGCCGGCCGCGCCGAGACCTGGCGCAATGACTATCAGGGCCTGGTGGCGCGCCACCGCGGGCAAATTCGTGCCGAAACCGACCGGCTGGGCTGGAGCTTCGCCATCCACCGCACCGACCGGCCGGCGAGCGAATTGCTGCTCGTGCTGCATTCGCGCATGGGCACTCATATGCAGACGACATCCGTGAGCAGCCGCTACACGCCGGCGCAGCCCGGGAGAGTGGCGTGATCGGCTCCTTGTTCGGTTCTTTGCCGCTCGGCTTCGCACAGCCGCTGGTGCTGCTCGGCCTGATCGGCCTGCCGGTCCTGTGGTGGCTGTTGCGGCTGGTGCCGCCGCGCCCGCGCCGCATCAACTTCCCGCCTGCCCGGCTGCTGTTCGAGATCGCGCCCAAGGAGGAAACCCCGGCGCGCACGCCGTGGTGGCTTGTCCTGCTGCGGCTGACGCTTGCCGCGCTGGTCATCATCGCTGCAGCAGGGCCGTTGTGGAACCCGCCGCTCGCCACGTCGAGCAGAGGGGCACCGCTGCTGGTCATGCTCGATGACGGCTGGGGCGCGGCGGCCTCCTGGGACGCCCGCCTGCGCACCGCCGACGAGCTGATGGCGCGGGCCGAGACCGACAACCGCGGCGTCGCCGTGCTGCCGCTGTCGGAAATCGCGCGCGATGTTTCCCTGCAGGTCGCCGGCGCCGCCCGCGTGCAGATCAAACAGCTCAAGCCGAAGCCCTATACCGTCGAGCGCACCGAGGCGCTGCCCTTGATCGAGCGCTTCCTCGCAACCGCACCGGACGTCGAGATCGTCTGGCTCTCCGACGGCGTCGATCTCGGCAAGGGCGGCGAATTCATCGCGGGCTTGAAGCACATCGTCGGCGGCCATCCGCTCACCGTGGTCGCGGGCGGTCTTCCCGTCCCGCATGCGCTCGCTGCCGCCGACAACGCGGCTGGCGCGCTGACGGTGAAAGTGCTGCGCGCGCAGACCGGCAGCACCGACACCGGCTTTGTGAATGCCATCGATCTTAAAGGTTTGCCGCTCGGCGAGGCGCCGTTCGCGTTTCGATCCGACGCGCAGGAAGCCGAGGCGGTGATCGATCTGCCGGTCGAAATCCGCAACGACGTGGCGCGGCTGGAGATCGCCGCAGAGCGCTCGGCGGGCGCCGTGCAACTGCTCGACAAGCGATGGCGCCGGCGCACCGTCGGCGTCGTGTCCGGTTCGGCCGCCGACCGCTCGCAGCCGCTGATCGGCGCCAGCTATTACCTGGCGCGCGCGCTCAATCCGTTCGCCGATATCCGCCTCGCCGAGGGCGTGGCGCCGGCCGAAGCGGTGAAGCGCTTCCTCGATCAGCATCTGCCGATGCTGATCCTCGCCGATGTCGGCAATGTCACTGAGGCGCGCGAGCAGCTCAACAAATGGATCGACAATGGCGGTGTGCTGGTGCGCTTTGCCGGTCCGCACCTCGCCGGCGCCACCGACGACGACCTGGTGCCGGTGAAGCTGCGCCGCGGCGGCCGCGTCCTGGGCGGCAGCCTGAGCTGGGAAAAGCCGCAACAACTCGCCGCTTTCGCGCGCGAAGGCCCGTTCGCCGGCATGCCGGTGCCGAACGATGTCACCGTCAGCCGCCAAGTTCTGGCCGAGCCCGATTCGCTGCTCACCGACCGCACCTGGGCAACGCTCGCCGACGGCACGCCGCTGGTCACCGCCCAACGTTACGGCAAGGGGCTGCTGGTGCTGTTCCATGTCACCGCCGACACCCGCTGGTCGGACCTGCCGCTATCGGGCACCTTCGTCGATATGCTCCGGCGCATCGTCGCGCTGGCGGCTTCGACCGCGACCGCCGACGCCGAAAATGCCGGCGAGGCCGGCACCGCCAGCGGCCGCGCCAACCAAGCTGTGCCGCCGACCCGCGTGCTCGACGGCTTCGGCGCCTTCTCATCGCCGCCGCCAACCGCCCGCCCGATCCCCGCCAATTTCAGCGCCCGCGCCAATGCCGATCATCCGCCCGGCTTTTACGGGCCGCCGGAAGGCCTAGTCGCAGTCAATACGCTTGCACCCAGCGATCGGCTGGCGCCACTCGATTTCTCAGGCCTCAACGCCCGCCTCGACGTCTATCGCCACGGCGAGCCGCTCGACCTGCGCGGGCCGATCTTCCTCGCCGCGCTGGTGCTGCTGATGCTCGATGCGCTGGTGGTGATTGTGCTCTCCGGCATACTCGCAGGCATGCTGCCGCGCCGCCGTGTGGCGACAACGCTGCTGGCGGCGTGCCTGCTGAGCGCGTTGACCATGCCCCATCCGGCGCAGGCGCAGTCCTCTCAACAGCCAGCACCGCCGTTATCCTCGCAGCAGCAAGACTTCGCCATGAAGGCGGCAAGTCAAACGCATCTCGCTTACATCATCACCGGCGATGCCGACGTCGACGCAGTAAGCAAAGCAGGCCTGCAGGGCCTCACGCTATTTCTGGCGCAACGCACCGCGTTGGAGGCCGGCGAGCCGATCGGGCTCGACCCGACGCGTGACGAGCTCGCCTTCTTCCCGCTGATCTATTGGCCGGTGTCGGCGAGCGCGCCAAAGCCCTCGCAGACCGCGCTTGATCGCATCGACACCTATATGAAGCGCGGCGGCACCGTTCTGTTCGACACCCGCGACGCGGTCGACGCGCCGCCCGGCCCCGGCGGCGAGATGCAGGGGCCCGGCATGGTGACGCTGCGCTCGATCCTGTCCTCGCTCGACATCCCCGAGTTGGAGCCGGTATCGCGCGATCACGTGCTCACCAAAACCTTCTTCCTGCTGCGCGACTTCCCCGGCCGCTTCACCACCGGCCAGCTTTGGGTCGAGGCACTGCCGGCGGAAACCGAGGAAGAGACCAACCGCCCGGCGCGCGCCGGCGATGGCGTCTCCTCGATCTTGATCACCTCGAACGATCTGGCCGGCGCCTGGGCCATACGCCCGGACGGCCAGCCCATGCTGCCGCTGGTGCCGGGCGAGCCGCGCCAGCGCGAATTCGCCTTCCGCGCCGGCGTCAACATCGTGATGTACGCGCTCACCGGCAACTACAAGGCCGANNGCGCTGCTCGAGCGGCTGGGGCAGTAAAGGTGAGACGACCATGAGCAAGGACGAGCCAAAGTCGAAATCTCCTGCTGACAAGGCCCCATCGCGCGCCGCCCAAAAGTCGCCAAAGCGCGACCCTTGGGGCTGTATGGCCGGCACCGTCACGTTCATGCCGGATGCTGATCTGACCGCGCCCAGTGGCGAAATCTGGAACGCGGAAAAGGGCCGGTCGCTATGATTGAATATATCTCGGTCCATTCGCGCGCCGGACACGTTCGCATATTGGTGTGTTGACTATGAACCTCGGCGTCTCATTCGC
Source organism: Hyphomicrobiales bacterium (assembly GCA_003133345.1). Lineage (GTDB taxonomy): Bacteria > Pseudomonadota > Alphaproteobacteria > Rhizobiales > Xanthobacteraceae > Pseudolabrys. The sequence continues at coordinate 14,537 of PKXB01000223.1, read as the reverse complement.
TCCGCTGGTGCCGGCCTATGTGGTGTGGGCGGCCTTCGGCGTGGCCTTGCTGATTTCGATCGTGCTGCTGCTGGCGCGCAGCCGCGGCGCGCCGATGAGGGCGCTGGCGCTCGGACTGATGGTGCTGGCGCTCGCCAATCCATCCCTGACGAGAGAAGACCGCGATCCGATCCCCTCGGTTGCCGCCGTCATCGTCGACAAGAGCCCGAGCCAGAATTTCGGCGACCGCAACGCCCAGACGGAAGCCGCGCGCGCCACGCTGGTCGAGCGGCTCAAGCGCATTCCCGGCCTGGAAGTGCGCGTCACTGAGGCGGGCGCGGCGGACGGCGAGACCGACGGCACCCGGCTGTTCTCGGCCTTGTCCGCCACGCTGGCCGACGTGCCGCCCGACCGCGTCGCCGGCGCTATCCTGATTACCGACGGCCGCGTGCATGACGTGCCGGCCGACGCCGCCGCGCTCGGCTTCGCCGCGCCGCTGCATGCGCTGATTACTGGTCACCGCGACGAGATCGACCGCCGCGTCGTGCTCACGCAAACGCCGCGCTTCGGCATCGTCGGGCAAGCGCAGACCATCGGCTTCCGCATCGAGGATCAAGGCGCCAAGGCAGGCAGCGCGCAAGTCACCGTGCGGCGCGACGGCGAGGTGCTGGAAAAGCGCGTCGTCGCCGTGGGCACCGACATCAAGGTCAATGTGCCGATCCCGCATGCGGGCGCCAATATCGTCGAGATCGAGGCCTCGCCGCTCGAAAACGAGCTTACGCAAGTCAACAACCGGGCGGTAATCTCGATCGACGGCGTGCGTGACAAGCTGCGCGTGCTGCTGGTGTCGGGCGAGCCGCATGCCGGCGAGCGCACCTGGCGTAATCTGCTGAAATCCGACGCCTCGGTCGACCTGGTGCATTTCACCATTCTGCGCCCGCCCGAGAAGCAGGACGGCACGCCGATCAACGAGCTGTCGCTGATCGCGTTTCCGACCCGCGAGCTGTTCCAGCAGAAGATCTCGGAATTCCAGCTCATCATCTTCGACCGCTACGCGCGGCAGGGCGTGCTGCCGATGATCTATTTCGACAACATCGCGAAGTATGTGCGCGACGGCGGCGCCGTGCTGATCGCGGCCGGCCCCGACTACGCCAGCCCGACCAGCATCTGGCGCACGCCGCTCGACGTGATCCTGCCGGCGGAGCCGAGCGGNNTTCCGGGCTACGCTCAGCGAGGCCGGCAAGCGCCATCCGGTCACCCGCGGACTGGAAGGCTCGCAGAGCGATCCGCCGCATTGGAGCCAGTGGTTCCGGCTGGTCGACATCAAACACACCAATGGCACCAACGTGATGCAGGGACCCGACGGCAAGCCGCTGCTGGNNCCGCATCTCGATCTGCTGCGGCGGCTGTCGCATTGGCTGATGAAGCAGCCGGAACTGGAAGAGGAAGCGCTGCGCCTGATCGTCAAGGGCCACGATATCACCGTGCAGCGCCAGACCATGGCCGACAGCGTCAACGAAGTGACGCTCACCTCGCCGACCGGCGCCGCTCGCACGCTCACTTTACAGCCGGTCGAGCCGGGCGTCTGGCGCGCCGCGGTCACCGCCAACGAACTCGGGCTGTGGCGCGCGACCGACGGCAAGCTCACCGCGCTCGCCAATGTGGGGCCGGCCAATCCGCGCGAATTCGCGCAAGTGACGTCCACCACCGAGGTGCTGCGCGCGCTCACCAGCGCCACCGGCGGCGACGCGCGGCGGCTGGCGGACGGCACAACGCTCGACGTGCCGCGCGTGGTGCCGGTTCGCACCTCGACCACGTTCAAGGGCGAGGACTGGATCGGCCTGAAGATGCGCGACCTCAGCGTGGTGCGCGGCATCGGCGTGCTGCCGATCTTCGCCGGACTGATCGGGCTATTGCTGCTGGTCGGCTCTCTCGCCGCCACATGGGCTCGTGAGGGCCGTTAAACTTTTTCCCAATCCGGCCTAATCATCCCCGACACGCCTTCGAAGGCACCGATTTTGAGTTCTGCCACCAGCAATCGCGCCGGATCGACCGGACCCGGCATCTTCACCTGGCCCTTCGGGATGCGCTTGAAGCCGGACTTGCCGTAAAACGGCTCGTCGCCGACCAGCACCACCAATGTGTGGCCCGCGGCCTTGGCGTGCTTGAGCGCGCGCTCGATCAGCGCGCTGCCGACGCCGTGCTCGCGAAACGGCGGTTCGACCGTGAGCGGCCCCAGCAGCAGCGCTGGCGTCTCGCCGATGCAGATCGGCGTCAGCCACACCGAGCCGACCAGCAGCGTGCCGATGCGCGCGGTGAACGACAGGTCGAGCACATGCCCGCGGCTCTCGCGAATGCGATAGGCGCTGCGCGCATAACGGCCAGGGCCGAAGGTGCGCTCATGCAGTCGCTCGACCGCCAGCGCGTCGTCGGCCGTTTCCGGCAGGATTGTCAGTGCAAGTTCGCTCATCTTGTGCCGATTAACATTTGGGTTGATTCTGGTCCATCGCGGTGGCGTTTTGCGCCTTTATTGCCTAGATGAATAGCAACAAAGGTGGAGGTTATCGGCATGGGAATGCTGGTTGACGGCGTTTGGCAGGACGACGTTTCGCGCACCAAGGACGGCCAATTCATCCGGCCGATCCCCCGCTTCCGCAATTGGGTCACCCCCGACGGCAGCGCCGGACCGTCCGGCGAAGGCGGCTTTGCCGCCGAGTCCGGCCGCTATCACCTTTATGTTTCGCTCGCCTGCCCGTGGGCGCACCGCACCGTCATCTTCCGCAAGCTCAAGGGGCTCGAGAACGTCGTCTCGTTGTCGGTCGTCTCGCCCGACATGCTCAAGGACGGCTGGACCTTCAACAGGCAAGAGGGCTCGACCGGCGACGACGTCAACGGCAAAAGCAAATTGTCGGAACTCTATGTGCTGGCCGATCCGCGCTATTCGGGCCGCGTCAGCGTGCCGGTGCTGTGGGACAAGAAGCGCAAGACGATTGTCAACAACGAGTCGCCGGAAATCATCCGCATGCTCAATTCGGCGTTCAATGCGTTTACCAATATTCACACCGACTATTATCCGGAAAAATTGCGGCCCGAGATCGACTGCATCAACGATCTGGTCTATCCCAACATCAACAACGGCGTCTATCGCGCCGGTTTCGCCACCGCGCAGGCGGTCTACGAAGCGGCGTTCCGCAACGTGTTCGACACGTTCGACGAGATCGAGCAGATGCTGTCGCAGCACCGCTATCTGGTCGGCAATACCATCACCGAGGCCGACTGGCGGCTGTTCCCGACGCTGATCCGTTTCGACGCGGTCTATTATTCGCATTTCAAATGCAACTGGCGGCACATCACCGAATATCCGAACCTGTCGAATTACGTGCGCGATCTCTATCAGGTGCCGGGCGTGGCCGAGACCGTCAGCCTGGCGCAGATCAAACGGCATTATTATTTCAGCCAGCGCCAGGTGAACCCGACCGGCATCGTGCCGGTCGGTCCGCAACTCGACTTTGCCGCGCCGCACGACCGCGCAAGGTTTGGCTAGCCTCTCTTGCGCGCCCGCGCGAGCGTGATCTTTCCCTTCGCCCTTTTGATTTCGCCGCTGCGTTCAAGCTTTGCCAGCGTGCGGTAGAGCGCTTCGTGGGTAAGCCCGAGTTCGGCGGCAAGATCCTTGAGCGTGCCGCGCAAGGCCACCGTGCGGCCGTCGGCGTTGAGCTTGAGAAAATGGCGGACGCGCTCGCGCGCGGAGCGGATATTGCGCTGCTCGATGCGCGTGCGCAGGTGCATCACCTGATGCGCCAGCGTCGCGCTGAAGGCTTGCGCGGCTTTCGGGTCCTGGTCGAAGGCGGCTAGCAGCGCCGCTTTCGGATAGATGCGCACCAGCACGTCGGTGCTGGCGATGGCGTCGCAGTGATAGGCCGGCGAAAACAGCGAGGCCTCGGCCAGCGTCTCGCCCTGGCCCCGCGACATGCAGCACGATTTCATGGCCGGAACGGTCGACGCGCGCCAGCCGCACGCGGCCGGCGAGCACTTCGCAGAGGCCCGTAGTCTTGTCACCGAGCTGGAACAGCGCCTCGCCGGTTTTCAATGTGCGGTCGATCGCCTTCGCGCGCACCGCGGCGGGGAGCCAATCCTTGCCCGGCATGGTTTGCCTCACCACAATTCGCTCACCGCCGCGCCGCCGAACACCTCGGCGATGCGGGCGCGGGTGGCGCGGGTCACGCCGTCCGGCAGCGCGTCGGGCGCAAAGAAGCCATGCGCGATGATCTCGTAATTGGGCGCCGGCATGGCGTCCTGCCGGAATTCGCGCACGATGTAGAGCGCCACGTGGTCGCGCCGCGACGCCCGCTGGTTGAAGAACACGCCGTGCAGGACCGGCGGCGCGGTCAGCAGGATATTGCCTTCCTCGGCCAGTTCGCGCGTCAGCGCCGCGAGGAACGTCTCGCCGGTCTCCACCCCGCCGCCCGGCAGGTGCCAGCCCTCCACATAAGAATGCTTGACCAGGAAGACGCGCCCCATGCCGTCGATCACCATGGCGCGCGCGCCCAGGGTCGCTGCGCGCGAGAAACGCCAGTAGACATGCATCAGCCGCCGGATTAGCGGCTCAAGCGTACGGCGCAGGCGTTGCAATGGCATGGCTCCGAACGGTGTCAAACGGGACCCTTTCAAGACTAGAATGCTCTGATATATGAAATCCATCCGCCAGCCGACGATTAGAGGGGCCCCGTGAAAAGATTTTCCGACCTGACCGAGCAGGAAGTGCTGGCGCTGGCCATCAGCAACGAGGAGGAGGACAGCCGCATCTACCGCGGCTTCGCCGACGGCCTGCGCGAACAGGCCCCGGCCTCGGCCAAAATGTTCGAGCTGATGGCGGAGGAGGAAGTCCGCCACCGCAGCCGCCTGAACGACCTCTACAAGCAGAAGTTCGGCGATTACCTGCCGCTGATCCGGCGCCAGGACGTCAAGGGTTTCCTGAGCCACAAGCCGCTCTGGCTGGTGCGTCCGCTCGGCCTCGACGAGGTGCGCAAATATGCCGCCGAGATGGAATACGAGACCGCGCGCTTCTATCGCAAGGCGGCGGAGACCAGCCGCGACGCTTCGGTGCGCCAGTTGCTGATCGATCTGGCCGAGGCCGAAGACAAGCACGAGGGCATCGCCAACCGGCTCGGCGAGCGCCTGCTGACGCCCGAGACGCGCGCCAGCGAGGACGAAACCGCGCGCCGCGTGTTCGTGTTGCAATTCGTGCAGCCGGGCCTGGTCGGGCTGATGGACGGCTCGGTCTCGACGCTGGCGCCGCTGTTCGCCGCGGCCTTTGCCACCCACCACACCTGGGAGACGTTCCTGGTCGGCATGGCCGCCTCGGTCGGCGCCGGCATTTCCATGGGTTTCGCCGAGGCGCTGTCCGACGACGGGTCGCTCAGCGGCCGCGGCACGCCCTGGCTGCGCGGCGCCGTGTGCGGCCTGATGACCACGATCGGCGGGCTCGGCCACACGCTGCCCTATCTGATCCCCGACTTCCTGACCGCGACCATCGTCTCGGTCATGGTGGTCGCGGTGGAACTCGCCGCCATCTCCTATATCCGTTACCGCTACATGGACACGCCGTTCCTCGCCGCCACCTTCCAGATCGTGGTCGGCGGCGTGCTGGTGTTCCTGGCCGGCATATTGATTGGGAGTTCGTGATATTCGGCGCGCCACGCAAACTCCTCTTCACCTCTCCCTTAGGGAGAGGCCGACGCGCGAAGCGCGTCGGGTGAGGGGTTACAGCGTTCGAGAATCCGAGACCCCCTCACCCCAACCCTCTCCCCGATGGGGAGAGGGAGCCCACCATGCTCGCGGCATTGTCTGATGGTGTTCACCCTCGCCCATCTCTCCGATCCGCATCTGGCGCCGCTGCCGGCGCCGCGCTGGAGCGAACTGATCGGCAAGCGGGTCACCGGCTATATCAACTGGCAGCGCCGGCGCCGCTTCATCCACGACCCGGCCGTGCTGGCGAAGATCGTCGCCGACCTGCGGGCGCAGGCGCCTGGCACCATCGCCGTCACCGGCGATCTCAGCAATATCGCGCTGCCCGAAGAATTCGTGCGTGGCCGCGCCTGGCTGGCGAGCCTCGGCGCGCCGCCCGACGTGACGGTGATCCCCGGCAATCACGACGCCTATGTGCGCGCGGCAGCGGCGGAGCCGGAACGCTGCTGGGGCGACTTTATGCGCGGCGACGACGGCACGCGCGGCTTTCCCTTTGTGCGCCGGCGCGGGCCGCTGGCCTTGATCGGGCTTTCGAGCGCGGTGCCGACGGCGCCGTTCATGGCGACCGGCCGGCTCGGCGAGGCGCAGCTGGCGCGGCTCGCCGAGACGCTGGTCGCGCTCGCGCCCGAGAATGTTTTTCGCGTCGTGCTGATCCACCACCCGCCGGTCAGCCAGGCCAGTCGCCACAAGCGGCTGACCGACGCCGTGCAATTCCTGCGCGTCATCGGCACGCACGGCGCCGAGCTGGTGCTGCACGGCCACGATCATCTACACATGCTCAACTGGCTGGACGGTCCGAACGAGACCAGCGTGCCGGCGGTCGGCGTGCCGTCGGCCTCGGCCGCATGGGGCATGAGCAAAGACGCCGCCGCCTATAATCTCTATGCCATCGACGGCGTGCCCGGCGCCTGGACTTGCGAAATGACCTCGCGCGGCGTCGGCGCCGCCGGCACGGTGATGCAGCAGAGGCGATTAAAACTTTTCGGCTAGGGATGCGGCATGAGCAGCGCCAGCGCGAACAGCGCAACGACGCCGAGGATCAACCCGTAGACGAAGGTGCGGAGCGCGCGCAGGCGGCCGCGCCGCTGCTCGTGTTCGACCATCTTCAGCGAGGTGCCCTGGCCGAACGGAGCGTCGTCGCCGAGCGCGCGCTCGCGCTCGACCAGCCGGCGCGCCACGTAACGGGTGACCGCCTGCACCATCTCGGGCACCTCATAGGATTCCGCCACCACCGCGCGGCCGTAGCGGGTGTCCTGCACGAAACGATATTGCCGCTTGTCGCGGCCCATCTCGACATGGGCGATGACGTCGACCCAGAGCCGCGGCACGTCGCCCTTGCTCACACCGCGATCGAACAGTTCGACGTCCTTGGGGATATCCTTGAACGTCGGATCGAGCGCGTCGTTGAGCAGCTCGAGCCGCGCCACCTCGGCGTCGCGCAGATCGACCACCACGGCCGAGCGTTCGGCCGCCTCGATGCGCGCTTCGCGCACGGCGCTCTTGAGCACGTTCGGCGGCTCGCCTGTTGGCGTCTCGGCTTTCTTGCCACGTCCCCACATGCGCTCAATTTAGCAACGGCAGCGGCCGGCGCAAAGCGAAAAAGTGAGGGTTTTCAAGAAGTTTGCTGGTTTATCGGGGCTTAACGCATGCCAACCAGGCCATACGGCCTGCCCCAGCTTAGGCCGTCCTCGGTGCGCCCGCGCGGCCGGTATTCGGCGCCGATCCAGCCTTGATATCCGAGGCGGTCGACCGCCTCGAACAGCGCCGGATAATTGACCTCGCCCTCGTCCGGCTCATGGCGGGAGGGCACCGCGGCGCATTGCAGATGGCCGATCACCGGCAAGTGTTGCTCCAGCCGATGGAGCAAATCGCCGCCCACGATCTGCACATGGTAGAAATCAAACTGGAGGCGCAGGTTCGGCTTGCCGGCCTTGGCGATGATGTCGGCGGCGTGTTCCACGCGGTTGAGGAAATAATTCGGCCGGTCACGCGCATTGATCGGCTCGATCAGCAGGCCGATATTCTTGGCGGCGGCAAGATCGGCGGCCGCCTTGAGATTGTCGATGAATACGCGCTCGGCCGCCGGGCGCTGCTCGGGCGCGACCTTGCCGGCCAGGCAGTGCACCGCGCTGCCGCCGATGGTCGCGATGTAGTCGAGCGCGCGGGCGAACAGAGCCTGAAAGTCCTGCTCGCGGCCGGGCACCGCCGCCAGCCCGAACTCGCCGTCACGCACCCCGGGCGGCGTATTGATGCCCAGCACCGTGAGCTTGTTCTTGGCAATCGCCGCCTTCACCGCGGAAGGCGGCACGTCATAGGGAAATTGCAGCTCGATGGCCTTGAAGCCGCAGGCGGCGGCGGCGTCGATACGCTCGAGCAGCGGACGGTCGGTGAACAGGTAACCCAGATTGGCGGCAAAACGGGGCATATGCGAACCTCAGCCATCATCCCTTGCGCAAGCACGCGCCGCCGTATTCATTAGCCAGCCTGCGTCCACAATGCCATCCCCGGAAACGACCCATGTCCGCCAATAGCGCCTTCCATATCGCCGTGATGTCCGGAGACGGCATCGGGCCGGAAGTGATGGCGCCCGCACTCGACGTGCTGCGCCGGATTGAGGCGACGACGCCGAGCCTCAAGTTCCGCTTCACCGAAGGCGCCGCCGGCGCCAACCATTATCGCGAAACCGGCAAGTCGATGCCGGAGTCTACGATCAAGCTGGCCGAGGAGGCCGACGCCATTTTGCTCGGCGCCTGCGGGCTGCCGAGCGTGCGCTATCCCGACAACACCGAGATCATGCCGCAGGTCGAGCTGCGCTTCATCTTCGACCTCTATGCCGGCGTGCGGCCGGCGCGGCTTATTCCCGGCGTGCCGAGCCCGATCGTCGGCGCCGCCGAGCGCGGCATCGATTTCGTGCTGATCCGCGAGTCGACGGAAGGCCTGTTCGCCTCCATGGGCAAGGGCGTTGTCACCCACGAAGAAGCGCGCGAGACGCTGGTCGTGACACGCAAGACCACGGAGCGGCTGTTCGACTTTTCGCTGCGGCTCACCGAGCGGCGCAGGAAACGCGGCCGCCCCGGCCGCCTCACGCTGGTCGACAAGGCCAATGTGTTCAAAGCCTTCAACTGGCAGCGCGATATATTCGCCGAGCGCAAAGCAAAGTTCCCCGACGTCAAAACCGACCTGCTTTATGTCGATGCCTGCGCCGCGCTGCTGGTGAAGAAGCCGTGGGACTTCGACGTGATGGTAATGGAAAATATGTTCGGCGACATTCTGTCCGATCTCGCCGCCGGGCTGATCGGCGGGCTGGGCATCGCGCCATCCGCCGACATCGGCGACAAACACGCGGTGTTCCAGCCCTGTCACGGCACCGCGCCCGACATCATGCGGCAAGGCAACGCCAATCCGACCGCGATGATCCTGTCGGCCGCGATGATGCTCGACTGGCTGGCCGACAAGCACGACCATCCGCCGGCCGCCGAGGCCGCGCTGCGTATCGAACGCGCGGTCGACCAGGCCTATGCCGGCGGCATCAAGCCGATGGAATACGGCGGCCAGGACGGGACCGCAGCGATTGCGAATGCGGTGATGAAGGCGCTGCAGTAGCGGCTTGCTTGCTTCACCTCTCCCATGGGGNNTCGGATATATCCGACTTCGACCGATCTAAAGTGCCCAACTCGGGTAAACCCGAGTTGGGATGGGAGAGGGAGCAAGCTGAGCTCGCTGCAATCACTTCAACATCAACTACAACCCCACAAAATCCTTGATCGCGGCCAGGAACTGATCGGGCTGCTCCAGCGGCGGGCAATGGCCGCAGCCCGGCAATTCCACGTAAGCAGCGCCCGCCACCTTGTCCGCGATCGACTTGTTGAGCGGCGGCGGCGTGGCATGGTCGAATTCGCCGCACACCACCAGTGTCGGCACGTGCAGCTTGTGCAGCAGCGGCGTGAGGTCGGCCTCCTGCAAAATCTTGCAGGCGGCCTGGAACGCCTTGGGATCGATCTCGAGCAGCACGGCTTTGCGCTCCTCGATCGCCTCCGGGTGCGAAGCAAGATAGGCCGGCGAAAACACCCGCTTGGCGGCGATCTCGGCGATGGCGCCAAGCCCGCCTTCGGACACTTTCGCCGCCATCGCCTCAAACTGCTTGCGCCCCTCGTCCGGAAAACAAGCAGCCGCATCGCTGAGTAGCAGTTTTGAAATGCGTTCGGGATGCGCCAGCGCGAAGGCGAGCGCGACCGTACCGCCGAAGCCATTGCCGATCAGGATGGAGTCGTTGGCGATACCGAATTCCTGAAAGCCGTCCTCGATCGTCGCGACGTAGGCATCCATCCGAGCCAGCGGAGTCGGTTGCGAGCCGTGGAATCCCGGCAGGTTAATGAGCGTGACGCGATGCTGCGCGGCGAGCGCCGGCAGCACCGGATCGAAGGCGTGGCGATCAGCGAGCAGTGAATGCAGCACCACCAGGTCGCGGCCTTCGCCCGCCTTTTGGCCCGTGCGCACCGCCGTGAGCGCGCCGTGGCCGGCGGTCAGTTGTTCGAATTGCATCGGCACTAGCCCTTCGCGGTCAGTTCCCTTCGCGCCAGAGGCCGAGCGCTTCCTGCGCCGGCCGGTCGGAGATCGAGAACAGCACGGCCTGCTGATCGACGCGGTGCGCATAAGACTTCCAGGTGGGCACCACGAACACGTCGCGCGGGCCCCATTCGATGGTCTGCCCATCCACCTTGGTCGTGCCCTTGCCTTCCAGGCACGCGAAGATGGTGCTGTCGGTCGAGCGGTAGCTCTCGCCCTTGAAGCCCTTGGGCAGCAGCGAGAGATTCGCGCCCATGGTCGGCAACGACCAGCCGCCGTTGAACGGGTTGGCGTAGCGCAGGCGGTGGCCGTGATGCTTGTCGGCATCGCCGGTGTTCTTCATGCGATCCAAAATCGGCCGCACGCGCTCATAGGCGTAGTTGATGACCGGCGAGCGGATCATCGAGGTATCGGTGCCGTCCGGCAGAACGCCGGAGCCATAGCGCCAGAGCGAATCGTTATCGACGCGCGCGGTGTTTTGCACGGCCGAGTCGAGGTGTTCTGCAAACGCCGTCTCAAAAAAGTTCACTATCGGCACATCGAGCACGTCGAGCCAGATCATCGCCTGCTTGGATTCATTGCCGTGATCGTGCGCGGTCCAGGTCGGCGTCAAAATGAAGTCGCCGTATTTCATGATGGTCTTTTCGCCATCCACCTGGGTATAGGCGCCGTCGCCGTCGAGGATGAGCCGGATGGCGGACGCCGTGTGGCGATGCGCGCCGGCGACTTCGCCTGGCAGGATCAGTTGCAGGCCGGCGTAGAGCGAGTTGGTGATGCGCGACTGGCCGCGTAGCGCCGGATTCTCCAGCACCAGCACACGCCGCTCGGCCTCTTCGGTGGTAAGCAGCCGGCCGGCCTCCTCGACCAGCGGCTTGACCTCGTCGAAGCGCCAGATCGCCGGCACGCATTGGGTGACCGGCTGCTTGGTGACGAGATATTTCAGCACTTCCCACAGCGGCGTCATGTCGCGCTGGGAAATGCGTTCATAATATTCAGCGCGCACCGGGTTTGCGCTGCCGTCGTATATCTCGGCCTTCTTGCTCACGTTCTTGGCGGCCGGAGCAGTGGCGGCGTCCATGGCGTCCTCCGTATTCTTCGTTCTCTTGGACCCTACAATAATGACTGCCGGTGGCGAACGACAGGGGCCGGGGCCGGGCGCCTATCAGTTATTGACCGCGCCGCCGTCCACCACCAGCGACTGGCCGGTGACGAAGTCGCTNNCGCTTGAAGGCGCGGCTGTTGCGCACCGGGATACGCTCCTCCTCCACATGGGTCGCGTTCTCCAGCCCGGTATCGCTGAGGATAAAGCCCGGCGACAGCGAATTGACCGCGATGCCGTATTGCCCGAGCTCACGCGACAGCGCGCGGGTGAAGGCGAGCATGGCGCCCTTGCTGGTGACATAGGGCAGCATGCGCGGCACGCCCTTGTAGGCGGCGCCCGAGGCGATGTTGATGATCTTGCCGCTGCGGCGCTCGATCATGTGCGGCGCGACATGGCGGACCATCAGATAAGGGCCCCGCACGTTGATCGCCATCACGCGATCCCACAATTCCGTGTCCCACTCGTTGAAATTTCTCGGCTTCAGCGTCGAGTAGAGCGCGGCGTTGTTCACCAGGATGTCGATCTGACCAAAGCGTTCGATGGTCTGCGCGATCAGATTTTTGACCGCCTTTTCGTCGCTGACGTCGAACTTGATGCTGGCAACCGAATTGGCGCCATGGCGGCCGGCGATTTCCGCGGCGAGTTCCTTGCCGTCGGCGATGTCGGCGATCATCACGCGCGCGCCCTCGGCGGCGAGCGCCTGCGAATAATGCCGGCCGATGCCCTTGGCGCCGCCGGTGACGATTGCGGTTTTTCCTTCCAGCCGCGCCATGCACTTTCCTCGGGCGAGATGACGGCCAATGCCATATCAGCTATGAAGCGAAAAACCGAGAGGACGCCCTATGCCGAGAGATACAGCCGACCGTTTGGCCATCCGTGACCTAGTCGAGAACTGGGCGCTCTGGCGCGATGCCCGCCTGTGGGATCGTTTCCGCACCGTCTGGCACAAAGAAGGGAGGATGATGGCGACCTGGACCCAGGGCACCGTCGAGGAATTCATCAAGATGAGCGACGAAGGCTGGGCGCGCGGCATGAAATTCTTGCACTTCCTCGGCGGGTCGTCGATCGACGTGAAAGGCAAACGCGCCATCGCGCAGACCAAGATGACGATCTCGCAGCGCGCGCCGATCGAGGGCGTGGTCTGCGACGTCGTCTGCACCGGCCGCTTCTACGACTTCCTGGAAAAGCGCAAAGGCCGCTGGGGTCTCGTTCTGCGCCAGCCGATTTACGAGAGGGACCGGCTCAATCCGGTCGATCCCGCGGCGACGCTTTCGCTCGATCAGAAACTGCTGAATTCTTTCCCTGAAGGCTACCGCCACCTCGCCTATATGCAGACGCGCGTCGGCTACAAGGTGAAGACCGACATGCCCGGCATGGAAGGGCCGGAGCTGGACGTGCTCTATGCCAAGGGCGAGGCCTGGCTGAAGGGGCGCAAGTTGTAACGATTATACGCGGCTACCGTCCGAGGGGTTGGCTCAAGCGCGCAGAAGTGCGATTTTGGCAGAGACGGTAGGGGATCAAACCATCCGGGGGCACCATGTCATTGGCCGACAAATTCAATCTATTCAACGAATACAATATCCTGCGGCTGATCTGCGCCCTGTTTATGATCCCGCATATCTATGGCAAGTTCTACGTGCCGGCGGCGCTCGGCTTCTTCGTCGCCGCCGGATTCAAGCCGCCCAAGTTCTGGATGTATCTGGCCGGCGCGATCGAGGTCGTGCTGGCGATCGGCCTGATTTTCGGCATCTACACCACCATCTGCGCCGCGATCATGACCCTCCACCTTCTGGTCGCCGCGGTCGGCGTCTATAAGGTCACCGGTAAATGGCTGTGGAATATCGGCGGCTTCGAATTCTGCCTGTTCTGGGCGATCTGCTGCTGGATCGTGGCGATGCACGCCTATTACGCCGGCGGCATCTGGGGCTGAAACGAAATCCACCGTCTGAATTCTCCGCACCTCGAAAGGAAAAACAAATAATGGCTAGCGTCCTTTTTTCTTCCATCACGCTGCGCGGCCTCACGCTGCCGAACCGGGTCGTGGTGTCGCCGATGTGCCAGTACAATTCCAACGATGGCTCGGCCAATGACTGGCACCTGATGCATCTCGGCAATATGTCGCTCGGCGCCGCCGGGCTGGTGATGTGCGAGATGACCAACGTCAACCGCCAAGGCCGCATTTCGCCGAAATGCGCCGGCATGTATTCCGACGACAACGAAGCCGCGCTCAAGCGCGTGCATGATTTCTGCCGCCAGTATGGCGTGGCCAAGCTCGGCGTGCAGCTCGCGCATGCCGGGCGCAAGGCGCCGACCCAGCCGCCGGGTGCCGGCGGCAAACCGCTGTTGACCAAGGAAGAAGGCGGCTGGACCCCGGAAGCGCCGTCGGCGCTCCCCTACGACACCGGCTGGGCGGTGCCGCACGCCATGACCAAGGATGACATCAAGCGCTGCATCGGCGAGTTTGCTGCGGCGGCCAAACGCGTCGAGCGCATCGGCTATGACGTGATCGAGCTGCACGGCGCGCACGGCTATCTTGCCCATCAATTCCTGTCGCCGCTCTCCAATAAGCGCACCGACGAATATGGCGGCTCGCTCGAAAACCGCATGCGCTTTGCCATCGAGATGTATGAGGCGGTGCGCAAGGTCTGGCCGGAGAGCAAGCCGATCGGCATGCGCGTCTCCGCCACCGACTGGGTCGACGGCGGCTGGACGCCGGAGGAAACCGTGATCCTGGCCAAGGAGCTCAAGAAACGCGGGATGGACTACATGGACGTGTCGACCGGCGGTCTCGATCCCAAGCAGAAGATCCCGCTTAGCCCCGGTTACCAGGTTCCGTTCGCGGAAAAGGTGAAGAAGGAAAGCGGCATCGCCACCATGACGGTCGGCCTGATCGCCGGCTATCAGCAGGCCGAGGACATCGTCGCCCAAGGCAAGGCCGACCTGATCTGTATCGGCCGCGCCGCGCTGTGGGATCCGCGCTGGGCCTGGCACGCGGCCGAGGAGCTGGGCGCCGAGACGCCCTATGCGCCGAAGATGATGGCCTGCCACCCGAAACTGCGGCCGCAGCTGTTCCCGAAGCGGGCGCAGCCGACGGGCTAGTGCTATTCAATGTCATGGCCGGGTTTGTCCCGGCCATCTCGCTTAG
>PKXB01000160.1 GCA_003133345.1 Hyphomicrobiales bacterium | reverse complement strand
TTCCGCAAGGTCTATCAGGAAATCGACGACGTGCCGGCGTTCGAGCCGGTGACCAAGTTCAACGCCACCATCGACGAGGTCGCGCGCATTCCCGACATGGTGCGGCAGGCGTTCCGCGTCGCCACTTCCGGCACGCCGGGCCCCGTGCATCTGCAATTCCGCGGCAACGAGGGGCAGCTCGATGTCGAGGAAGCCGAGATGGAGGCGCTGGTCGAGGCGCAGTTCGCGCGCGTGCCGCCGTTCCGGCCTGAGCCGGAAGCCGCCCACGTGAAGGCCGCGCTCGATCTGCTGCAAAAGGCGGAGCGCCCGATTTTCGTCGTGGGCGGCGGCGNNCCGGTCGCCACCTCGCTCAACGGTAAGGACTGCATCCCCGGCGCGCATCCGCTGTCGGTCGGCGTGGTCGGCAGCTATTCGCGCGAAAGCGCCAACCGCGCGGTCAACCGCGCCGATCTCGTCTGCTTCATCGGCAGCGAAACCGGCGGTATGACCACGCATTTCTGGGCGGTGCCGACGATCGGTACGCCGGCGATCCAGATCGACATCGAGCCGGAGTCGCTCGGCCGCAATTATCCGTTGCAGGCAAGCGTGCTAGGCGATGCCAAGGCGGTGCTTGACGCGATGCTTAAGCTGGCCGACAGAGCGAGCGCGAAAAAGCGCGAGGCCTGGGTCAAGGAAATTTCCACGCTACGCGGCGAATGGTACGCCAAATACAAGCCGGTGCTGCAATCGGATGCGGTGCCGATCCATCCGGCGCGCATCTGCCATGAGCTGACACAGCACGTGCCGGATGACGGCATCGTCGTGGTCGACACCGGCCATGCCGGCATGTGGATGGGCGGCATGTACGATTTGCGCAAACCAACCCAGAGCTATCTGCGCAGCGCCGGCCATCTCGGCTGGGCGTTCCCGGCCGGCATCGGCGCCAAGGCGGCGTGCCCCGACCGTCCCGTCGTGGTGTTCACCGGCGACGCCGGCTTCTGGTATCACATCGCGGAGATCGAAACGGCGGTGCGCTGGAAAATCAACAGCGTGACCATCGTCAACAACAATGGCGGCGGCAACCAGTCCAAGCGCGGCTTCGACCGCGCCTATGGCGGCACTCAGACCGAACAGGCGCGCGAATTGTGGACCTACAATCCGATGAATTTCGCGAAACTCGCCGAGGACATGGGCGCGCTCGGTATCCGCGTGGAGCGTGCAAGCGACATCGCGCCGGCGCTTGCGCGCGCGCTCGCCGCCAACCGTCCGGCGGTGATCGACATCGTCAGCGACATCGATGCGCTGGCGCCGCTCGCGGTTTCATAGTCCGCCCGAAAAGCTACAATGCGCGTGGAACCTAAAAGGTTCCATTGCCTAACGCTGATGCAACAGCGCCGCGGGTTCGGCTGAATTCCGTCCCAATTCGGCCGCGCGCTCGATTCAAAAACCCTCGTCCGAGTCGGCGATTTGTGAAAATATGTTGGCCTTCATGCGGGGGTATTCGACCGCCAAATGTTGACCGCGCGCAACGCAGCCATCCGGCTGCTCAAGCTGATGATGGTGGCATCCCTGGTGCTGCCGGCGGTGCTGTTCGCGTTTGCCTCCTGGGTGAGCTACCGCAATTTTGAGCGTGTGAGCGACGAGCGCATCGACCGCTCGCTCGACATCCTGCACGAGCACGCGCTCAAGGTGCTGCAGACCATCGAGCGCACCTTCGCCGAGATCGACGAAATCGTCCGCGGCATATCGGACGACGACATCCGGCACAATGAAGAGCCGCTGCACGCCCGGCTCAAACGGATCGACGACGCGCTGCCGCAGGTGCAAGGCATCGCAATCATGGACCGCAACGGTCATCCGCTGGTCGCGTCGAATACCATGCCGGTGCCGAAGGAGCGCGATTTCTCCGACCGCGATTATTTCAAGGCACAGGCGGCCGCTAATGCCGGCACCTATGTGAGCAGCATGCATGCGCCACGCATGAGCGGCTTCGACACCTATTTCTTCTCGCTGGCGCAGCGGCGGCGGACCGACGACGAAAGATTCAACGGAATTATTTCGATCGCGGTGTTGCCAAACTATTTTGAGTCGTTCTATGCGAAAATGGGCGGCACCGAAGGCAGTTATTTCGGCTTGGCGCGCGCCGACGGCGGGTTCCTTGCGCGCTTTCCGGTGCCCAAAGACCGGCTCTTAAAGCTCGATGCGCGCAGCCAGTTCCGGATCGGCATCGCGCGCGGCTGGACCGCTCTATCTTCTCGTTTGAAGCGCAGCTCGACGGCATCGGCCGCCGCATTGGCTACCGTAAGCTCACCGGATTCCCGCTCTATGTACTCGCCGGCGTGGAAAAATCGGCGATGACGGGTGAATGGCTGAGTTACATGAGCAGCCACCTGGTCTTCGGCTTGCCGGCGACCGCGTTCCTCTTTGCCGGCCTCGGGCTGGCGCTACGGCGCACCAGGCGTCTTTACGATGAAGCCGACCGCCGCGAGGCGGTGGAAGGCGCGCTGCGCCAGTCGCAGCGGCTGGAAGCGATCGGCCAATTGACCGGCGGTGTCGCGCACGATTTCAACAATCTGCTGATGATCATCAGCGGCAGCGTGCAACGGTTGCGTGGCGAGTTGACCGACAAGAAACATATGCGGCTGCTCGACATGATGGCGACGGCGACCCAGCGCGGTGAATCGCTCACCCGCCAGTTGCTCAGCTATTCGCGTCAGCAGACGTTGACGCCGCAGGTTATCGATCTCTCGCAACGGCTGCCGCTATTGCGCGAACTGCTGTTGCGCTCCTTGGGCGGCGATATCGAGATCAAGGTCGACGTGCCGGACGGCGTGTGCGCGATCCGCGTCGATCCCGGCGAGTTCGAACTCGCCATCCTCAATCTCGCGGTCAACGCCAAGGACGCCATGCCAACCGGCGGCACGCTGTCAATCCGGGCCAAGGCCGTGATGCTCAAGGGCGAGGCGACGGAGGAAGGCCTGAGTGGCGAATTCGTCGCCATCCGCGTGGCCGATACCGGACACGGCATTCCTCCCGAGATCCTGACGCGGGTGTTCGAGCCGTTCTTCACCACCAAGGAGGTCGGCAAGGGCACTGGGCTGGGCTTGAGCCAGGTCTACGGCTTCGCCAGGCAATCCGGCGGCACGGCGACCATCAGCAGCACGGAAGGGCGCGGCACCGCGATCACGATCTATTTGCCGCGCAGCCATGAGGCGCCGCAGCCGCCGTCGCCGCAGTCGCAGTCGCAGACCCAGTCGCCGGCCGAACCGGCGGGAACGGTGCTGCTGGTCGAGGACAATGCCGACGTGGCCGAGGTTGGCGCCGCATTTTTCCGCCAGCTCGGCTACCGGGTGCGCAGCGTCGTCAATGCGAAAGCGGCGCTCGCGGCCCTGCGGCTGGATGGCGACGTCGACCTGGTATTTTCCGACATCCTGATGCCGGGCGGCATGAACGGTCTCGAACTCGCACGCGAAATCAGCGCGCGCTTCCCCACCATTCCGGTGCTGCTGACCACCGGCTACAGCGCCAGCGCGCAAGACGCCGTGCGCCAGGGCGTGGTCGTGCTGCAAAAGCCGTACGATTTCGAGAGCTTGAAGCGGAATATCCGCGAGGCGATCGAAGGCGCCAAGGCGCGCCGGCTACAAGCGGCGCCGGCAAACTAGCTAGACAATACGCAAGGCTTCATCCTCGTGGACAACGCGCGCACTCTGACGTGGTGGCGCATGATCCCGAAAAGTGGGCACCGGTTTTCGGAAAAGATCATGCGCAAAGATGTCAGCCTTCGCCGATCTCGCGCAAGATTTCCGCCGTATGCTCGCCGAGCCGCGGCGCGGGACGCTCGGAAGCGGCCTTCCAGCCGTCCATCACGATCGGCGTGCGCACGCCCGGTATGCTGCCGCTCTTGGCGGCGGCGCTCGGTAGATTGAGCTTCATGCCGCGGTAGATGACCTGCGGATCGTTAAACACCTGCTCGAGATTGTTGATCGGGCCGGCCGGCACCGTCTGTTGCTCGAGCTTGTCGAGCAATTCCTTGCGCGGCATGCGCGCGGTCAGCGCCGACAGCTTCGCCACCAGTTCGGTGCGATGCGTGAGACGTCCGATATTGTTCTTGTAGGCCGGCGTCTCGGCGAGCTCGGGCGCGCCCAGCACATGGCACAGCTTGACGAACTGGTTGTCGGTGCCGGTAGCGATGATGATATGGCCATCGGCGACCGGGAATTCCTGGTAGGGCACGATGTTGGGATGCGAATTGCCGATGCGCTTGGGGATTTCTTTCGAGACGAGATAATTGAGCCCCTGATTGGCCAGCACGCCGACGGTCGAATCCACCAGCGCGGTATCGACGTAACAGCCCTTGCCGGTCTTCTCGCGTTGCGCCAGCGCGGCCAGGATGCCGATCACCGAATAGCAGCCGGTGAAGATGTCCGAGATCGCCACGCCGACGCGGGTCGGCGGGCCGTCCGCGAAGCCGGTGAGGTCCATCAGGCCGCCCATGCCTTGCGCCATGAGATCGTAGCCGGCGCGCTTGGCGTCGGGGCCGTCTTGTCCGAA
>PKXB01000227.1 GCA_003133345.1 Hyphomicrobiales bacterium | reverse complement strand
TCCCCGATCAAGTCGAGGACATGCTTTTCGGGATCATGCGCCGATCGGGTCGTCTCTCATGACCCGATCACGCGGCTGCAGGCAAGATAATAAATGCCGTTGCCGCGGCCGCGCGCGTCAGCGTGGCGGTGATGCGAAGGGTGGTAGCGTGGCCGTCACAAAACGGCAGCCGACTCGCCCGGCGGCTCAGTCGCTGTCGTAGGGGATGTAACGGGTCTCGTTGGTGTTGCGTTGCCCGCTTTGGTGGCGAAGCGCGGCGACAACCGCCGAAATTCCGATCTTGCCATAACGATCGTCGAGGCTCTTGCACTGGCGCTGGGAGTCTTGGCTCTGCTCCATCGCTCTTGTTGTGTTCATTGTCTTACTCTCCAATCCGTCCTTGGGTGTCCTCAGAGGTCATATCTGGCGTTTGACTGGGGCGAAATTGCGCGGCAATTCGTGTCCTATCGTGACATTTGAGGAATCGTCGCAGTATTCGCGTCGATTTCGATCATATTCGGACGGTTATGGTAAACCCTCGCTTAACGTATTGTCGGCACAGTCGTTTTTAGGCTTGACCGGGCGGGTGGCCGGAACCGTCGAGGCCGCCGAAAGCCGAGTGCGGCATTCGTGCAACAGATTGCGACAAGCTGCTGTGGAAATGCCGGAAATCGTAGCAATCGCGCGGATTTTTCGGTTAATTGCGGGCTGACGAGTTTTAATGCGGTCGCCCGGCGAGGCGACCAGGAAAGAGGATGAAATGGCGGCAAGGGGGGTATTGGTGGCGCTGTTCGGCGTCGGCGTCCTGCTCGGCGGCTGCATGCAGTCCACGATCGAGCCGGCGTCGGAAGCGAACCTGACCGTTCGAGACAAGAAGCTGCTGGCGGCGGCGCCTTATGAGAATGCGACGCTCCCCGAGCCCTATCGGCGGCATATCGTCGAATATCACCGCAAGGAAGCGCCCGGCACGATCCTGATCGATTCCGATGCGCGCTATCTCTATTACGTCATGGCCGACAACAAGGCGATCCGCTACGGCGTCACCGTCGGCGAGGAAGCCATGGCCTGGTCGGGCGTGGCCAAGGTCGGGCACATGACCGAATGGCCATCGTGGACGCCGACCCCCGGCGAGCGGGCGCGCATGGACGTGCCGGCCTTTGTCAGTCCCGGCCCGCAGAACCCGATGGGCGCGCGCGCCATGTACCTGTTCGCGGGCAACAAGGACACCCTCTACCGCATCCACGGCACCAACCAGCCGGAATATATCGGCCAGGCGATTTCCTCGGGCTGCATCCGCATGACCAACGAGGACGTCATCGACCTCTACAAGCGGGTCAAGCAGGGCACCGTGGTGGTGGTGCTGGCGCCGCACCAGGGCGACTCGCCGTTCAGTCCGCAGGTGGCGTCGAGCAGCGGTCTGTTCAACTAAAGTTGATAGGGGCTGGGAAAAACGGCGCCTTCGGGCGCCGTTTTGCTTTTAGGCACCCAGCGTAACCCGCACGATCTCCGGCGGCACGCCCAGCCGCAGCGGCACCTTGCTGCAGCCGAGACCGCCGGACACGATCATGTGGCGGCCCTGCTCCACGATGTGGCCATAGGCGAAGCGCGCGCCGTATTCCGACGGCGTCCATAGCGGCGGCATGAACGGCAACACGATTTGTCCGCCGTGGGTATGGCCAGCCAGCGTCAGGGCAACACGCGGCGGCACCGCTGTGAAAATATCCGGTTCGTGCGCCAGCAGGATCACCGGGTCGTCGGTGGTGATGCGCTCGAGCGTGCCGAGCAGATCGTCGACGCCCTGGAAATGGCTGGGTCCGAGCCAGTGAGCGAGCTGATCGCCGAGCCCGGCCAGCCAGAAGCGGCGGCCGCCATCGTTCAGCAGCACGGCGTCGTTTTCCAGCACCGGCATGCGCACCGCCGCCAATGCGCTGCGCACGCCCTTGATGTCGTACCACCAGTCGTGATTACCGAGGATGGCATAGACGCCGAGCCGCGCCTTGAGGCGGGCAAGCTCGGCCGCCCAGACCGGATGCGGCACCCGCTCGGTGACGAAACGATGCGTGGCGAAATAATCGCCGAGGATCACGATCAGGTCGGAGCCGAGCGCATTGGCGGCATCGACCACCTGACGCACACGCGCTAACCCCATATTGGGGCCCCCGGCATGCAGGTCGGCGACCACGGTGATGCTGAGCCGATGCGTATCGGGCCAGCCCGGCGGCACCGGCCGGTAGTCGGTGATGATGAGGTCGTTGGCGGCTTCCACCGCCGCATAGGCCGCCGTGCTCGGCATCACCAGGCCGGCAACGCCGGTCAATCCGAGCCCAGCCTTGAGCAGGCCGCGGCGGGTCACGCCGCCGCCGGAAGGCTGCGGCGGTTGGCGGAATTGGCTAGGTGCGTCGATGATCATGCAGGAGAGTTAACCCCGGAACTGTGCTGCTAAAATGGAGACGCACTCAGAGTTTGCGGGAATGCTTAACGGGCGGCGGCGATCGCCGGCCGCGGCGTCGGCAGCGGTACCACCTCCGCGACCTCGACGGGCGGCTCGCGCACGTCCCACGCGCAGATGCGATAGCCCTGCCGGCGCTCGGCGAGATCGAGATGGATATGACCTTCGTGATGGCCGTCCGCGCCGGGCCCAAGCACCGTGGTGAAACGCTGGCAGGCGCTCGCGCGCAAGGCCACGCGCAAATCTTTTGCGACCGTCATGTCGGTCAAGCCGACCACGCGGCCGTCGGCGAGCGAAAACGAACGCACGTCGACGGCGTTGCCCATGCCGTGCTCGCTGATCTTGGCGCCGAACACCCGGTTACGGCCGCGGCATTCGAAGTCGTCATAATTGTCGATACTGCGCAGGACGGCGCCGATCGCGCTCAAGCGCGGCGCCGCTTCGTCGCGGATCCAGGCGGCGAGCGATTCCGCCATCTCACAGCGCAGGACCGGCGAAGGCTTGACCTCGATGCGCGTGCGGTCGGCGAGCAGCACCGCGTCGAGCCGCACCATGTCGCGGCCGCCGCAGGCGCCCGGCCCGATCAGGCGCGGCATCGGCTCGACGGCGGCGACTTGTTCGAGCCGCAGGCGGCATTCGGACGGCTGGCTGGTGACCTCGGCGGAATTGAAATCGGGGCCGGCGGCCTCGCGGAACGTCAGCGGCTCCACCCAGACCGGCGGGCGCGGACGCGGCAGCGGCACGTCTTCGGCGGCGGCCAGGCCGCCAATCGCTCCCGCGAGCCAAAGGATCGCCACTAGCCACCGCATCAGACGGATGTCGGGCAGGATTACGGCATTTATACGGGATGGCGCGGCAGGCTCACTTCACCTCTCCCATAGGGAGAGGTCGGATTGCGAAGCAATCCGGGTGAGGGGTTACAGCCNNATCGGTTTTCGGATAAGATCATGCGCCAGCAAGAGAGGGGAATGCCATGCTCGGGCTGATGCAGGATTGGCCGCTGTTGCTTCATCGCATCATCGACCATGCCGCCACGTTTCACGGCGAGCGCAAGGTCATCACCAGGTCGATCGAAGGCCCGTTCCATACCACCAACTATAGAGAAATCCGCGCCCGCTCCCTGAAGGTCGCGCAGCGGCTGGAGCAGGACGGCATCAAGCTGGGCGACCGGGTGGCGACGCTGGCCTGGAATACCTGGCGGCACCTGGAGGTCTGGTACGGCATCCTCGGCATCGGCGCGATCTACCACACCGTCAATCCGCGGCTGTTCCCCGAACAGATCGCGTGGATCGTCAATCACGCCGAGGACCGCGTGCTGATCACCGACCTCACCTTCGTGCCGATGCTGGAGAAGATCGCCGACCAGCTGCCCACCATCGAGCGCTACATCGTGCTCACCGATGCCGCGCACATGCCGAAGACCACGCTGAAAAACGCCGTCGCCTACGAAGACTGGATCGCCGAGGCGGACGGCGATTTTATCTGGCGGTCGTTCGACGAGAACACCGCCGCCGGCATGTGCTATACCTCCGGCACCACCGGCCATCCCAAGGGCGTGCTCTATTCGCACCGCTCCAACGTGCTGCACGCCTTCATGGCGGCACTGCCGGATTCCAAGGGCATCTCCTCGCGCGACGTGGTGATGCCGGTGGTGCCGATGTTCCACGCCAATTGCTGGTCGCTCGCCTTCTCCACGCCGATGGTCGGCGCCACGCTGGTGATGCCGGGCGCCAAGATGGACGGCGCCTCGATCTACGAGCTGCTCGACACCTTCAAAGTCAGTTTCACCGCCGCGGTGCCGACGGTGTGGCTGATGCTGCTGCACGACCTGGAGAAGACCGGCGGCAAGTTGCCCTACTTGAAGCGCGTGGTGATCGGCGGCTCGGCCTGCCCGCGCGCCATGACCAAGACCTTCCAGGAGGTCTATGGCGTCGAAGTGGTGCACGCCTGGGGCATGACCGAGATGAGCCCGCTCGGCTCGCTCTGCACCATGAAGCCGGAACATGCGGCGCTCACCGGCGAGGCGCGGCTCAACGTGCAGATGAAACAGGGCCATCCGCCGTTCGGCGTCGAGATGAAAATCACCGATGACGCCGGCAAGGAGCTGCCATGGGACGGCAAGACCTTCGGCCGCTTGAAGGTGCGCGGGCCGGCGGTGGCGAAAGCCTATTACAAAGTCCCAGGCGACCCGGTGTTCGAGAAGGACGGCTGGTTCGACACCGGCGACGTCGCCACCATGGACCGTTACGGCTACATGCAGATCACCGACCGCGCCAAGGACGTGATCAAGTCCGGCGGCGAATGGATTTCCACCATCGACCTGGAGAACTTGGCGGTCGGCCACCCGAAAGTGGCGGAAGCCGCGGTGATCGGCGTCGCGCACCCTAAATGGGACGAGCGCCCGCTGTTGGTTATCGTCCTTAAAAAAGGCGAGAGCGCCAGCAAGGACGACATCCTCGGCTTCATGCAGGGCAAGACCGCCAAGTGGTGGATGCCNNGCGGCGGAGTGACCATACCCGCAACGCCTATTCGGCGGCCTGCGCCGTGTATTGCAACTTGTCCTGCGCGGCGAGTAAGCGTTGCATCACCTTCAAGTCGCGCTCGCGCAATTGCAGGCAGGCATCGGCCCAGATCTGCACGATGCGGTCGAGCTCCTCAAGCGTGACCGGATTGACCCCGTGGCTGACTTTGTACACCGCGCGGGCGCCGACGTGCCGCCGCTTGTTGCGCTGCATGTAGTCGCGCGCGGCTTCGACCCCCTGCCCGGGCTCAACCACCATGTGCACTAGGCCGACTTCTTTCATTTCCTCGGCGCTGTAGATGCGGCCGGTGAGCATCATCTCCTCGGCGAAGGCCGCGCCGACCCGGCGCGACACGATGCTGTAGGCGCCCATGCCGGGGAACAGTCCGAACATAGTCTCCGGGAAGCCGAACTTGGCGCCGCGTTCCGCTATAATGACGTTGAACGACAGCAGCGACTCGAAGCCGCCGCCGAGCGCGTCGCCTTGCGCCAGCCCGATCGTGATTATCGGTAGCTCAAGCGCGTTCAAGAACCGGTGCAGAACGCGCACGCAGGACTCGCCGTAGTCGACCAGCGCCTGGCGGTCGCGCTGTTGAATCCTGTCCAGGAAATGATGCAGGTCGCCGCCGAGACTGAACACCCCGGGTGTGCGCGAGCCGGCCACCAGGTAGTGCAGCTCGTTCGGCCGATCTTCGAATGCCGCCACGATGCCGCGCTGCAAAGCGTGGATGTCTTCGAGTAGCTCTAAATTGTAGCTCGGGCGGCCGCGCGGCCGCATGAAAGTCCAAAGTGCGTTCGCCTGCTCGTCCCAGTTGACCTCAAGCTGTTCGAGCTTGAACAGCCGGCGCGCGGCGGCGCCTTTCATCAGGTCGAGCAGCTTGGCATCGGTCGTTGGAGCGGCCGGCTCTTTCAGGGCAATAGGCAGCGGCCAAGAGATCGCACGGCTTGGAACCGAAGCGTGCGACAACGCGATACTCTGCATTTTTCTTACACCACATTAACTATTTCTTTACCCTAACAGAAAGTTGCAATTCGAACAATCAACAATTGCCCGTTAACCATGTTCGTGGCGCACGATAAATCTGCATGCGCGTACAAAAAGCGCGGAAAGATCTTCACGAAAGCGTTATTAACTACAAAAGATGTTCTCTTGCGCAGCGATGGCCGTGCGCAAAGTTCCACGCGATAACGGCTCGTTACGTTTAATACGCCGCGCCACCCGCGCGCGATTGGAACAATTTGATGCAATCGTGACAGCGCCGTTTGCAACTCGTTCATCACGAGTGGCAATAGCCTGATCAATTTGCCTGGTGTTGAAGATTGGCCGGTATTTTCGGGGGTGTAACGGAAGCCGCGTAAAACACATGCTGATCAAGCGAATTATCCAGACGCTGCGGGCGGATGCGGAACTCCCGCAGGAGTTTCGCGCCGCGCTGATCAAGTCGCTGTTTGCGCCGATCGCCTCGCTGACTACCGGCGCCATTAACTGCTCGATCATCGGTATGGCCGTCGCATTGAGCGTCGGCAATCGGGCGATCATGGCCAATTCAGCTGCGATCTTCGCGGTCGGCATGCTGCGCGTCGCCTCGGCTATGCTCTACAGGCGCTACGAGAAGGCGGCGGACCATCCCGCGATCAAGCGGTGGGAGCGCGTCTACGAAGCCGGCGCCTGGGCTTTCTCCGGCCTGCTCGGCCTGTTGTGCTGGCTGACGCTCATGCAGACCACGGACGCGGCCCTGCAGATGGCGGTCATCACCACCGCGACCGGCTATGCCGCCGCGATTGCAGGACGCAATGCCGGACGCTTGTTCATCGCCATCGGTCAGTTCACTTTCATCATGCTGCCGATGGTGATTGCGCTGCTGATTTACCCCAACTGGATACACAAAGTTCTCGGCTTCGTGGGGCTGTTGTTCATTTACGCGATGATCGACATCACGCTCTCGATTCGCGACATCATCATCCAGGCGTTGACCATGACGCGCAAGGAAGCCGCGCTGGCAGCGCGCTTTCAAGAGCAGGCAAACCGCTTCGACATCGCGCTCAACAACATGTCGCACGGCCTGTGCATGCTCGACCAGCAGGACCGCCTGCAGGTCTGGAATGAGCGGTTCATCGAACTGCTTCATCTGCAGGGTGCGCCGATCCACGTCGGCATGCGGATGCCGCAACTGATCCGGCACAGCATCCGCGCCGGCAATTACAAAGCCAAGAGCGTGAAGCAGGTCATTCGCGAGCTGGCCGGCGGCCTTCGGCAGGATAAGTTCGACCAGTTTCAGACCTCGCCGGACGGCGACCGCACCATCGCAGTGTCGCGCCGAATGAAGTCCGACGGCGGCTCCGTCGTCATCCTTGAAGACGTGACCGAACGCAAGCGCGCGCAGGAGCGCATCACGCATCTCGCCAAGTTCGACGAACTCACGGGCCTCGCCAACCGGGCGCAGTTCCGCGAGCGGATCAACGGCATGCTCGCGACCGTGCACGAACGCCAGAATCACATCACGATCCACCTGATCGACCTCGACCGGTTTAAATCCATCAATGACACGCTCGGTCACCCGATCGGCGACAAGCTCCTCAAGGAAGTCGCGCTCCGGCTTAGTACCGTCATCGGCCCCGCTGACATGATCACGCGCTTCGGCGGCGACGAGTTCGTCGTGTTGCAGTCCATCACGAAGCGCCGTCAGGACGCCGAATGGCTCGCTCAGCGCCTGGCTCGGACGCTCAAGGAACCGTTTGAGATCGACGGCCATCGCATGGACATCGGCGCCTCGATCGGCATCGCCATGGCGCCGATCGACGGCATCAATGCCGACGAGCTCTTGAAGAAGGCCGACATGGCGCTGTACGCCGCCAAGAACGGGGGCGGTGGCGACCACCGTTTCTTCGCCATGGATATGGAGGCAGCGGTGCAAGAGCGCCGCGCGCTCGAGCTCGACCTGCGCGATGCCATTGCCTCGGAGCAGTTCGAGTTGAATTACCAGCCGCTGGTCGATCTGCGCAGCGGCCGTGTAACGACCTGCGAGGCGCTGCTGCGCTGGACCCATCCGGTACGCGGTAACGTGCCGCCGGCGGTGTTCATCCCCGTCGCCGAAGAGACCGGCTTGATCATCGCGATCGGCGAATGGGCCTTGAACCGCGCCTGCGTCGAGGCGGCGACCTGGCCGCATGGCGTCAAGGTTGCCGTCAATCTGTCGCCGGTCCAATTCAGGGACCGCGGTCTCGCTTTACAGGTGGTATCGGCGCTGGCGAAGTCGGGGCTGCCTGCGCAACGGGTCGAGCTGGAGGTAACCGAGCGTCTGCTGCTCGAGGACAACGACCGCACCCTGGAGACGATGCAGCAACTCAAGAATCTCGGCGTCAGCCTGTCGCTCGACGACTTCGGCACCGGCTACTCCTCGCTCAACTACCTGCGCAAGTTCCCGTTCGATAAGATCAAGATCGACCAGACGTTCATCTGCGATCTCGGCGACGAGCGCGACGCCCGCGCCATCATCGGCGCCGTCGCCAGCCTCGGCGCCGGCCTCGACAAAATCGTGGTCGCCGAAGGCATCGAGACGGAAGAGCAGTTGAAGCTGGTGACGTCGCAGGGTTGCCACGAAGGCCAGGGTTATTTGTTCGGCCGGCCGATGTCCGGGAGTGCCATCCGCGCCCGGCTGGAAGCGCCGGCCACCGCGGCGCAGAGGGTCGCCTAGCATCCGGGCGGCGCGAGGTCATTGCCCGCACCCGCGCTTCCCATTATCCCTTACCGCCCATGAGCAGCACGATCGGCGCGGGGTAAGGGAATGGCGCGACGACCCAGTATTGGCGATGAACCGGTGTCGCGGCTGGCCGCATGGTCCGGCCGCATAGCCCTGTTCGCGCTCGCCGTGGCGGCGCTCTCGATCGTCATCGTGCGCTCCGGCCTGCTGGAGATCGAGCCGGCGCTCGCCACCTTCGCTGCTGCGTTGATATTCGCCGCGCTGGCGGTGCTGCTTTCGTTCCTGGGCTTTGTCGTGATCTGGCGGCAGGGCCGCTCCGGGCTCGGCTCGGCGATTTTGGGATTGCTCCTGGGCCTGCTGCTGCTCGCCTATCCGGGCTATCTCGGCTATCGCGCCAGCAAGCTGCCGGCCATCCACGACATCACCACCGATCCGGACAATCCGCCGCGCTTCGACGTGCTGGCGCGCCTGCGGCCGCGCGGGCGCAACGACTATCCGGGCGGCGCCGTCGCGCAGGCGCAGCGCAGCGCCTATCCCGACATCGCGCCGCTGCAAGAGAGCGTGCCGCCCAAACTGGTCTACGACACCGCGCTCGCGCTGGTGACCAAACGCAAATGGCACGTGGTCGATGCCCGCCCGCCGGCCGCCGGCCGCCGCGAGGCCGTCATCGAGGCGGTCGCCCGCACGCCGATCATGGGNNTCGGCCTCGCGCTACGGCTTGCACGATTTCGGCGCCAATGCCGCGCGCATCCGCAGCCTGCTCGAGGATATCGACGATGTGGTAAGTTCGGCGCCCGAGCCGCGGCCGGAGCCGGCCAAGAAAGCTCAGCCGCCCAAGCGGGCGCCGGCCAAGCGATAAATGCCGTCGATGGCGGGCGCGCCGTCGGTCTCGGCCACGCCGCGCGTCACCAGATCCTCCAGATGCGCCAGCACCGAGAGCCCGGCCGCGCCGGTCAAGCGCGGATCGAGGCCGATATAGATCGCGCGCACGATCGACGGAATGTCGCTTTCGCCTTTCGCGAGCCGATGCAGGATCGACGCCTCGCGCGCCTTGCGATGCAGGATGTAATAGTTCACGAAGCGCCCGGCGTCGCCGATCGCGGGGCCGTGGCCGGGAAAGTAAATCCGCTCGCCGCGCCGCGCCAGTTTGTTGAGCGAGGCCATGTAGTCGCTCATGGCGCCGTCGGGCGGCGCCACAATGGAAGTTGCCCAACCCATCACATGATCGCCGGCGAACAGCACGTCTTTTTCCTTGAACGCGTAGACCATGTGGTTGGCGGTGTGGCCGGGGGTCGCCACCGCCTCGATGCTCCAGCCCTCGCCGCGCACGACTTCGCCGTCCTTGAGCGCGACGTCGGGACGGAAGTCGCGATCGCCACTGGAATCGAGCGGATTGTGCTCGCCGATATGCAGCGGCCGCGCGGCGCGGTGCGGACCCTCGGCATAGACGGTGGCGCCGGTCGCGGCCTTGATGGCCGGCACCGCCGGCGAGTGGTCGCGGTGGGTGTGGGTGACGAAGATCGCCGTCACCGTCTCGTTGCGCACCGCGTCGAGCAGCGCGCCGATGTGGCGCTCGTCGGCCGGGCCGGGATCGACGATGGCGACCTTGCCGCGGCCGATGATGTAGCTGAGCGTGCCCTTGAAGGTGAACGGCCCCGGATTATCGGCCATCACGCGCCGCACGCCGGGCATCGGCTCGTCGACCGTGCCGGGGACGAGATCGAGGTTTTTGTCGAAGCGGATGTCGTCGGCCATGGCGGCTTATGAGCACGCCGCACCGCCGATTCCAACTGATATTTTAAACCATCACGGCTTGCATTACTGCACGACCAGATAGCCTTCCGATTCCGGATGGAAGTCGTCGAAGAAGCGGTAGCGCCCCCCCGCCAGCGGGCGAATTCGCATCGTGACTGTGCCGCCGCCGGTAACGACTTTCTCGACTCGGAGCATATGGCTCTCGAATTCCGCCGGTACGGGATCGAGATTTTTTAGGATGATCGTGATTGGCTTGCCGGCTGGCGCATGCAGTTCGGCAGGCTGAAAGCGATGGTCCTTGAGCGAAATATTGACGGTCACCGAGTCCTCGGCCCGCACCGCCGGCACCATCGCAAGCAAGGCGAGCGTGAGGGCGGCGGTTGCGAGCCCATGATTCATGATGGAAGATTGTTTCATGCCTTCATCCTATCACGCAAACGCAGCGCGCGGTCCGCTAGAATTCGACCTCGAGCTTCAGATTGCCGCGATATCTCGTAAAGTTCGTGAGGTCCAGTGGGCGCGGATCGTCAACGGCGTGGCCGGCGACCTGTGTCATAAACGCCGCAGCCAGGAGCACCTTCCGGGTGAAATTGATTTGCAACGTCGGCCCTACAAAAAGCGCGTGGCCGTTGAAAGTTTGAAACGCCAGGCCGTCATAGGCCCGATCATATTCCGCCGCGGCGCCCATCGCAAAAGTTGGTGTGATGCGGTAGGCGAGCCCCAGCCCCACGCCGGCCGTCGAACTGCGTTCCCACATGCCGGAATCGGCGGGTTTGGCGATCTCCGGCTCGTAGATCAGGTTGATCGCCGCGTAGAGGCGGTTGGTAATGAGTTCGGTATCGGCGACAATCTTGAATGTCGAGCTGTAGCTTCTTGTTTGCGAGCCGTCCGTGCCGTCGATCCGCGACCATTCCGGCTCCGCCGACACCGTCAGACCGAAGGGCGAGCCGGGACCGCGGCCAATGATGAGATAGCGCAGCTTCGCCGACAGGCCGCTGAACGCCGTGTTATTGCGATCATCGAGATCCTCGACACCGCGGATCGAATGGGTCAGTCCGTGGGCGCTAACTTCGTACGAGAAATTCTGCGTCGGCACGTGCTCGAATGCCAGCTCATGCTCGATGGCGGAATAGCGTCCGCCGCGCTTCGTGAATGATCCCGTTGACTCATATTCAATCGCCTTCTCGCCTTCGTTGCCGATGTCGGCCCCATCGATGAAGCCAAACAGGTATTTCGATTCGGCCTCGTGAAAGACATCCGCCACGGCTTGTGCGCTGCTCTGCGCCGCTGCCTGCGGGCTCTGCGCGCGGGCGCCGAAATCGGTTGCGGCAAAAAACAGCGCGGCAACCACAACGGTGCGCGCACGCCAAACGATAGGCATCGAACTTTCCTCATATGCCGAGTTCAAGGCTCGGCAACAAGACCACGACCACACACGATGCGTGGTGCAAATTCACTTGGAAATTTTTCCGCGCGGATGTCAATCCATACAGGCAAACATTAGAGATCTTCTAGTTCGGAGCTTTTCTAATTTAATATGCGGATGTCGCCTTTACTCCGCATGCACGCCGGTCTCCTTGATGATGCGCGCGTATTTGCCGCTTTCCGCGTCGACGAAGGCGCGGAACTGATCGACCGACATCGGCTCGACGTCGGCGCCCGCCTCCACCAGCCGTTGCCTGGTGTCGGGCTCGTTGAGCACCTTGTTGATCTCGCTATTGAGCCGCGCAACGATCGCCGGCGGCGTGCCGCGCGGCGCGAACACGCCCGCCCACAGCGTAAAGGCGAAATCCTTGATGCCGGCCGACTCGGCAACTGTCGGCACGTCGGGCGCGATGCCCGAACGCTTGGCCGACGACACGGCGAGCACCTTCGCCAGACCGCCCTTGAGCTGCGGCATCGCCGCCGGCATGCCCGAAAAGTAAAGGTCGACGTGGCCGCCGATGATATCGTTCAACGCAGGCCCGGCGCCCTTGTACGGCACATGGGTGAGATTTCCGTGGGTCTTGGCCTTGAGCAGTTCGCCGGCGAAATGTCCGGGCGTGCCGGTTCCCGCCGATGCGAATGTCAGCTTGCTGGTGGGCAAAGCCGCCAGAAATTCAGACATGGTCGAATACGGCGCCTTGGCGGGAACGACCAGCGCGAGCGGGACGACGGCCAGCAAGGCAACCGGTTGCAGATCCTTGTCCGGATCGTAATTGAGGCCCTTGAGCCAATGCTGGTTGATCGCCACTTCCGCGGTCTGCCCAATGAGCAGCGTCAGTCCGTCGGGATTTGCGACGGCGACACTGCGGGCGCCGATGGCGCCGCTGGCTCCGGCGCGATTTTCCACGATCACTGACTGCCCAAGCGCCGTCGAAAGCTTGGGCGCGACAATACGTGCCACCACATCGCCGGTGCCGCCGGCCGCATAGGCCACGATCAGGTGGACCGGGCTGCTCGGATAGGCCTGACCCCAAGCCGGCAGCGCCGCCATGGCCAGCCCGGCGACCAGCGTCACAGAGCGCAAGGTGCGCGACATCATTGGCAACATCGATGATCCTCCCCGATCGTCGCTTATTGACCCGAAATTTTCCGGGTCCGGTTCTTAAGCGCTGAGAGGTTCGGCTTTGTGCCGTCGTCCGGTCAACAAAAAAGTTGCCGTCCGGGCCGGCGACCAGCCGGCGGAATGTCAGGCGACGGCCTCGGCCCGTGGGGCCAGCTCACCGAGTAGCCGCGCGATATCCGCAGCCGTTTTTGGCAGACTGAACAGAAAGCCTTGGAATTCGTTGCAACCCTCCGCCGTCAGGCTGGCGAGTTGCTCTTCCGTCTCGACGCCTTCGGCGGTGGTCGTGATCCCTAAACTGCTGCTCAATCCCACCACGGCGCGCACGATCGCCACGCTGTCTTGCTTGGCGGGCAAATCTTGGATGAAGGATTGGTCGATCTTGATCTTGATCTTGTCGAACGGGAAACTGCGAAGATAGCCGAGCGACGAATAGCCGGTGCCGAAATCATCCATCACGATCCTGATCCCGAGATTGCGGAGTTGATGAAGAATGGCGAAAGCTCCATCATTGTCCTGCACCAGCACCATTTCAGTGATCTCCAATTCCAGCCGCGCAGCCGGAAGCCCGGATGCAGCAAGCGCATTGACGACCATCGGCACCAGGTTCCGGCTCTTGAACTGGGCCGGCGAGAGGTTCACCGCGATGGTGACGTGCGTTGGCCAGCGTACTGCTTCGGCACAGGCCTGCCGCAACACCCATTCACCCAACGGCACGATTAGACCGGTATGTTCAGCAACCGGAATGAACTCAACCGGCGCAATCATGCCGCGTTCGGGATGATGCCAGCGCAGCAGCGCCTCGCAGCTGGTGATTTGCTTGGTTTTGACGTCGATAATGGGCTGATAGTAAAGCTCGAACTCGCCATTCACGATCGCTTTGCGAAGATCCAGTTCGAGCGCGCGGCGCGCCTGCATGCGCGCGTCCATTTCGACTTCGAAAAAGCGGTAGTCGCCCCCACCGTCGGCCTTGGCGCGGTAAAGCGCCAGGTCCGCGCTCTTCATGAGCTGGTCCGGTTTGTCGCCGTCGGTCGGCGCGATGGCGATCCCGACGCTGGCGCCCACATTCACCTGATGGCCGTCGAGATCATAGGGGGCTCCGACGACCTCGATGAGACGCGCGGCAAGCGCGCTGACATCCGACGTCGGCGTCGATGAAACTTGCACGATGGCGAACTCGTCGCCGCCCAGCCGCGCCACCAGGTCCTCGCTGCGCACGCAACTGCGCATGCGGTCGGCCGCCGCCTGCAACAATAAATCTCCAATGGGATGTCCGAGTGTATCGTTGACGCCCTTGAAGCGGTCGAGATCGAGACTGAGCACGGCGACGAATTCCGAGCGCCGCTGGCGGCTGAGGGCCGTTTCCATCCGCTCGTAAAACGTCACGCGGTTCGGCAGATCGGTGAGCGCATCGTAGTGCGCCAAGTGCTTGATTTTTTCCTCGGCGAGAAGTCGCGCGGTGATGTCTTCGTGGGTGGCGACCCAGCCGCCGTCCGTCATCGGTTGGTTTACAATGGAAATGACCCGGCCATCCGGCAATTTCGTGATCTTGCTGAAGGTCGCTCCATGAGCGACTGCGGCCAGCAGATCGGCCCTGTAGGCCTCGACATAGTCGGCGCGAAAGCCACCGGTTGCGACCCGTTGATCGAGGACTTCCCGAATGGTGCAACCAGGCTTGACCGTCTCCGACGATAAACCGAACATATCGAGATAACGTTTATTGCAGACGACCAGACGCGCCGAAGAATCGAACATCACCAGGCCCTGCGACATGTTGTTGAGCGCGGCGTCCAGGCGTTCGTTCTGCACCGCCAGACTGCGCTGGACGTCGTGCAATTCGCCAAGGGTTTGATCGAGCACGCGCAACGGAAATATTCGCAGCGCGAAATACGCGGCAAAGCCGATCAACGAGCACACGAAAGCGACCAGCCCGGTCTCATAAAAAGTTTCCCGCAGGCTCTCTTCGACGACGAAAACACCCACGGTCGAACCTGCAACGACAATCGGGCTGCTGCGGGCCGCAACCGGAGCGTCCAATGGCGCGCCCTCTTCGAGCACGAGACGGTTGGCCAGACCATAGATTTTTTGGCGGATGGGCTGCGCGCCGGTGTCCGGCAGTTGGATCAGCTCGGCAAGCCGCAGTTGCTGATACTGCCACATGCCATCGTGCGTATAAATATATTGCGCCACCCGCGCGGTGTTCAATCGGGCCTTGAACGTCATTTGTGCCGTGGCGTCTATGTAGTCGTGGATAAAATACATGCTAGGCGTCGCGACGGCGAACGTGATCGCGACGGTGAGCCCGATCGCGCTGACCAATTTTCTGAGCGGGATAATCGGCATCATTCAACGTCCGGCAGAGTTTCCGTTGCACGCAGCGCCTTCGCGCCCTGCGGCGACCGCAGGAACTCGACGAACCGTTGGGCTTCGGGAGTGCTGTCGCGCCGGACGATGAAGTACAGCTTCTTGGCAAACCGATAGACACCGCTTTCAAAGTTCGCGAGCGTCGGTTCAACCCCATCGAGCGGCACCACATGGAGATTGCGATGCTCTGTCTTGATCTGTGTCATGGTGGTTCCGACCAGTGAGCCCTCAGTGCGGTCCGCCAATGCGATGTTGTCCTGATCGGTCGCCGCGGTCGGTACTTCGGCACGGCGACGCGCTGATTCGATGGCCTCGGTCATGCCGGAAAATAATTCGCCGAGCAGCGCCGTGTCGGTATCGCTACGCGGGCGAAGAATAATCCGGACTGGCGTGCCGTCGGCCCAGGTCGGTCTCTCAGCTGCAAAAATTCCGGCCAGATCGGCGCTCTTCATCCCGGTTGCGTTGAAATGAGATGTCGCAATCACATAAGCCGTTCGTAGCACCGCGACTTGGCGCAAGCCGGCGGCGGTTTCATCCGTTTTCAGCGGCCGGGCGGGGACCGCGATGTCGAGCATGCTGTCCGCCAGGGCGCGGATGGCTCCGTTGCTACCGAGACTGGTGACGACTTCGACCTTGATGCCGGTCGCGGCGGTGAATTCGGCGCCGACCTGTTGCAGCATTCCGATAGCACTGCCGGTGCCGCCGACGCGCAATGTCTCCGCCGCCGCGCTCGGACCGGCAACCAGCGCGCAGCCGAAAAACACAGCGATTGCGACGCTTGAATTTGACATACGCATGGTGGTCGCGTCCCACTTCTGCAATGGGAGCAGTGCAGCAAAAAAGGGTGAAATGAGCCTTTAGAGACGCGGCCCGCTTATCGGGATGGTGAACAATATCCGACCGGACCGTTTCAAATTGCCGCCTTTAATGTATTTCCGGCTCGGAAATGGCCCCAAGCGGCGCCAGGAAGTCGAAATCGCAGCCTTCGTCGGCCTGCCCGATATGCTCGGAATAAAGCGCGCCATAGCCGCGCGGNNCACCTCGATCTCGTCGCCGGTTTGCACGAAGGCAAGCGGGCCGCCGACGAAGCTTTCCGGCGCCACATGCAGAATACAGGCGCCGTAGCTGGTGCCGCTCATGCGCGCGTCGGAGATACGCAGCATGTCGTGTACGCCGGCCTTCAAGAGCTTCTTCGGAATCGGCAGCATGCCCCATTCCGGCATGCCGGGGCCGCCTATGGGGCCGCCATTCTTGAGCACCAGCACGTGGTCGGGCGTGACGTCGAGATCGTCGCGCTCGACCTCGCGCGCCATGTGGTTGTAGTCCTCGAAGGCGATCGCCTTGCCACGGTGGCGCAGCAGCCGCTTTTCCGCCGCCGACGGCTTCATCACGCAACCGCGCGGCGCCAGGTTGCCGGTCAGCACGGCCATCGCCTCCTCGCTCGACACCGGATCGCTCAGCGAGCGAATAATGTCGCGTTGGTAAACCTCCGCGCCGGCGATGTTGTCCCCGATCGTCTTGCCGGTCACCGTCAGGCAGGAAAGATCGAGCTTGTCG
>PKXB01000140.1 GCA_003133345.1 Hyphomicrobiales bacterium | reverse complement strand
ATGGCGTGCTTGGTGTCTTGCTTGACGCCGCCGTTGGCGGACACCTTCAGCGTAGCGATGTCGGTCACTGCCGCCATCTGTGTGCGGTGCCGTGCGATCTTCACATGCGCGCTTAAGACCGCCATCGCGGTGCCGCGCAGGGCCGGCGCGGGCTCCATCAGCGCTTTGCGCATCTTGTCGCCGCGCATCGGCGGCAGCGGGATGTGCTCGGGACCGTCCCAGGCGAGCAGGCCGGCGGTCTCCTGACAGGGTGCGTGCCGCTGCAGCTTGACGGCAGGGCTGCCGGCCGCGGCCAGCGTCCAATTTTCCACCGGGCGTCCAGTGATCGTCGTTACATAATCCTGCGTCTCCGCCGGCAGGTTGCGCGTCTTGACTAGCCAATCGCGGATTCGCTTCGGTCCGGCATTATAGGCGGCTGCGGCCAGGCCGAGGTTGCCGAATTTCTGCGCCAGATCGCGAAGCAGCCGGGCGGATGCCGCGATCGCCTGCACGGGATCGTACGGATTGTCGAGGCCGACGTCCGCCGCCGTCTCCCGCATGAATTGCGCGATACCCTCGGCGCCCGCGGGGCTCACCGCGCCGGGCCGGAATCCGCTTTCCTGGTACAGCAGCCGGATGAAGAACGGCAGCGGCAAATTATTGCTCTGCGCCGCGTCGGTGAGGCTGTCGCAGATTTCCGCGCGCGAACGCGCAATGATCGGCTTCACGATCGGTTTGAGCAGCCGCAGGTAAGCCGGCACACGTTCAGAGACCGGATCGGGAATTTCGTACTGGTCGGCGTAACCGGTCGAGACCAGAAGCGCTGCGGTGTTGGCCTGCGTGTCCGCGCGCATCGCCGGCGCGACGGCAATCTCCGCCTTCTGGAAGTTTGGCAAGAGGACGACCGCTTGCTCGCCGTCGTCGGTCAGTTTTGAGTAGGACAGATCAGGATCGACGGCGCTGCCCAACGTCAGCAAACCTAGACAGCTAGCGACAAACAGATGCCGCATTGTGTTCGGTCCTCAAATTCGCGCGGGCCGACGCCTTGCGTCGCGACGGATTGGTGGAAGTGGAAAACCGCGTTCGTGCACGACTTAAGTGGTACCAAATCGGGACAATTTTGCGGACCGCATGCAGGCGAAATCGAGGCGAGGGAACCATAGTTCGATCGCCCGGCCATGAAAGAATAAGAGCGAATACGAATAAAATGCTTTGGACGCGGCAGCGCCGCCCCCACCGCGTCGTGTCGCGTCTAAGCCGAAGCCTAAACCTAAGGCACCAGAGCCGGACCTTGATTAAATCTTACTTGTCCTTACCCCCCCTCAATCGGCGGCCTCTTTCATTTCAAACCATAACTTGTCGATCAGCGTCGCATCATCGCCATCAGCGCGCGAGCTGTTCACCCGTTTGCTGACCGGGTGACATGCAAGAATACGCTCACCGGCCGGCTTGAGCATCTTCACCAATGATGTCGGCACTGCGCTGTCGTCAAGCCACGAATGACCGGGAAGGCTTCCTTCACTCAGGCCGCCGTGCGCCGCAATATCGAAGCCGCGCGCAAGTCCGGCTTCCAGGTAACGGCCATCAAAGCGGATGGCACTGTCATTCTGGAGGGCGGGAATGGTCCCGCTTCAACGGCCCCAGCCGCCCAGGGCGAACCGGCGCCTGAAGCGGTCCGCTGGGGTGACGACCGATGAACGCGGTAGCCATCCATTTTCGCTATCTGAGCGCGGAAAAAAGCCGCCACGGCAAAAAGCGGCTCTACGTCCGGCGGTTCGGCCGGCGCATCAGGATCGAGGCCGCGCCGGGCACTGCAGCCTTCGCGCGTGAATATTCTGCCGCCCTCGAAATGCTGCCGGCTGCGCCGCCGGCGAGCCCGGCCGCCGTACCACGGGGGCCCGCTAAGGGGACCCTCGGCTGGCTCGCCGGCCTCTACTTCACCTCGGCCGAGTTCCAGGCGCTCGACGCCACCATGCAGAAGCGGCGGCGCGCGATGATCGAGGAATGCCTGCGGGAAACGGTCAGGGAGGGCTCCCGGGACGTTTTCCGGGACTGCCCGCTTGTCTACGTTACCCCGGCCAAAATCCGCCGCCTGCGCGATCTCAAAGCCCAGAAGCCGGGCGCCGCCAACAACCGGCGCAAATATCTCTCCTCGATGTTCGGCTGGGCGGTGGAGGCGACCAAGACCCCGACCAACCCGGTGCGCGACGTGCGCCGCATCAAATACGCTTCCGGGGGCTTCCACACCTGGACGCTCGCCGAGGTGAAGCAGTTTCAGGCGCACCACCCGATCGGCAGCAAGGCCAGACTCGCGCTCGAACTGCTGCTGCTCACCGGCGTGCGCCGCGGCGATATGGTCACCTTCGGCCGCCAGCACGTCGAGAACGGAATTCTCCGCTTTGTCCCACGCAAGACCCGCTACCGGCGGATGGAGGCGAGCTACAAGCCGATCCTGCCGCGTCTCGCCGAGGTGATCGCCGCGTCGCCGACCGGCGACATGACGTTTCTGGTGACAAGTTTTGGCAAGCCCTTCACGCCGGGTGGTTTTGGCAACTGGTTCCGCGACCGCTGTAACGAGGCGGGGCTGCCGCACTGCTCGGCGCACGGGCTGCGCAAGGCGGGGGCGACGATCGCGGCGGAGAACGGCGCCACCGAACAGCAGCTGATGGCCATCTTTGACTGGGCGACGCCGTCGCAGGCCGCCGTCTACACGCGTGCGGCAGACCGCAAAAAGCTCGCCGGCGACAACATGAAGCTGCTGGCGCGCGGATCAGAGTGAGAACAGATGTTGTCGCACCTTGACCCGGCAGAATTGTCGCACCTGAACAAGATCAACCACATAGGGGGTTGGGTGGTGGGAGAGGTAGGACTCGAACCTACGAAGGCATAGCCAGCGGATTTACAGTCCGCCCCCTTTGCCGCTCGGGACACTCTCCCCCCAAAGCCGTCACACCGTATTGATCCGATAAGAAAAACGGCCTCGCGCCGGCAGGTCGGGATGCGCGCGTTTTATGGGCAGCCCCCTAGGTTAAGTCAATGGAGGCTGTTCCACCCGCGGCGGATCAAGTAAGGCACAGCGATGGCAACACGCCCCCCCACCCGTTCCGGCGCCAAGCCGGGCGCCACCCACCAGCAGATCGAGCGGCGCGAGCGCTTCGAGCGCGCCCGCCGCGACAGCCTGCGGCCTGCCGCCGACGGCCCGGTCGCCATGTATGGTTGGCACACGGTGACCGCCGCGCTGGCAAACCCCGCGCGGCGCTTGCGCAAGCTGCTCGCCACCGAGAACGCCGCGCGGCGCCTGGCCGACGAAGGCGTTGCATCCCCCATCACGCCGGAACTGGTGCGGCCCTCGGCGATCGCGGAACGGCTCACGCCCGACGCGGTGCATCAGGGCCTCTATCTCGAAACCGATCCGCTGCCCTCGCCCGCGGTCGAGGATTTGCCGGCGCAAGGCGTGGTGCTGGTGCTCGACCAGATCACCGATCCGCACAATGTCGGCGCCATCTTCCGTTCGGCCGCGGCGTTCGCGGCCACGGCCATCGTGACCACGCAACGGCACAGCCCGGACGCCACCGGCGCGCTGGCCAAGGCCGCGTCCGGGGCGCTCGAATATGTGCCGCTGGTCAGCGTGCAGAACCTGGCGCGCGGACTGGCCGCGCTCAAGCAGAGCGGCTTTCTGGTGGTCGGGCTCGATTCGAGCGGCGATGCCGATCTCGCCGGCTTACCGCTGCGCGCGCCGCTCGCGCTGGTGCTCGGCGCCGAGGGCAAGGGTCTGCGCCAGCTCACCAAGGAAACCTGCGATCACGTTGCCCGCATCGAGCTGCCGGGCACGATCAAGAGCCTGAACGTGTCGAATGCGGCGGCGCTCGGGCTTTATGTCGCGAGCCGGCGGTTGGCGGGCGGCCAATAAAATGCGAACGGAGGGCCCCCAGCCCGCCGCCCGCGTCCCACGATCTCTGCTAGCGATTTAATCTGCGGGCGCTTTGACACTCGACCCTTGCCCCTTGCGGAACAACCTAATGTTCATGCGGTCCGGGCCGAGGATGGTGACTTCGGCCTCGGCGCGGATCACGCGCTGCTTGCCGTTTTCGCCGCGCGCGCCGGTGTCCTCGATCCCGCGCTCGGTCTCGATCACGACTGGCGCGCGGCGACCACAACCATCGAGGCAGTGCACGTAAGGGTAGGCGCGCAGCCGGTACGGGATCGCATAAATGTTGGGCGCCAGCTCGACGGCGTAGGGCTGCTC
Source organism: Hyphomicrobiales bacterium (assembly GCA_003133345.1). Classification (GTDB taxonomy): domain Bacteria; phylum Pseudomonadota; class Alphaproteobacteria; order Rhizobiales; family Xanthobacteraceae; genus Pseudolabrys. The sequence continues at coordinate 26,213 of PKXB01000140.1, read as the reverse complement.
CTCCGGCACGGCATAAGGATAAAGCGGCGCCGGCTCGGCATAAGACGAGCGACAACAATGCGCTTGCGCAGCGGCCGCCGGCAGCATACCGGCGGCGAGGACGGCGAGGACGGCGAGCAGAACGAGTTTGCGTTGGCGATCGATCATGATGTTCATCCGACTGGATATGTTTTCAAGATTTCAACGAAAGCGCATTCTGTGCGAGCCGTGCGCGTGCGGCCTATGCCGGGTATTGGACTGGGTGTCGGGTTGGGTGTCGGCCTGGCTATCGCCCTGCGTCGCGAGCGACTGAGCGCTGGTGGCATAGAGGTGCTCGACCGCCCAGGCGTTCGACCAGGAACGGCGGAACGTCTTCGCCGGTTTCGGCGGGCGGCTGATAGCCGACAGATTTTCGTGACGGCCGATCCGCGGCGAAATGCCGGTGGCCGGAAAATAGTGGTGATAGCGCCACGGCGCTTCCCAATAGGCGCGCACGACGACGCCGGGCTGGTCGTCATAGAGCCACAGCATCTCGCTATGTTGTGCGTGTTCGAAATAGCGACCGGAATAAGGAGCTGAATAGCCGGCCGGAAGATCGGCAGCACGCGCAGCGCCGACCCCGGCGATGCCGAAACCTAACAGAGCGATGGCGAGCAGAACGCGCATCCGGTCTATCTCCAATAAATCCGAATGCATTTTATACGAAAGCTTTACGTTGCCGCCCGCAATCGCGAGGTAACATTAATTGCCGCCGCGCCCTGAACATGCCGGAATTACCGGCACCAACTGGCAGCCGATCTCCGGTTGCCAATGCAACATCGCGGCGATTAAAGTTAATCGCCATGCCACACCGCCGACCCCCAACGTCTTCCGCCAAACCTTCATCGCCGGCGCGCGCGGGTTTTCGCAAGCGTTATGACGAGATCGAAGCCCATCGCGCAGTACTGGTCGCGCGGCTGGCCTCGCTCGGCGAGGCCGGGCAGCGGCATCCCGGCTACAAGCGCGCGCTCAAGCTACTCAACGACACCTTCCGCCGGTCGAAGCTGGCGCAGCGGCTGGCGATTTTGCAGGCCGCTGCCTGGCTGATCGACGTGCTGGAAAAGCTCACCGCGATCGCCTGATCGAGCGCGCGAAACCAAGGCAAGCAGCCCGTCAACTGCCGGGCGCCGAACGGCCGGGCGGCGGGAGCCGGCCGCCCTTGCTCCCGGGACCTCGCGCGCGGCCCCCGCGGATGATCGTTGTTATGCCAATGATCACACGGCCGACCACGCCAGCGCGGCTTGTGGCAGGCGGGCGAGGCTGATAGCTGTGAATTCGAGCCGGGTTAGCTCAGCGGTAGAGCAGCGGTTTTGTAAACCGTTGGTCGGGAGTTCAATTCTCTCACCCGGCACCAATAAAATCGGTAAAATTCGCCTGTTATGGCCATTCTCGCTCCGCCGGCGCGCGGTGTTGCGGCAGCATCTTTTTTTATTCCGGGCGTAGACTGCTGGAGCGTCGAAACATTGCCCCGCGGACGATTTGACCAGGATCAACAGCCGGTGACGCAATCCGACCACTGTCGGGCCAAGAGGGCCAAGAGGGCCAGGGGAACTGAGCCGTGCTGATTGCTCTATTCGCGGATATTCATGCCAACCGGCAGGCGTTTAGCGCGTGTCTCGCGCAGGCACGCGATCAAGGCGCGGAGCGGATCGTGCTGCTCGGCGACTATGTCGGCTATGGCGCCGATCCCGAATGGGCGGTGACGACCGTCATGGAGCTGGTCGACAAGGGCGCCGTAGCCGTGCTCGGCAATCACGACAGCGCGGTCGCCAATTCGCGCGAACAGATGAACCTGGAAGCCCAGATCGCCATCGAATGGACGCGCGGCGTGCTGGGAGCTTCGCAGCGGAAATTCCTGGCCGGTTTACCGCTGTTCGAGAACGACGGCGAGCGGCTGTATGTCCATTCGGAAGCGAGCAGCCCCGCGAGCTGGACCTATGTAACGAGCACATTGGAGGCCGCGCGCAGCATCACGGCCACCTCCGCGCAAATCGGTTTTTGCGGTCATATCCACCAGCCCGCAGTCTACAGCATGTCGGCGACGGCGAAGATGACGGCATTCACGCCGACGACGGGCGCTGCCGTGCCCTTGCTGCAAGGACGGCGCTGGCTCGTGGTGCTCGGCTCCGTGGGGCAACCGCGCGACGGCAATCCGGCCGCATCATATGCGATGTTGGATACCGACAAGCGCGAACTCACGTATTGCCGCGCGGCCTATGACATCGAACAGGCCGCCGCAGCGATCCGCAAAAAAGGCCTACCGGTTTGGCTGGCCAACCGGCTGTTCCTGGGGCGATGAATGGCCAAGCCGCTGCATGAACCGGGTGTGGTCGTCGACGACTACCGGCTCGAAGAGCTTGCGCATAGCGGCGGCATGGCAACGTTGTGGCGTGTCTCGCGCCCCGGCGTCACCATGCCGCTGCTGATGAAAGTGCCGCGGATCGGCGAAGGCGCGGATCCCGCGGCCATTGTCAGTTTCGAAATGGAGCAGATGATCCTGCCGCGGCTCACCGGCGTGCATGTACCGAAGTTCGTCGCCGCCGGCGATTTCGCCGCGCAGCCCTACATCGTGATGGAAGCCATCCCCGGCCAGACCTTGCTCCCGCGGCTGCCCGAACTCCCCTTGCCCGATGCGGAGGTCGCCAAGATCGGCGCGAAGATCGCCATGGCGCTCGACGATCTGCACCGCCAACATGTCGTGCATCTCGACATCAAGCCGAGCAACATCATGTTCCGGCCGACCGGCGAAGCGGTGCTGCTCGATTACGGCCTGTCACACCACTTTCGTCTGCCCGATCTGATGCAGGAGGAATTTCGCCTGCCCTTCGGCACAGCACCCTATATGTCGCCCGAGCAATTGCGCGGCATCCGCAACGATCCGCGCAGCGACCTGTTCGCACTGGGCGTCCTGCTTTATTTCTTTTCGACCGGCGTGCGGCCGTTCGGCGAAAGCGAGACGCTGCGCGGGATGCGCCGTCGGCTCTGGCGCGATCCGGTGCCGCCGCGCGGCTTGCGGGGCGACTATCCGCCCTGGCTGCAGGAAATCGTGCTGCGCTGCCTCGAGATCGAGCCGGCCTGGCGCTATCCGACGGCGGCGCAGCTGGCTTTCGATCTGAGCCACCCGACCCAGGTCAAGCTGACCAAGCGGTCGGAGCAACTGAAGCACGATCCGCTGACCACCGTGTTGCGTCGGCGGTTCAATCAAGAGGCGACGCGGCCGCGCACCAAGCAAGCGCTGGCCGCCCAGCTTTCGTCCGCGCCCATCATTGCCGTCGCCATCGATCTCGCCGAGGGGTCCGCGGCGCTCAATGATGCGCTCAGGACCACGGCCGGGCGCATTCTGGCGACGCTTCCCGCCGCCCGGCTTGCCTGCCTCAACGTGCTCAAGCAGGGCCGGCTCACAATCGACTTCACACTCGACGAGCAGGGCCACAACCGGCAGATCGACCGACTGGTCGGTCTGCGGCACTGGGCGGAGCCGCTGAAGCTGCAGGAGCCCCGCCTCACCGTACACGTGCTTGAGGCGGTCGATCCCGCCGCCGCCATTCTCGAATTCGCGCAAGCCAACCGGATCGACCACATCCTGATCGGAGCGCGGCAGAGTTCGCTGATGCGCACGCTGCTCGGCAGCGTGTCGGCCAAGGTCGCCGCGGAGGCCCTCTGTACCGTTACGGTCGTTCGGCCGAATCTGACCGCAGAAAAAGAAAAACCGTCGTCAGCAGATGATTCGGGCCTTTCCTCAACCGGCTGATATTCTGATGAAATTTTGTGTGAAAAAATGAGTCCCTGAGAAAAAATGACCTCGACGGTAATTCAATATTTAAGCAACCCAATGATATGGTTGGTTTTTCCAACTAAACGAGCGCGTTTATAAAGCGCTGGTCACGGGTTCAATTCCCTTATCCGGCAGCGGGAAAGAGCGATTTCGAGCGCCCTGGCAGTAACACGAAAGTCAGAGGATGCCGGGCCGTCCGGGACCTTGTTCGGTGGTTGCCCAGTGTGCCAGACTGTCCCCGTTACACGTAATATCTTGGAGATCTAGCATGCCTCAGGGCACCGTAAAGTGGTTCAATCCGACGAAGGGCTATGGCTTCATCCAGCCGCAAGAAGGCGGGAAGGATGTGTTCGTACACATCTCGGCGGTTGAGCGCGCCGGCCTTAGCACGCTGAACGAAGGTCAGACCGTCCAGTTCGAGCTCGTCGAGAATCGCGGAAAGACATCCGCGGAGAACCTCAAGGTTAAGTGACCTCGTCGCCCGAGGCTACTTGCGGCCTTTTTGTCTGAACCTGGTTCCGCCGAGCTGGTAAAGCCCGGTAGTTGACGCGTGCCTTTTTTGGCGCGTCAAAAAGCATGCCCTAGCGCGTGAGCGTTTCCAGCTCGGGAAACGGCGCGTAAACCGCGTCCTTACAAAATTCCCGCACCTCTTTCGGCACGCCGAGGAAGCGGTCGAGCTTGTTCGACACATAAATCGCGACGCCTTCCTTCGGACCGGCATATTGTCCGCCGCTCTTGCGCGCGTCGAAGCGCACGCAGGCGACGTATCGTTCGCCCGGCCCGACCGGCTTGAGCTGCGGTTGCGACACCGCCGCGGCTCGAATATGGGTCGGGTCGTTGAGATAGGTGCGCATGTAGGCCATCAGGTCGGCCTTGTAATTTTGCGGAAAGACGTTCTGCGCCTCCCACTGCGCCTTCAGTTCGGCTGGACTTGGGCCGACTTCAGTCGCGCAGCCGCCGACCATGAGCACCGCAACCAGCACCAACCACCGCATCGACCGTCTCCGCATTTTCCGCTTTACGCTCGCCGCCGCGATCATAGCGGTTCACGCGGGATCGGCCAGGGATGCCGTGCACAATGCGCGTAACAATTGTATACTATCAGCCACAATAAAATCCCGGAGAGGCTAAATATGAAAATCTCACGACGATCGTTGGTACTCGGCGGCATAGCCGCACCTTTGGCCGCGCAGCTTGCCGCACAGGCTGAGACCTGGCCTTCCGGCATCATCAAGATCATCGTGCCCTTTCCACCGGGCGGCACGACCGATCCCATCGCGCGCATGGTCCAGCCCGGCCTGCAACAGAGACTCAACGCAACCTTGATCATCGAAAATAAGCCGGGCGCATCCGGCAGCGTCGGCACCGGCCTGGTGGTGAAATCACCGCCCGACGGCAACACCTGGCTGTTCGTATTCGACACCCATGCGGTCAATCCGTTTCTGTTCAATCTACCCTTCGACACCGCCAAGGACCTCGATCCGGTGATGTTGATCGGGACCGCCCCGAACGTGCTCGCCACACACCCGTCGCGGCCATTCAAAACAGTTGCGGACGTGGTCGCTGCGGCCAAGGAAAAACCGGACACCATCACCTACGCCTCGGTCGGCAGCGGCAGTGGCGGTCATCTGACCATGACGCTGCTCGCCAAGCGCGCCGGCTGCAAACTCGTGCACGTGCCGTATAAAGGCGGCGGTCCAGCGATGAACGATGCCATTGCCGGCCATGTCGATATGATTATCGGCAGCGGCGCGTTGTGTATGCCGCAGATAAAGGCGAACAACATTCTGCCATTGATGCAGACAGGCAAAACCCGGGTTTCCTCGCTGCCGACGGTGCCGACTGCGATCGAGAGCGGCTTTGACGGCTTCGAATCCTACGCATGGTGGGGCGTGTTCGCGCCGGCCGGTACGCCGAAGCCGATCATTGAACGCTTCGCCGCCGCGCTCGGTGAATCTCTGCGCGAGGCGACTGTCAACAAGATGCTCACCGAAAATCTTCAGGTCACACTCCGTATGAGCAGTCCTGAAGATGAGGGAAAATTCCTCGCCGAGCAGATGGCGTTGTGGGGACCGGTCGTGAAGGAAAACAATATCAAGACCGATTGATCTGAAATATCTGATGGCGGCGGTGTTTACATTTGGAGCCTCGCCCGCCGAACAAATGCCTCGCTCATCGGTGAAACGGGAGCCCATGTCCGCGTTTTCCCGCCGCTCATTTCTGACCGGCCCCCTGCTTGCCGCCGGCTGCGCCGCACTGCCGGTGCAAGGACGCGCCGCCGCGCCCACGGCCAAGGCGCAAGGCCCCGGCGTCTACCGCTACAAACTCGGCGACTACCAGCTCACCGCGCTCTACGACGGCATCTGGTATGTGCCGATCGACGACAAATTCGTGCGCAATGCCAGCGCGGCGGCGGTGAATGAAGCGCTTGCTGCCGGCTTCTTGCCGCCGAGCGTGCTGCCGATCTCGTTCACCGCGCTGCTGGTGAACACCGGCGCCAGGCTGGTGCTGATCGACACCGGCACTGCCGGCCAGATCACCGACACCGCCGGCTTCATGAATGCCAATCTCGCCGCCGCCGGCATTAAGCCGGACGCCATCGACACCATCCTCATTTCGCATTTCCATCCCGACCACATCGACGGCATCAAGACCAAGGACGGCGACAAGGTATTCGCCAATGCCGAAATTCTTGTGCCGGAGCCGGAATGGAAATTCTGGATGGACGACGGCACCATGGCGCAATCGACCGGCGCGGTGCATCGCTATTTCCTCAACGCGCGGCGCATCTTCAAGGACATCGCTAAGGAGGTGCGGCCGTTCCAGCCCGGCGCCGAGGTCGCACCCGGCATCGTCTCGGTTCCCGCTTTCGGCCACACGCCCGGCCATACCGCCTTCGCGATCCATTCCGGCAATCAATCGATGCTGGCGATGAGCGACACCGCGCGCGAGCCGTGGCTGTTCGTACGCCACCCGGAATGGCAGCCGAGCTATGACATGGATGGGCCGCAGGCGATGAAAACGCGCACCGACATGCTCGACCGCGCGGCGGCCGACCGCATGCTGGTCGAGGCCTATCACTTCCCGTTCCCGGCCTGCGGCCACATCGTCAGGAGCGGCACCGGCTATGAACTGGTGCCGGCGATGTGGGAACCGTTTTAACTTTTACATCTTCGACAGCTTGGCCGTGTCCACCGCATGGGCATAGGCGAGCTTCGATGCGGCGTCGGCCGAGCCATCCACGGTGACCAGAAATTTATTGGCGACGACCATATTGATCGAGCCTTCGTGGGTCTGCAGCGCCTGCTGGTCGCCGACGCGGATGAGCTTGCCCATGGCGCCAGCGATCGTCGGATTGATCAGGAACTGCGCAAACTGCACGACCAGCGTCGAGTCCCCGGTAATGCGTACCTCTACGTCGCGGCCGTCGGGACCGGTATAGCGGCGGCTCGCCGAAGTAACGCCGAACACGGTGACGCCGACCGACGTGGTCTCGGCCTGCTCGGCTTTCCAGCCCGGCAGCGCTGCCGGCAACAGCGCCGCGAAGCTTTCGGCATTCTTCTGCCCGACCAGCTGCGAGGCAAGATCGAGCGACTGCTTGGCGCCTGCCATGTCGCCCGCCTGATAGGCTTTGCGGGCCGCATCGATGGCGTCGAGGATATCGTCGGCGGCCAGCGCGGGCAGCACAAGCGCGGAGAGGAAAACGGCTGCAAAGAGGCTCCGCAACATCGGCATGATTCGCCCTCCGGAATTGTGACGGGTGAAACCTAGCAGGATTCACGAACGCTGGCGCGGCTGGAGGATGGCCGCGCTAGCGCCGTTTTCAAAACGTGGCGCCGACCTTCACCATGTAGGTCCGTCCGGCCAGGGGATAAGCATTGTAGCGGCCATACGTCGCGGAACTCGCGACGGCGTAATCGAAGTAAAGAACGTTGAATAGATTCTGCACCGACAACGACCAGAACAGGTTCTTCATCTCGCCGCCGAGGCGGAGATCCAACGTGGTGTGAGCTGGAATCATCGGCTGGAAATTAGCCTGATCGTTGTCCATGCGCCGCTCTCCGACGTAGCGCACGACCGCATCGAACACGGCGAACTTCGGATAGACGTCCCAGGTCAGCCCAAGATTGCCGGTCCAGCGCGACACCAGCGGAATGTCGTTGCCGGCATACATCCCCTCGCGGAAGGTGGCGCGGGTATAGGTCAGCCCGCCCTTCAAGCGCAGGATGTCGGACAGCCGCAGCGTCGCGCTGTTCTCGACACCGACGCGGCGCGTCGGATCGAGGTTGATGTTGGCGCCGATCGGCGGAAACGGAATAAACAGAATCTCGTTGTTGAGCAGCATCTCATACACACTCGACTGCCATTCGAGAGCGCCGAAGCGCCCGCGTACGCCGCCCTCGATGTCGCGCGAGGTCTGGGTCTTCAGATTGAAATCGACCGGGAAGGCGTTCACGCCGATGCGCTCGTCCACGTTCGGAGTGCGGAAACTGCGCGCGAGGCGCCCGAACACCGCGAACATCGGCGAAAAGCGCTGCTCGAAGCCGAGATGCAAAGCGTGCTGCATCTCGATGGAATCGAGCGGCGTCGCTTGGACGTCGAACGCGCCCCCCGGCGCCGTCGAATCGTAGCGGTCGCGGGCCGACAGGCGAGTTTGCTGCAACCGCGCGCCGAAGGAAATATCGGTCGTCGGCAGCACACCGACCGTCTGCTGCCAATAGATCGCCGCCGCTTGCTGGTTGAGATCGTAGGTGTGGTACGGCGGGTCGGTGAGAGCGACGCTGCGCTTGGCTTCGAGCGTGGAATTGTAATAATCGATGCCGGTGGTGATCTTGTTGGGCACGCCGAACAATTGGGTGTTGATGTTCGCCCGCGGCGTCAGCGAGGCGGTGTTGAGGGTCCGAATATCCGAGGTGTCGGAATCGAACAACGTGGAAAAGATCGTTTGATCCTTGCGGCGCAGATTGCCGTCCACGATTAGTTCGACGCTCGTTCCGATCATCCGCGACACTCCCAGCGTCAGGCTGCCGCCGGTCTTGCTGGAAAACGCGTCCGGCGTCGTGGCGCCGCGCCGGTCGGTGGCGAGTTCGCTCGAGGTCAGCGTCACCAGTCGCGCGCCCGGCAAGCCGAGATGCTGCTCATCACCGGATATATTGAGCCAGGCGCTGCCCTCATCGCCGGTGTAGCGTAGGTCGCCGACCGCATTGCGCTGGCGCACATAGTCGTTGACGCGATAGCCGTCCGAATTGACTCCGTTGCCGAACACCGAAACCGCGAACGGGCCCTGCGACGCGGCGGCGGACGCATTGAGTTCGCGCTGGTTGAACGAGCCGAAGCTGGCTTCGACGCGCCCGGATGGCGGCTGCGCCACGCCGGTCTTGGTGATGATATTGATGACGCCGCCGACGGCGCCGTCGCCGTAAAGCACCGCGCCGCTGTTGCCGCGAGTGATTTCGATGCGCTGGATGCTATCGCGCGAGATCGTGCTGAAATCGATGCCGGACAGATCGATGTCGGTCAGCCGGCGTCCGTTGAGCAAAACGAGCGTGTTCGAGACCGCCGTCGCGCCGAAACCGCGCAGGTCGACCGTCGTGCCGGCGCCGTTCTGACCGCTGGTCGTGCTGATGGTTTGGACACCCACCTCTTGCGACAACAATTCCTGAAGCGTCGTGCCGGGTGAACGCGCGATGTCCTCGGCGGTGATCGTGCTGGTGGATGCGCCGATAAATCCGGTACCGGTGCGGCTCGCCCAGACATCGATCGCGGGCAGCACCTCGGTGTTGCTTTGCGCTTGCGCGGCGGTTGCCGTTAAGCTCGTCAGCGCGAACAGCGCGCCGCAGATCCTTCGTTTCGTTCCCACGACGCAACGCTCCTTCGTTTGCGCCCGCGCGAAGGCGGACGCATCGGGTGAGACCAAGCCCGATGCGAAGGACACGCTAAGCGGCACGCATACGACGACGCGCGATGCTCACGTGTGCAATGTCGTGGGAGAGGCTGCTCTCACGGCTTCGCACCGGCATTGTCGTCACCGCTGCGAAAGACCGCTCCGTATGGACGCCCCGTCCACCGGTTGGGTGACCGCGCTGGCAGGTCTCCTGGCTCGCGGGTCGTTGCTCAGTTGCGTCCGGCCTTCCCGGTTTCCCAGTGGCCATGCGGACGCGGGCTCGCCGCTTACAGTTGCGGGGGCAGCCACGGACTTCTGCGAATTCGCAAAGGACGAACCGGCGGAATCCGTGTTCCCTCTTTCGTCCCCAGAGTCACCCGGGGAACCAGCACGGTAAAATGTTCCCTTGAATAGGCGAACGAGTCAAGCGCCGCCACCGGCAGCGCTTGCTCGTCATGCAACCATCAAATGTCGGTTCAGCCGATCGTCTTGATCTTGGCCGGACGCTTCATGTGCTTGGCGTGCTTCACCTGCTTGACGTGTTTCGCATGCGCGAAGTGCTTGCGGTGTTTCACCATCTTGACCGCGTGCTTGGTCGTCTTGCCGGCGTGCTTCACGCTCGCCTCAGTGGTGGACTTGGCCGTGTCGGCTTTCACCGCCGGCTGGCTGGTGCTGGCGGGCACAGTGGGCGTGCCAATGCTTCCAGAAGTTTGCGCCAGCGCCGAGCCGGCGATCAGGCTCACCGCTATGACGGCGGCAGCGAGTTTGTTGAACATGGACGTAATCCTCATCTCAATCGGGGTGCCGCGAACCCTGGGGTTGTTCGGCCGACCGGCTTGGCGCCGATCGTTGTCCACAGGATGCGCGCACGGCACTGAACCCGCTCTGAAGCGCGCCGTTATCGCCCATTCAAACAGCGGTACCGGCCAGTGTCAGAAACCGGGCGGGATCGTGACGCGGCTAAATTTTTTGTAACAAATGGGACTAGACCCCGATCACAGATTGTTTTTTCACATCGGCACGATTCGTCGTATTCTGAAGTCCGAGCCCCTACAGGAGACGTTCCACCATGACCCCGACCCAAGCGCTGCGCCACATCGGCCTTTTCGCCGCCGCCGCCTTGCTCGTAACCGCCGTGAGCATCAAGCCGGTCACCGTCCATGCCATGGGCACCGACACGCCGTACCCGACGACCGATGACGACGGCAAGAAGAAGAAAAAGAAGAGCAACATGATCGAGCAGCAGGAGCAGCAGCTGGCGCAAGAGAAATTCCTCCGCGACTACCGCGCCGCCCGCCAGTTGATCCTCGCCGGCAACTACCAGACTGGGATCGCCGCCCTGCATGCGCTCGGCCATGACGAGCATCCCGACGTCGCCAACTATATCGGCTACTCGTTCCGCCGGATGGGCAACTACGATCAGTCCAAGGTCTGGTACGAAAAGGCGCTCGCATCCGATCCCAACCACACACGCACCTGGTCCTATTACGGCATGTGGCAGATGGAACAGGGCAACCGGCTCAAGGCCGAGGACGATCTGCAAAAGGTGAAGCTGTTGTGCGGCAACACCGACTGCCAGGAATATATCCAGCTCAAGGCCGTGATCGACGGCACGGGCAGCTACTAAGTCGCGTCTTCTGCTTCACCTCTCCCATGGGNNTCCCCCAAGGGGAGAGGGAGTAAGACCGCACTCGCTGCACGGACAGCGATTAGGCGCCCGTCTCTTTCACGAGCCACCGGTGATAGGCCGGGTCGAGGCTTTCCACCGGCAATATCATGACCGTCGGCGTGGTATAGCTGTGCAATTCCTTTACCGCCGCCGTGACCTGCTCGGCCAGCGTGGCGCGGGTCTTGATGATCATCACCACTTCCTCGGCCCGCTCGATTTTGCCCTCCCACCAGTAGTGCGAGATCATCCCCGGCGTGATAATGATGCATGAGGGCATGCCAACCGCACGCATGACGTCTGCTATTGGACTAACAACGGACAAGGATCGGTCCGCAGGCCGAAAGGATTGGCAGCGATTGACCCGAAGCAGCCATCCCGAAGTGGCGAAGCACCGAAGGCGGGAACACCCTTAGGTCCCTCCATTATCCCTTAATTAACAATCGCTTTCGTAGGATTACGTGTCTGATTTTCCAACCGCACTGCATTACTGCCATGGATTGCTTCTACATCAATCTGGACTCGGCCGAAGACCGCAGGCTTCACATTGAAAAGAATTTCGCAGCTTACAAAAAGCCGGGTTGGACGCTCACTTGCTTCCCAGCAATCGACAAGGCTTACGTCGAGAGAAACAACATCGCCGGGGCGGCCAAGCCGGCTGAGAAGGGGTGCTTCCTCAGCCATCAGATTCTCATGGGCCAGCATCTGGGCGACGACAAGACCTATCTCATCATGGAAGACGACGCGGCTTTCGGCGCGCGCACCTGCACGCTCATCGATATGTTGCTCGAACGCATTAAGTATTTGGACTGGGACATCTTGTTCACCGACATCTGCATAGCGAACATGCTGACGATGTTCGAGCTTGTTAAACGCCGCCGGGATTTAGGTGAGAAAAAAATCGACATCGAAGTCATGAATCTGTGCGGCGTCGAGTTTGCCGGCTCGACCGCCTACATTGTGAATGGTAACTCAAAGCGGAAGGTCCATAAGGCCTTGAGTGCTTATACTAATGTTGACCTACCTTATGATCTCTTCCTACGGCAGCTCTCGCATAGCGGCGCTCTGAATGTCCATTCGGTGTTTCCCTTCGTGACGACGGTTTCGGACTATTGCGACGATTCGCAGATCAAGACCGCCGGCCCCAATCCGGTAGAATTGGCCTTGAACATGTTTCGCAAGATGATCTGGATCGAGCGAAATTTGAATCGCTGCAGGTCGGCGCTAGAATTGTTCAGAAACACATGGTGTCGTGAGGAACCGCCCGTCAAAATCGTCGGAGCCGACGAAGAGATGAACACATTCATGTTTCTATTTTCCTCAATGGCAGCGATCCGCGGCTGAACGGCGGTATTGGCCTTCGCCGTTCATTCTGCCGCGAGAGGCGCAGTCGCCTTGCAGCGCCTCGTAGAATCGGCCGAGCGCGTGTAGCTCTGCCAAGGTGTGGCCCCTGAGCAAAACCAGCCTGCTGGGCGAGGGCTTCGCAGCTCTTTAGCGCATCGTCGAACCGGGTCCTTCATGTAGCGCAATGCCGCAATTGTTGAGCACTTCGGCAATCCTCGGTTTGACCCAACAAATTGTCTGCTTTGCGCACCTGAAGACCCATCACCTCTTCGAGCGCATGCGCCTGCGAGGCCTCTCTGGTGCGCGGGACGAGTTCCACCTCGCTGCCATCGTGCAGAACCTTAAGACGCTGGCGAGCCGGCTCTGGCGGCCACCATCGAACACGTCAGTCGCTGATCTTGCCTGAGCCTAAGTAGCCGTGAGAACAAATCCCTTAATAAGTAGCGACGAGGTCAAGAAACGAAAATGGCCGCCAAGCTGCTAAATAAAGAGCCCAACCCGTCAAGCGTCGACTTTATCAACGCCATCGACTCGAAGCGGTCTTCGAGCCAAATGGAGCTGTATTCGTTGATGGCATGTTGTGCTGGGCGAGATCATCCGTGTGTCGATACGCCACGCCAACCTTTGATGCGAATTGCATTCGATATGGAACGATTACTTGAGGCGCGTTCTCGGCATTACGTCATTGTGGGTGCGAATCGCTTAAGATGGAGCGCATGCTCGGATCGCCTTTGTTAAAATCGCTCACTTTACCGCAAGCCATCCAGCAGGCGGCGCGCCTACATCGACAAGGCCAGCTCGGGGAGGCTGAACGCCTCTATGGCGGCATTCTCGAGGCCAAGCCAGATCATTTTGATGCGCTGCATTTGCTCGGCGTTCTGATGCACCAGCGCGGCCGGTCGTCCCAAGCTCTAGCGCTAATCGCAAGGGCGCTAGCGACCGGCGCCAGGTCAGCCGATGCCTATTCGAACCACGGCCGTGTCCTCGGCGCGCTCCAGCGGAATGACGAGGCGCTTGCAAGCTTTGACAACGCACTCGCGCTAAAGCCGGATCACCTTGAAGCGCTGTTCCACCGTGGCAATACACTGGTCGGCCTCGGTCGTCTGGAAGAAGCGGTGGCGAGTTACGGCCAAGCTATCGCGCTAAAGTCGGACCACAGCCATGCTCTGGTCAATCGTGGCGTCGCGCTTCAGAAGCTGGGGCGTCCCGCTGAAGCACTCGCCAGCCTTGAAAGGGCACTGGCACATAATCCCGCCCATGTCGAGGCATTGGTCAATCGCGGCAATGTGCTGATGGAATTACGACACCCGGCCGAGGCGCTGGTGAGCTACGATCAGGCCGTCGCGGCTCGGCCGGACAACGCTGAGGCACTGTTCAACCGCGGCAACGCTCTCAGCGAATTGCGGCGTCCTGCGGACGCGCTTGCGAGCTACGACCAGGCGCTGACGCTCGGGCTTCGCCACTTCGAAGTCCTTTTCAATCGCGGCAACATGCTGATGGAGTTGCGACGCCCGGTCGAGGCGCTGGTGAGCTACGATAAGGCACTCGCGCTACAATCGAATCACATCGAATTGCTCTCCAACCGCGGCAACGCGTTACGCGATCTGCAGCGACCGATCGAGGCGTTGGCATGCTACGACCGAGCACTGGCGCTCAATCCCGCCCAAGCCGAAGTCCTAAACAACCGCGGCAATGCACTCTTGGACCTCAATCGCCCTGCCGAGGCGTTGACTTACTTTGACCAGGCGCTGGCTCTCAAGTCGGATTACATTGAGGCTTTGATCAATCGCGGCAATGCTCTCGGGGACCTGCTGCGGCCGGCCGACGCGCTGTCGAGCTATGAGCACGCCCTCACCCTCATGCCCGACCAAGCCGATGCGCATTGGAATAGAAGCCTGATCTGGCTGGCGGAGGGCGATTTTGAAAGGGGCTGGCGTGAGTACGAATGGCGCTTACGTCGAATGAGTGCCGGCCGGCGGGACTTTCCGCAACCGATGTGGTCGGGAGAGGATAGTATTGCAGGCAAGACAATCCTGCTACACGCCGAGCAGGGCTTCGGAGACACAATCCAGTTCGTTCGCTATGTGCCCCTCGTCACGGCGCGCCGCGCCACGGTTGTGCTTCAAGTTCAAGGCAGCCTGAAGGCTCTGCTGTCGAATCTCCGCGGCGTTTCCGCCATCATCGACCAGGACGAATCGCTGCCGCCGTTCGATCTGCATTGTCCGCTGCTCAGCCTTCCGCTCGCGTTCAAAACGACGCTGGATACGGTGCCATTCGACATACCGTACGTTCGTCCTTCCGCCGGCCGCGTGAAGAAATGGAGCGTTCGCATTGCGGGGGCGAATTCTTTGCGTATCGGGATCGCTTGGTCGGGTAGCTCGACGCACAAGAACGATCACAACCGCTCGATTGCATTGAGCCGCTTAGCGCCGTTGCTAGCGGGATCGCGCATTAAATGGGTGAGCCTGCAGCGCGAAGTGCGGGATGCGGACTTGCGCACTCTGGAAAGCCTGCCGCAAGTCGCCGCGCTCGGCCGCGAGTTCGATGATTTCGCTGATACTGCCGCAGTTATTTCGCTTCTCGATCTGGTCATCTCAGTTGACACCGCCGTAGCGCACCTCGCTGGCGCGATGGGAAAGCCAGCCTTTATCCTTCTGCCGTTCAAAGGTGAATGGCGCTGGCTAACCGGTCGCGATGATAGCCCGTGGTATCCGACCGCACGATTGTTCAGGCAACCGAGTGCCGGCGACTGGGATAGCGTAATCGCGCGGGTGGGTGAGGTGCTGGACAGCCAGTCGTGAGTTGGTTCACCGATTTTTTCGTCAGCAGTCTTCCTCAACGCACCCGCTCCAAGAAATCTCGGCGCGAGCGGTTCATGTTCAGGGCTGAAATCCACCCGCATCGTAGTGCTAGCCGAATCGTCCCGCCTCCACCGACACAGCCACTCGTAAGCGCTGTCCAGCACATCGTCAGCGGCAAGTTGCGCGAGGATGGTCATATAAATGATTCCCGAATTTCGGGAGCGCAAGAATGTCGGATGGTGGACGTCGCTATTGATGTGGTGGACGGCGCCCGCTCCTGGCATCGAGTGCCATTGGGTGGCTCGTCGGAGACGGCGAAAAGGCTCGCTCTTTTCTGCGCTGCAAAATGTCGTTAATGGCACTTAACGGACATTGCGACGCCAACTTTGAATGTCCGTTATCGGGGCAATAGCCGACATCGCTATCAGATGTCGGCGCCCCTACTAGACGCGAAAAGTGCATCCGAGTGGCCGCCACGACTGCAGCCCCTCTGAAGAGGCCCGCCTAACTGGGAAATTGGCTACACACGGGGCAGGATATTGACGCAAGCCGCCAGCCGCCGCTCGACGATTTTGCGGCCAGCCGCCTCCGCCTCGACAATCGAGGGCCAAGTCGTATAGACGAGCACCGCGCGTTCCATAGTGCAGTCCTTAAGAGTTGGCCCCAATGAGCCGCCCGCCCCAGCGTTTTAAGCACATTGCCCTCGTCGCCGGTTCGACGCCGGAGGCGCGCGAGGCCTATGAGCGGCTGCAAGGGCGCTACGGCAATGTTGAGCCGAAGGACGCCGACGTGATCGTAGCGCTCGGCGGCGACGGCTTGATGCTGCAAACCCTGCACAAGTTCATGAATTCCGGCAAGCCGATCTACGGCATGCAGCGCGGCACCGTCGGCTTCCTGATGAATGATTTCTCCATCGACAATCTCATCGAGCGACTCACCGCCGCACAAATCACCATCATCCACCCGCTGGTGATGCGCGCGCGCGATTCCGCCGGGCGCATGCATGAGCATCGCGCCATCAACGAGGTGTCGCTGTTCCGCCAGAGCGCGCAGGCCGCGCACCTGCGCATCCTGATCGACGGTCAGGAGCGGCTGGCCCAGCTGGTCGCCGACGGCGTGCTGCTGGCGACGCCGGCCGGCTCCACCGCCTATAACCTGTCGGTGCAGGGCGCGATCATCCCGATCAACGCTCCGCTGCTCGCGCTCACGCCGATCAGCCCGTTCCGGCCGCGGCGCTGGCGCGGCGCCCTGCTGCCCGACAAGGCCAAGGTCACCATCGAAGTACAGGACGGCGACAAGCGGCCGGTGGCCGCGGTCGCCGATTCCGACGAGGTGCGCTCGGTGCGCAGCGTCGATGTCGAGATGGACCATGCCGTGTCGCTCAACATGCTGTTCGACCCCGGCCACAATCTCGACGAACGCATCCTGCGCGAGCAATTCGGATTTTGAGAACGGCGAATGGCGAAAAAATTCGATTTTCACGTCAATGGAAAGCCGGTCAGCGTTTCGCTCGACAATGAAGAGACGCCGCTGCTCAATATCTTGCGCAACGAACTCGGCCTGATGGGCACAAGGTTCGGCTGCGGGCTCGAGCAGTGCGGCTGCTGCATGGTGCTGATCGACGGTCAGCCTGAGAAATGCTGCGCCAAGCCGGTGTGGAGCGTCGCCGGCAAGAAAATCACCACGATCGAGGGGCTGGGCACGCCCGAGCGCCCTCACCCGCTGCAGCAGGCCTTCATCGACGAGCAGGCCGGCCAATGCGGTTACTGCCTTTCCGGCATTATTATTACGGCCAAGGCGCTGCTCGACAAAAATTCGTCGCCGACGCGCGCGCAAATCGCCGCGGCGCTCGACGACAATATCTGCCGCTGCGGAACGCATAATCGCATCATGCGGGCGGTGGCAAAGGCGGCGGCGCAGCTGCGCGCGGGAGTACGCGCATGATCCCGAAAAGCATGTCCTCGACTCCGATCGGGGATGGGAACCGGTTTTCGGATAAGATCATGCGCAAGATCGGAATCCTCCCATGAACGCGCCGCTTCCCGGCCCGCTCGCCGACAATCCGAGCCTCGATCGCTGGGTATCGTTCCCCTCGCCCGGCAAGGTCGGCATCGGCACCGGACGCGTCGAACTCGGCCAGGGCGTGCTCACCGCCATGGCGCAGATCGCCGCCGACGAGCTTGATGTGGCCATGGCGCGCATCGTCATCTGCTCCGGCGACACCGAGCGCACGCCGAACGAGGGCTACACCGCCGGCAGCCAGTCGATCCAATTCGGCGGCGTCGCCATGCGGCAGGCCTGCGCCGACGTGCGCGCGCTGTTTCTCGATCAGGCGGCCAAAATCATCGGCTGCGCGACAGCTGAGCTTTCCATCCGCGACGGCGGCATCCTGCGCAATAACGCGCCGACCGGCCAGGATTACTGGACGCTCGCCGGCGCGGTGAATCTGGCCGTCAAGGCGACCGGCAGCGGTGCGCGCAAGTCGGTCGCCGACATGAAGCGGATCGGCGAAAGCAGCGAGCGCCTCGACCTGCCGGACAAGATTTTCGGCAAGGCCGTGTTCATCCACGATATGGTGCTCGACGGCATGGTGCATGCGCGGGTGGTGCGCCAGCCCAACCGCGGCGCCAGCATCGGCGCCATCGATGAGCAGGCGATCAAGCGCGCCGCCAAGGCGCCGGTCGAGTTCGTCCGTCACGGCAATTTTCTCGCCATCGTCGGCACTGACGAGACCGCCGTCGATCTGGCGGGCGCCGCGGCGGTCAATCACGTGACCTGGCAAAACGTCGAGACGCCGACCGCGCTGCAAGCGGAGGCCTCCTGGCTGCTGCAACGGCCGTGGATCGACCGCGTGTTCGGGGCGCCGGAACCGGGCGGCGGCCAAGGCCGCCAGCGCTTCGAGGCCACCTATAGCCGCGGCTATCTCGCGCACGCCTCGATCTCGCCCTCCTGCGGCTTGGCGGAATATCGCGACGGCCATCTGACGGTATGGACGCATTGCCAGGGCGTGTTTCCATTGCGCGCTGCACTGGCGAAAGCGCTCGGCCTCGATGCCTCAGCCATCATCGTGCACCACGTGCAGGGCTCGGGCTGTTACGGCCACAACGGCGCCGACGATGCCGCCGCCGACGCCGCCATCATCGCCATGCAGATGCCGGGCAAGCCGATCCGCGTGCGCTGGCGGCGCGAGGAAGAGTTCGTCTACGAGCCGAAAACCCCGGCGATGATCGTCAAGGTCCACGCTTTGCTCGACGACGCCGGCAAGCCGACCGACTGGACGCAGGAAATCTGGAGCGGCACGCACAACAAGCGCCCCGGCGCCGGCGGCGTTCTGCTGGGCGCTGTTGCGCTGCCCAATCCACCGCCGGAGCCGCCGCCGAACGACGTGCCAGAAGCCAATGGCGGCGGCGCCACCCGCAATGCCGAGCCGCTCTACGACATCGCGGCCAAGCGCATCGTCCATCATCTGGTGACGGAAACACCGGTGCGCACCTCGGCGTTGCGCAGTCTCGGCGCCATGCCGAACGTGTTCGCGCTGGAATGCTGCATCGATGAGCTGGCCGAGCGCGCCGGCCAGGATCCGGTCGCTTACCGATTGTCGATCACCGCCGATAAACGCGCGCGCGCGGTGATCGAGAAGGTCGCCGCCATGGCCGGCTGGAAAGCGGGAACGCCGGGCGGCGCCGGCCATGGCCGCGGCGTCGCCTTTGCGCGCTATAAGAACCGGGCCGCCTACTCCGCCGTGGTCGTCGAGCTCGACGTCGACGAGGAAATCCGTCTGGCGCACGTGTGGTGCGCGACCGACGCCGGGCTTGTCATCAATCCGGACGGCGTGATCAATCAGCTCGAAGGCGGCATCATCCAGTCGGCGAGCTGGGTGCTCAAGGAGCAAGTGCGGTTCGACAACGGCGTGAGCTCGATCGATTGGGAGACCTATCCGGTGCTGAAATTCAGCGAGGTGCCGGTGATCGACATCGAGCTGATCAATACCAAGGACGAGGTGCCGCTCGGCGTCGGCGAAGTGACCGCCGGCCCCACCGCCGCGGCGATCGGCAACGCGGTTTCGCATGCGCTCGGCGCGCGTATCCGCGATCTGCCGCTGACGCGCGATCGCATCATGGCGAGCCTGTTGAAGGCTTAAGGGTCAGATTCGACGCAGCGGATTGGTCAGCGCGAAGAAAAAGCCCGCCGTCGTGAACGCCGCCATGGTCAGAAAAGCGGCACGAAACGCTTCCCTAATATCGGCTTGGATGGCGGCCTGCTGACCGGACGGCAGCAAGGTTCCGACGTCTGCATGTTTGACCATCGTCGTGAAGATGCGGGCCGCTTCCGGATTCCTGATGGCGAGGTAGGCGAACAATACGGTCGCCACCAGCGCGGTCCCGAAGGCGGCGCCGATCGAACGCGAAAACTGCACCGAGGCGGCTGCTTCGCCGAGGCGCAACAGGCCCGCGGCGCTTTGCACACTGACCTGCACGACCCCCATCACCGTTCCCATGCACAGCCCAATGCATAGCAGCAGGCCGGCAAGCGCGGACGTGCCGAGCGCGGACGCCCAAACGGCGAGAACTATGAAACTCGCGGTGACCAGCGAAAGACCAACGATCGGGTAGACCGTGGTCAATCCGGTCTTGTTGACCAGCCGGCCGGTCAGCAGCGATCCGGTTCCGATTCCAATGGTGAGCGGGACCAGCATGAAGCCGGTCTCCGACGGCGAAGCCCCCCGCACCACTTGCAGGTAAACCGGAAGGAACGTGATCAAGGAAACCAAGGCGCCGCCGTGGCACGCAGCCAAGGCGTCGCTGTGCCAGATCGCCGGCTGGCGCAACAGCCCAAGCGGAATAAGCGGCGATGGCGTCCGGTTCTCATGGCGTATCAGCCACCCCAGCGCCACCAAGCCCGCCGCGAACAGGCCGGCGCCCAGCGGCAGCGCACTCAGATTGACGTGCTGAACCTGCTCCAGCGAGAGCAGCGTCGTCGCCACGAACACCGTGAACAGGATGAGCCCGCCCGGGTCGGCGCGCCAAGCCAGCCGCTCCATCTTCGGACTGGGCAGCCGCCAGGTCAGCGCGACCGCGCCCAGCCCGATCGGCAGGTTGACGAGAAAGATCGACTGCCAGCCGAAGTGCTCGGTCAGATAGCCGCCGGCGACCGGTCCAAATGTATTGGCGCAGACCGCGACCGCGGCGAGGTAACCTTGGTAGCGCGCCCGCTCGCGCGGCGGGAATGCTTCTCCGATCAGCGCCTGCGACAGCGTCATCAGCCCGCCGCCGCCCAGGCCTTGCAGCACGCGGGCCAGCGTCAGCAGCTCGATGCTGGGCGAGGCCGCGCACAGCAGCGACGCGATAATGAAAACGGCGAGCGCCGCGAACATCAGCCGGCGGCGGCCGAACGCGTCGCCGAGCCGGCCGTAGATCGGCGCCGCGATCGTCGATGCGATCAGGTAAGAGACGACGATCCATGACGCCCGCTCGAATTGGCCGGTGGAGGCTGCGATCGCCGGCAACGCGGTGGCGACGATGGTCTGATCCACCACCGCCAGGAACATCGGCAGCATGATCGAGGGGAATACGGTCAGGAACGCCGAATATTTCGCGGCTGCGGGCCCGGTGGGGCTTTTGCTTTGGTCGGGCCCGTTCGACAAATGACTGAGGTCCTGCTCTCGTGCGGCCGACAGGCTTATCAGTGCGCCATGAAGACCGGCAAGGTCGCGTTTGCGAGAATGTGACGCGTCGCACCGCCGAAGATCATCTGGCGCAACCGGCTCTGCGTGAAGGCGCTCTTGACGAGGAGGTCGCAGCCAAGTGAGGCCGCATGCTCGAGCGTGATTTCGCCGGTCGCTTCTCCGCCGGTGCGGGCGCCAGCCTTGACCGTCAACGCCGTTGCTTTGATGCCGTTCCGGCGCAGGTGCTGCGCGGCCTCCTCGCCCGACGGTCCGGTTATGGTGCCGCCTTCCACAGTGAACACCGTCACCTTGTCGGCGAGGCGCAGCAACGGCAGCGCGAAGGCGTTGGTGTGCGCCTGTTCGGTGCTGCGGTTCCATGAAACGAGCACGTTGCGTCCGATTGTCTTTGGCCCGGTCGGCGGCACGATCAATACCGGCCTGCCGCTTTCGAACAGCGCGGCTTCCAATGGCGGCATGCGGGGATTTTGCGGCTCGGGCCCCGGCCGGCCGAGCGCGATCAGATCGAAGACGCGGCCGNNATGGGCCTGCATGAAGGCTTCGAACTCGGCGCGTGCCTGCGGCGCGCTGTCAGCGTCGAATGCGCCGGAGATCGCCAGACTGCTGACCGGCTCGACCGTCACATAGGTCGCGAGCGAAGGCCGGACCGCGAAGCCTTCCATGTAGCCGTCGAATTCGCGGGCAACCAGCCGGGCGGCTTCGAGAACCGCCGGCATCGCGTCGTGATCCTCGGTCGGTATCAAAATGGTCTTCATGCCGGAGCCGTGTGAGAGCAACGCCTACCCCCAACAATNNCGGACGGTATCGGGCTCAAGGTCCGAGGCCCGGGGCACCATGGTCCGCATCGAATTCAACCGCCTGCGTTTCCTCGTCATCGACGACAACGCCCATATGCGCCGGATGCTGCGCACGCTGCTGCACGGCTTCGGCGCGCGCGAAGTGCATGAGGCGGAAGACGGCGCGGCCGGCCTGGAAGCCTTCACCCACCACACCCCGGATATCGTGATCACCGATTGGGCGATGCCGATCTTCGACGGGCTCGAACTCACCCAGATGATTCGCCAGCCGGGCGCTAACTCTAATCCTTACGTGGCGATTATCATGCTCACCGGGCATTCGGAAAAGAAACGCGTGGTCTCGGCGCGCGATGCCGGCGTCACCGAATTCCTCGCCAAGCCGATCTCGGCCAAGGGCCTCTATCAGCGCATCGTCAACGTGGTCGCCAATCCGCGCCCGTTCATCAAGACCAAGACCTATTTCGGTCCCGATCGCCGCCGTAACGTCAATCCGAATTATGTCGGCACCGAGCGCCGCAAAGGCGGCAAGGCCGACATCATCAAGCAAGCTCCCTTGTTTGAAAAAGTCCGCTCCCAAGGCTGACAAGGCAAAGCACCATGGCCCCCCCTAAAAAGAATTCGGCAGCAGTCGCTACTTACGGCGATCACGAGGTCATTCAGCCGGAAAACAAGCTGCGCAAGGTGGTCAGCGTCAAGCCGCTGCCGCCCGGAGAGGATCCGGTCGCGCGCGCGGAAAAGGCGCTGGCCGACCTGTCGACGGAATTCTCATCCTGGATGGACTCCGAATGCGAACGGCTGGACCAGGCCCGACGCAGTATCGCCGCCGGCGGCTTCACCGCGGCGAGCAAGGACGCGCTCTTCCACGCCGCCCATGACATCAAGGGCGAAGCCGCGACCTTCGGATTTCCCCTGGTGGCGTTGGCCGCCGACAGCCTGTGCCGGCTGATCGAGCACACGCCCGACGTGACGCGCATTCCGGTCAAGCTGGTGGATCAGCATGTCGATGCGGTGCGCGCGATCCACCGCGAATATTCCCGCTCCGACGCCAAGGAATTGGCCGCCACGCTGACCAAGCGATTGCGCGCGGTGACCGACGAGTTTCTCATGCATGAGAACCGCGGCCGGCCGGACGTGCTCGCACAGATCAAGGGCCCGTCGATAGTGCCGGAATAGCCGCTGTCATGCCCCGCGCAGGCGGGGGAGCGGATGATGACGGGTGGCGCTACGCCACCAGCCGCGCGTCGTCGATGAGCCGGCCGGCGTCGATCGAATGATCGTTTGCGACCAGATCGTCGCAGAACATGCGCGCTTCCTCGCGCGCAGCCTCGACCACGAACCGCCGCAGCAGCGCCAGCAGCGACGTCAGATCCCGGCCGCGCTCGGCCGCGCAATCACTCAGAACGCGCTCGACCATGCGCCGCTTGAGCCGCGCCGCCCCGCCCCGCTCGCCGACCAGCGCGCCCTCGCGCATGACCGCGATCGCTGCGCGGAACGCCGGATAAGCCGTATCCGGCAGTCCGGCCTTGCGGTAGAGCGCGCTAAGGCCGGAAATATTTCGGTCGTGGATATAGCTGGTGACGCGGTCGATCGGCACGCCGGACAATTCCGCCAGCGCCTCCTCGAACAGCACCACATTACCGGAGAGCAGCGCGCGTAGGATCATGCCGGCGGTGAGCTGTCCGCTCTGGCGCAAATGCTGCACCAAGTGGCTGACCTCCTCGTAAGGCGTGTCGGCGGCGAGCGCGACGGTCGCCTTCTCGCAGGCCTCGCGCGCCGCGTCTTCCGCATGTTCGGGGCCCAGCCATTGCCGCCCGGCGACGAAGCCGGCCAGCGTCTGCGACAGCTTGCTGAGCAGCGCTTGGCGGGTCGCCATCGGCAGATCGGCGCGCGCCAACACGGGCTCGCGGATCGCCGCCAGATGGCCGAAGCGCTCGACGACGCGGTCGATGGAGAACGACGCGATGTCGGCGTCGGAATTTTCCAGCAGCGCGAGGCAGGCCTGTGCCGATCCGACTTCGGCAATGGCGGCGGCTAGCGAGCGCGGCAGCATGGCGCGGCTGGCGATGGCGGCCTGTGCCGCCGGCTGCGCAGTGGCCACCAGGTCGATCAGATCGGCTTCCTGCAACAGCGGCGAAAGCGCGAGCATCGCCATCGCGATCTCCGGCTGATCGTTGGCGAGCGCGTGCACCACCACCGGCGGCGCCTTCTGCGAAGTGGCGAACACGTCCGCGAGCGCGCGCCGCACCAGCGGCGAGGGATCGTCGAGCAGCATGATCATCGCGCCTTCAGCAGCGGCGATGTCGTCGGGCGACAGATCGGAATAGAGATAGGCGCGTGCGAGCGCCGATGTGGCCTCGGCCCTTTCGCCGGGCGGAGCATGGCGTATCCACTGCAAAAACTGACGGACAATCATTGGCACAACCTGACGCGACCGACAGCCATCGTGCACATCGACGGCATGGCTAAGCCTAATCGACGACGCTTAACAAAGCGTTCACCATAGAAATTATGGAGCCGTTAACAATGCGGTAAGCCGCGCGCTCTGTCTCAGATCTTGCCGCCGGCCGGCTTGCGGGGTGCGGCCGGCGTATCGGTGAACAGATTGAGCATGAGCGACGGCGCGGCCGGCGTGTCGGACCTGGCCGGCGTCCATAGATTGCTCACGGTTTGCGTCACCGCTCGGTTGCCGCGATCGCTGAACATGGTTTGGAAGAAAGGCCTCGCCGCGGGCGCTGCCGCTGGGACCGGCACCGGCACCGCAAGCGGCACGTCATTGGCTTGCGCGAAGGCCTGCGTAACGCCGGCGATGTCGGGAGAAGCGGCTGGCGCGGTGCTGCCGCGCACGGTGGGTGCAAACATGACCGAACGGGCGACATCGAAGCGGCCGGTCAGCGTGGCGTAGACCTCGCTGGTGCTGCGCGGCTGGCCGGATCTGTTCTGGAATATGCTCGGGTTCGCCGCCGCCGCTTGCGGAAACAGCTCGGCGGCGTTGGCGCGCGGCTGGCTCGCCACGGCGTTGATCAGCTTCGAGGCCCCGTCGGAGCCGAGGAAATGCGCGATGTAGAG
Source organism: Hyphomicrobiales bacterium (assembly GCA_003133345.1). GTDB lineage: Bacteria > Pseudomonadota > Alphaproteobacteria > Rhizobiales > Xanthobacteraceae > Pseudolabrys. The sequence goes on along the minus strand of PKXB01000140.1, from coordinate 1,179 downwards.
TTCGCCTTCGGAAGGCTGCCGCCCGATCGCGGCAGCCAGCTGCGCGGCATTGGTCTGGGTGAAGGCGCCCGCCATGGTCGCGCTCACGATCGGATCGCTGCGCAGGCGCATGATCGCCGCGCGCTGGTTCGGATCGGCTACGTCGTAACGGCCGTCCGCATTCAGCGTAATGGCGTCCGCATACTGGCCATAGCCGTGCGCCGGCCCGGCATTCTTGAGGGTCGCGAGCCAGGTCTGATCGATGAACTGGTAGAGCCCCTTCGCCGACGAGGTCGTTGCCTGCGCGGCCGGATTGAGGTTGGATTCCATGCGCGCGGCGGTCAGCAGATATTCAAAGCTGGCGCCGGTCGAACGCGCCGCGTCGCGGATCGCACCCGCGACGCGCGCCGACGCATTGGCTATTATGGAATCGATCGCCATGACGGGCCTCAAGGTCGCGGGCCGAAAATATGGCCAAACCGGACACCGACATTCGCGAACTCTGTCGATCCTGGNNGGCGGGCTCTATTTCGAGGACTTCGAGGTCGGCAAGCTGTACGAGCACCGCTACAGGCGCACCGTCACCCAGATGGACAACATGTTGTTCTCCAACATGACGCTCAACCCGCAGCCACTGCACATCGACCGGCATTTCTGCGAGACCGAGACCGAGTGGGGCCAGCCGCTGATGAACTCGCTGTTCACGCTCGGCCTGATGTGCGGCATCCAGGTCTCCGACATGACGGTCGGCACCACGATCGCCAATCTCGGCATGACCGACGTAAAATTCCCCAATCCGCTGTTCGAGGGCGACACCGTCAATTGCACGACGGTGGTCGTGAGCAAGCGGGCGTCGAAGTCGCGCCCCGGCGCCGGTATCGTCGAATTCCATCACAAGGCGTTCAAGCAGGACGGCACGCTGGTGGCCGAATGCCACCGCAACGCCTTCATCATCATGCGGCCGAAGTGACGCGGCAAACATGATGCGTTCTCTTTTGTTCGTCCCCGCCGACGGCGGGGCCAAGCTCGACAAGGCGATGGCNNGATGGCGAGCGGCGCCGACGCCGTGATCCTCGACCTCGAGGATTCGATCACGCCGGAGCGCAAAGCGCAGGCGCGCACCGCCGCGTTGGAATTCCTCAAGGCCGCGCAAACGAAGAAACCGCGTCCTCGCCTCTTGGTGCGCATCAACGGCCTCGA